>PLJS01000240.1 GCA_003140315.1 Hyphomicrobiales bacterium
CCTACGCTGCGCTCCGGCACCTCAGGGTGACGGATTGATCTCGAACCGCGCTGTCACCCTGAGGTGCGAGCACCGCGAGCCTCGAAGGATGGCCACGCACTCCGAGCTGGCGCCGTCGCCCTTCGAGGCTCACTTCGTTCGCACCTCCGGGTGACGGCTCAACGTTGCTCGCGCTAAGCTCCCTCGAAAATCGGGAGAGCCCCATGCTGTTTCGCCTCGCGCTCCTTCTCGCGCTTCTCGCGTCACCGGCGCTCGCACAGCCCGCTGACCTCGTGCTACGCGGGGGCAACATCATCACCGTCGAAAAGGACTGGCGCGTCGTGCAGGCGCTCGCGATCCGGGACGGGCGCTTTGTCGCAGTCGGCGATGATCCGGCGATGGCGAGCCAAATCGGGCCGAACACGTAGGTCATCGAGCTCGCCGGCAAGACGGTCGTACCCGGCCTCATCGACTCGCACCTGCATCAGCTCTTCGCGGCGCTCAACGGACCGGCCGTGCAGCTCCTCGGGACGCGCACTGTCGCGGAGGTGCAAGCCGCGATCGGCGAGCGCGTCGCCCGCACGCCGCCAGGCCAATGGGTGATCGCGTCATCGGGCTGGCATGAAAGCATCCTGGAAGAAGGCCGCATGCCGACACGCCAGGAACTCGACAAGGTGTCGCCGAACAACCCAGTGTTCATCCCGCGCGGCGGTCACGTCGTCACCGTGAACTCCAAGGCGCTGGAGCTTTCCGGCGTCACCAGGGACACGCCGAACCCCGACGGCGGCGTGGTTGTGCGCGACGAGGCAGCCGGGGAACCGACCGGCGTACTGCTCGAGAACGCCGCCAACCTGGTGCGCAAGGTGTTGCCGCCGGCGCCCGCCAACATGGCGGAGCTTTTGAAGATCGCGATGCACGACCTCAACTCCTATGGGCTTGTCGGTGTCATCGAGCCCGGCGTCACCGAACAGCAGATGGCGCTTTACCGCGCAGTGCACGACTCGGGTGAGATGACGGTGCGCACCGACGTGCTCTATCGCGCGCTGCGCAAAAGCGAAGTCGAGAAGGGCATCGCGGCGATCAAGGCGCAGAAGAACGACGACATGCTGCGCTTCGTCGGGATCAAGTTCCTGCTCGACGGCGGCGTCGAAGGCGGCCGCATGACCTGGCCCTACCGTATCGTGCCGGGCGAGCAGCCGGACGCGGCCTATCGCGGCGTACTGCTCCTGCCGCCCGGCGGCGAGGACGAATATGTCGAGAGCCTCAAGCTGATCGCGGAGGCCGGGCTGCAAGCGCAGACCCACGCGGTCGGCAACGAGACCATCGACGTGATCGTGCGCTCCTACGCCCGCGTGAACAAGGAGCGGCCGATCCGCGACCTGCGCTGGACCATCATGCACCTGTTCCATCCGTCCGACGCGGCGCTGAAGCAGATGGCGGCGATCGGCATCATGGCGACGATGCAGGACCATCCGGTGCTGCTCGGCCACAACCAGCGCCGCTGGTGGGGCGATGAGCATGCCGCCTACGCGATCCCGATCCGCGAAGCGATCGACTCAGGGATTCTGGTCGGCGCCGGTACGGACGGGCCGGTGGTGCCGGTCGATCCATATCTCTCGATGTGGTGGATGACGACGCGGCAAGTGCTGAAAGGCTACGTGCTCGGCAAGGAGCACGCGATCACCGCAAAGGAAGCGCTGACGCTCTATACGATCAACAATGCGCGCATCATGGGCGTGGAGAAGGACCGCGGCAGCATCGAGGTCGGCAAGCTCGCTGATCTCGCGGTGCTGTCGCAGGACATCATGTCGATTCCACCGGACGCGATCCGCGACACGAAGGCGCTGATGACAGTGGTGGGCGGCAAGGTGGTTTATCGCAACGGGCTTTAGTTCAGCACAGCCTTCTCCACGCTCATCGCCAGCACGCGCGCGACGTGCAGCGCGTCGCGCTGCGCGCCGTCGTGGATCTGGTGACGGCACGAGGTGCCGTCGGCGACGATGAGCGTATCGGCATCGGCCTTGCGCACCGCCGGCAGCAGCGACAGCTCGCCCATCGCCATCGACACATCGATCGTGTCGGCGCCGTAACCGAACGCGCCGGCCATGCCGCAGCAGCTCGATTCGACGGTCTCGACTTGGAGGCCGGGCACAAGTTTCAGGATGCGCGCGACCGCGCCGAACATGCCGAACGCCTTCTGATGGCAATGGCCGTGCACCAGCGCGCGCTTGGCGATCGGCGCGAGCTTCAGGTTCAGCCGGCCAGCCGCGGCCTCGCGCACCAGGAACTCCTCGAACATCAGCGCATGCAGCGCGAGCTCTAGTGCGGCGTCGGTCTTGAGCATCGCCGGCACCTCGTCGCGGAAGCTGAGGATGCAGCTTGGCTCCAATCCGATCACCGGTACGCCGCGCGCCACGAACGGCGCGACGGCGGCGATCACGCGCTCGGCCTCGTGCCGCGCTTCGTCGACCTTGCCGACCGAGAGGAACGTGCGGCCGCAGCAGAGCGGGCGTTTCGTGCCGTCGGCGGGCTTTGCGATGTGCACCGTGTAGCCGGCGGCCTGCAGCACCGAGACGGCGGCGTCGAGATTCTCGCGCTCGAAGTAGCGGTTGAACGTGTCGGCCAGGAGGACGACTTCTCGTTCCGCCCCCTCCCCCACCCTCCCCCGCAAGCGGGGGAGGGAGTCGAGAGAGTCTTCGTGCGGCGCGTCGCCGACCGGATCGCGGAACACATCCCTGCGCCACTTCGGCAGCGTGCGGCGCGTGCTCAGTCCGGCATAGCGTTCGGACAACGCCGCAAGCTTTGGATATTTGTCGCGCAGGTTCGCGAGTGCGGGAAACCGTGCCGCGTAAGGCGCATAGCGCGGCAGGAAACCGACCAGCCGATCGCGCAAGGATAGTCCGAATTTCTTGGCGCGCGCGGCCTGCACCTCGATCTTCATGCGCGCCNNTGTCGACGCCGGTCGGGCATTCGTGGCGGCAGCCCTTGCATGAGACGCAGAGCTTCATCGTCTCGGCCATCTCGTCGGATGTGAAGGCGTCGGGGCCGAGCTGCCCGGTGATCGCAAGGCGCAGAGTATTGGCGCGACCGCGCGTCACGTCGCGTTCGTCTCGCGTGACACGATAGGACGGGCACATCACGCCGGCCGTCGCCTTGCGGCAGGCGCCGTTGTTGTTGCACATCTCAATCGCGCCCTGGAATCCGTTGCCGGCGCCCGTGTAGGCGGACCAGTCGAGCTCGGTCGCGATCTCGTCGGCGCGATAATCGGGCCCGTAACGGAAGTTGGCGCGGTCGTCGAACTTCGGCGCGCGCACGATCTTGCCCGGATTGAATGTGCCCTTCGGGTCGAAGCGGTCCTTCACCTCTTCGAAGGCTTTCACCAGCCGCTTGCCGAACATGAACTCGTGGAATTCCGAGCGCACGATGCCGTCGCCGTGCTCACCCGAATGCGAGCCCTTGTAGTCACGCACCATCGCGAAGGCTTCCTCGGCGATGGCGCGCATCGCCTTCACGTCCTTCTCCTGGCGGAGGTTTAGGACGGGGCGCACGTGCAGGCAGCCGACGGAGGCGTGCGCGTACCAGGTTCCGCGCGTGCCGTGCTTCTCGAACACCTGCGTCAGACGCGCGGTGTATTCGGCGAGGTCGATCAGCGGCACCGCGCAGTCCTCGACGAAGGAGACCGGCTTTCCCTGCTCCTTCATCGACATCATGATGTTGAGCCCGGAGGTGCGGACGTCCGAGATCGCGGTTTGGAGCGAGGGATCCATCACCTCGACCACCCCACCCCATTTCGCCCCTTCGTGATCGAAGCCGAAGCCGAGGTCGCCCATCATGGCGGCGAGCTCTTTGAGCCGCCGCACGTTCTCGAATTCGCCCTCGTCGAACTCGACCAGCAGGATCGCTTCGGGCGTGCCGCGCACGAAGGCCTTCAGGGTCGGGCGGAACATCGCGATCTCGGAGGCCAGTTCGAGCATCGTGCGGTCGATCAGCTCGACGGCGATCGGCTTGAGCTTCACCAGATACTGGGCGGCATTCATCGCCTCGTAGAACGAGCCGAAATGGCAGGCGCCGACCGCACGGCGGCCGAGCACGGGCGAGAGCTTCAATTCGATGCGTGTCGAGAAGCCGAGCGTGCCCTCGGAGCCGATCAGGATGTGCGCGAGATTGTGCCCCGGCGCGTTGGGCGCGAAGGCGTCGAGATTGTAGCCGCCGACGCGGCGTTGAACTTTTGGGAAACGCGCCTCGATCTCGTCGACCTCGCGCAGGCCGATATCGAGCAGGCTGCGCGCGAGCGGGCGCAGCAGCGAGCCCGCCGGCAAGTTGGACAAGCCGGCCGCGACCGGACCGAAGCGTCCCTTGGTGCCGTCGGCAAGGACGGCGTCGATCGCGATGACGTTGTCGCGCATCGTGCCGTAACGCAGCGAACGTCCGCCGCAGGAGTTGTTCGCCGCCATGCCGCCGATGGTCGCGCGCGAAGCAGTGGAGACGTCGACCGGGAACCAGAGGCCGTAGGGCTTGAGCTTGCGATTCAAGTCATCGAGCACGATGCCGGGCTCGACCGTGCAGCGCCGCTCGCCGATGTCGAGCTCGTAAATTTGATTGAGATGCTTCGAGCAGTCGATGACAAGAGATTCGTTGACCGTCTGCCCGGCCTGCGAGGTACCGCCGCCGCGCGCGAGCACGCTCACGCCTTCCGCTCGCGCGAGCACGATGGCGCGCTCGGCCTCCGCGACGGTACGCGGCACGACCACGCCGAGCGGCATCATCTGGTAGTGCGAGGCGTCGGTCGCATAGCGGCCGCGGCTGAAGCGATCGAACAGGACATCGCCTGCGATCTCGGCCTTCAGCTTGCGTTCGAGCCCGGGCACCAGTTGCGCGGCCATTCGTGATTCCAATTCCCAACCGGCTTATCCGCCGGATTTGCTTGACTGATTCGCGCATCCGGACTTGATGGTCGCGGGCGCACGGGCAAAATCACGCGCGCCAACCGATAAGTCAAACGTCGCGCGAGGAAACCATGTCCCAGAACTCCTCCCGTACCGCCGGCCGTCATTTTTTGAACATTCCCGGGCCGACGCCGGTTCCGGACCGCATCCTGCGCGCGATGGACATGCCGGTGATCGACCACCGCGGGCCGGAGTTCGGTAAGCTCGGACGGCGTGTGCTCGACGGCATCAAGACGATCTTCAAGTGCGCCGGCCCGGTGATCATTTACCCTGCGTCCGGCACCGGCGCGTGGGAAGCCGCCCTCATCAACACGATGTCACCCGGCGACCGTGTGCTGATGTATGAGACCGGACATTTCGCGAGCCTGTGGAAAACGATGGCGACGAAGATCGGCCTTCAGCCGGAATTCATCGCATCGGATTGGCGCAGCGGTGCGGACCCGGCGAAGATCGAGGCGCGACTCAAAGACGACAAGGCGCACGAGATCAAGGCCGTCTGCGTCGTGCACAACGAGACCTCGACCGGCTGCATCACGCTCATCAATGAGGTGCGCCGCGCGATCGATGCGGCGGGGCATCCGGCACTGCTGATGGTCGATACGATCTCGTCGCTCGGCTCGATCGACTATCGCCATGACGAGTGGGGCGTCGATATCACGGTTGGCGGTTCGCAGAAGGGGCTGATGCTGCCGCCGGGACTTTCGTTCAACGCGCTCGGCGACAAGGCGCTCGCCGCCGCGAAGCAATCGAGGATGCCGAAGTCCTACTGGGGCTGGGACGAGATGATCGCGGCCAACAAGACCGGATTCTTCCCGTATACGCCCGCGACCAACCTGCTCTATGCGCTCGGCGAAGCGATCGACATGCTGCACGAGGAAGGCCTCGACAACGTGTTCGCGCGCCACGACCGCCACGCCGAGGCGACGCGGCGCGCCGCGCGTGCGTGGGGCCTCGAAATCCTGTGTAAGGAGCCGCGGCACTATTCCTCGTCGCTCACCGCGCTGATGATGCCGGCCGGGCATGACGCGGACGCGTTTCGCAAGACCGCGCTGGAACATTTCGACGTGTCGCTCGGCACCGGCCTGTCGAAGGTCGCCGGCAAGGTGTTCCGCATCGGCCATCTCGGCGACTTCAACGACCTNNTTCCGCACCGCAAGGGCGGCGTGCAGGCCGCGATGGATTATTTCGCCGATGCCGCAAGCCCGGCTCGGGCGGCCGCGGAGTGACACTCTTTCTTCCTCTCCCCGCCCTTGCGGGGAGAGGGTNNTCTCCCGCCCTCGCTTTGCTCGGGCACCCTCTCCCCGCTTCGCGGGGAGAGGGAAAGAGGGCAGCGCTTGATTTTCAACAAGGGAGCCACGCCGTGGATCAGCAGACATATGACAAGGGCCTTGAAATCCGCACCGCCGTCATGGGCAAGACCTATGTCGACAAGGCGCTCGCCGCCAACGCCGACGACTTCGGCAAGCCAGTGCAGGACTACGTCACCGAATACGCATGGGGCGCCGTATGGGGGCGTGAAGGCCTGACGCGCAAGACGCGCAGCATGCTCAATCTCGCAATGCTCGGCATCCTCAACCGGCCGCATGAGCTGCGCGGGCACATCCGCGGCGCGCTGACCAATGGCGTGACCAAGGACGAGATCCGCGAGATCTTCATGCACGTCGGTGTCTACGCCGGCGCGCCCGCGATGCTCGACTCGATCCGGATCGCCAAGGAGATGTTCGCCGAGATCGAGAAGGTGTAAATCCTCATCCTGAGGAGCGACCCGAAGGGTTGCGTCTCGAAGGATGGCCGCAGACGGCGTTCCCGCCTCGCCCTTCGAGACGCGCGCTTTGCGCGCTCCTCAGGGTGAGGGCTACGAGAGGAAATCGTCATGCCAACAATCGCCCCCTCCGTCGACGACGCGGTCGCCGCCATCCCGGACGGCGCCATGGTGGTGGTGCCGCGCGAGTCCTCCGGCGTGCCGATGGAGGCGACGCGCGCGCTGATCCGGCGCGGGATCAAGCGGCTCAGTCTGGTGGCGCTGCCGACCTCCACGCTGCAGGCGGACATGCTGATCGGGGCAGGCTGCGTCGAGACGCTGGAGACATCCGCCGTCAGCCTCGGCGAATTCGGCCCGGCGCCGCGCTTCACAGCGGCGATACTCGGCAAGACGATCGCCATGAAGGATGCGACCTGCCCCGCGCTCTACGCCTCGATACAGGCGGCCGAGAAGGGCGTGCCGTTCATCCCGCTGCGCGGACTGATCGGCTCCGACATCCTCGCCCATCGACCCGACTGGCGCGTCATCGACAATCCGTTCGGCAACAACGACCCGATCGTGCTCCTGCCCGCGATCAAGCCCGACTTCGCGCTGTTCCACGCCGGCATGGCCGACCGCGCCGGCAACGTGTTCATCGGGCGCGACCGCGAGCTCCTGACCATGGCGCATGCTGCGGCGCACACGGTCGCGACGGTGGAGAAGCTCTACGACGGCAATCTGATGGATGATCCGGCACTCTCGGCCGGCACAGTGCCGGGCTTCTACGTAGACACCATCGCGGTCGCGCCGCGCGGCGCCTGGCCGCTGCCGCTGCTCGATCACTATCCGGCCGACGGCGGGCATCTGGCCGAATACGCGCGGCTCGCCGCGACGCCGGAAGGCTTCGCGCGCTATCTCGATAGCTATGTGTATGCCAAGCGCGCGGCGTAGCCCCACGCTCCACCCTCCCCTGAAAGGGGAGGGTCGGATCGGCGCAGCCGATCCGGGGAGGGCTCATGCGTCGTGCCGTGATCCCCACCCGACGTGCTGCGCGCGTCGACCTCCCCCTCGCAGGGGAAGGTAAGAGTGGAGTTCCTCCCCGAAGAGCTGCTCGCCGACGTGATCATGCGCCTCATCGGCGACGTGCGGCACGTCGCCGTCGGCAATGCCTCGCCGATCCCGGCAACCGCCGCGCTGACGCTGCGCGAGCGCGGAGGAGGCAAGCCCTACGTGTCGCTGCTCGGCAGCCGCCGCCACATGTTCTTCACCGACGGCGGGCGCGAGCTGTTCGACTGCGCCGGCCAAGGCCGCATCGACGTGTTCTTCCTCTCGGGCGGCGAGATCGACGGCGAGGGCAACATCAACCTCGTCAGCATCGGCGATTACGACCAGCCGAACGTGCGGTTTCCCGGCTCGTTCGGCTCCGGCTATCTCTATTACGTCGTGCCCAAGGTCATTCTGTTTCGCGTCGAGCATTCGCGCCGCACGCTGGTGCCGAAGGTCTCGTTCATCAGCGCGCCCGGCGGCAGCGCCGAGAATGTGCACCGCACCGGCGGGCCGGTCGCGCTGGTCACCAACCGCTGCCTGTTCGCGTTCGACCGGGCCCGCCGCCGCTTCCGGCTCGAAAGCGTACACCCGGGGCATACTGTCGCGGAGGTCATCGAGAACACCGGCTTCGATTTCGACCGCCCGGACGCGGTTCCGGTGACGCCCGCGCCATCGGGCGATACCTTGCGGCTGATGCGCGAAATCGTGGCGCCGCAGCTTGCGGAAGTCTATCCGCAGTTCGCCGAGAGGGTGTTCGGCGTGAAGCTGGCGGCCTCGGCTCTTTGACTTGCCCAAGACTTGGGCAAATTCGGGAGTCCCCCCATCCGGTCCGGCTGGCCGCCCGAAGCGATAAGGCTGGGTACAACCGCTCCGTCGCCACGCAGCGGCGAATCAACTACCTTTCCCTCAACACGCGCGGCCTTTATGGTGCCGCCACGAAAGCGACACCGTTTTCTGGGAGGAATGGTCGCATGTTCCGCAGACGCGCCACGTCGGATCTGCATCGCGGATCGATCAGGCTCAGCCTGTTCGACGTCGTCCTGTTCGCGCCTTTGATCGCTTTGCCCCTGCTGATCGTGATCGGTCTCGCGCTGTTCAGCATGGTCGCGCTGCTGGTGGTCACCGGGCTTGCGGTGGCCGCGACGATTGCCGGCGATATCGTCCGTCGCCAGTGGCGCGCCGCGAAGCAGCCGATCGTGATGTCGCGCCGCGCCGTCGGCTAGCCGCGCGAGAGCGCGGTCGACGGCTTCTCCATCGTGTCGTCCCGACTGATAGCCGTTTATCACGTCCGCTCCGATGCGCGCTCGATCGAGGCACGCGCGCGCGCGATCGCGGTCGAGCAGAGTGTCGAGATGCCGCTCTCGGCGATCGAGGATCAGCAAATCCTCGACGAGATCGTCGGCAAGGTCGAGGCCATCAGCGAAATCGAGCCCGGCCGCTACGCGGTGCGCATCGCGCTCGCAGCCGCGACGGTCGGTACCGATCCGGGACAGCTCATCAACATGCTGTTCGGCAACACATCCCTGCAGGACGATGTGACGCTGCACGATGCCGAAATCCCCGAAGAGCTCGTGCGCGGCTGGGGTGGCCCGCATTACGGTCTCGCGGGGCTGCGCAAGCGCACCGGCATCCTGAGCCGCGCCTTCACCTGCACGGCGCTGAAGCCGCAGGGCCTGCCACCTGAAAAGCTTGCCGAACTCGCGGCGCGTTTCGCGCGCGGCGGCATCGACTACATCAAGGACGATCACGGCCTCGCCGACCAGAGCTATTCGCCGTTCGCGGCGCGGATCGCGGCGATCACGGAAGCGCTGGGCAAGGTGGAGCGCGAGACTGGGCATCGCGCGCATTACGTCCCGAGCGTGACGGGCACGCTCGATGCCGCGGTTCGCCAGATCACGGACGCATGCCACGCCGGCATCGGCACCTTCATGGTGCAGCCGATGATTCTCGGGCTATCGAGCTTCCACCGTGTGGTGGAAGCCAATCCCGGCGTCGCGTTCTTCGCGCATCCGGCGCTGGCCGGCGCTTCGCGCATCGCGCCGGCGCTGCTGTTCGGAAAGATCTTCCGCACGCTCGGGGCCGACGCGATCGTGTTCCCGAACCTTGGCGGACGCTTCGGCTACTCCCCGGATACATGCCGTGAGATCGCCCGCACGGCGCTCGCGCCCTGGCATGACCTTGAGGCCGCGATCCCGGTTCCGGCCGGCGGCATGACCACGGACCGCGTCTGCGAAATGCTTGATTTCTACGGCGCCGACGTCATGTTGCTGATCGGCGGCGCGCTGCTCGACGCGCGCGAGCGGCTGACCGAAGAAACCGCGGCGTTCGTCGGCCGGGTGAAGGACTATCGTTATGGGTGATACCGCAACTGTCGACCGAACGGCGCATCGCAAAGCCGCGAAGGACTTCCGCTGGGATGGCGTCGAGATGCGCCCCTACAAGGAAGACGAGCGTGCGCTTTATAAAGCGATCACCCGGCAAGTGCTGTTCTCCGACCCGAACATGGCCGGCGAGCTGCGCTATTTCGAGGTCGCGCCCGGCGGGTTTTCCACGCTGGAGCGCCACGAGCACATGCACGCGGTGCTGATCCTGCGCGGCAGCGGACATTGCCTCGTCGGCGATGAAATCAAATCGCTCGGAACGAACGATCTCGTCACCGTCACGCCGATGACCTGGCACCAGTTCCGCGCCACCAAGGGCGAGCCGCTCGGCTTCCTGTGCATGGTCAACGCCGAACGCGACAAGCCGCAACTGCCGAGCGCGGAGGATGTCGCACGGCTGCGGAAAGCTCCGGCGATCGCTGCGTTCCTCGACAACAAGCCGAAGGCATGACTTCCAACACCACCGGGCCGGTTCTCTGGAGCGTCGATGCGCGCGGCGTCGCGACCGTCACGCTCAACCGGCCGGAGGTGAACAACGCCTATGATGGCGCGCTGATCGAGGGCGTGCTCGCGGCGCTGGATGCGCTCGGCGCCGCGAAGGGCCTGCGCGCCGTCGTGCTGAAGGGCAACGGCAAGCATTTCCAGGCCGGCGCCGACCTGAAATGGATCAAAGCGGTCCGCACGTCGTCTCCGGCCGAGAACCTGCGTGTGTCGCGCGCGACCGCGGACGCGGTGCAGTTATTGAATATCGCGCCCGTGCCGACGGTCGCGCTGGTGCAAGGCGGCTGCTTCGGCGGCGGCACCGGGATCGTTGCGGCCTGCGATATCGTGATCGCGGCCGACAACGCGATGTTCTCGATTGCCGAAGTCCGCTGGGGCCTGCATGCGGCGATCATCATTCCGCAGCTTGCGGACGCGATCGGCGTGCGCCAGTTGCGCCGCTATGCGCTGACCGGCGAGCGCTTTGGCCCGGACGAGGCGCGCCGCATCGGCCTCGTGCATGAGGTCGTGCCGCTCGCCGAGCTCGAGGCCGCGGGCGCACAGATGGTCGATCACCTGCTGGCGAACGGGCCCGACGCGATCGCCGAAACGAAAGCATGGATCCTGCGCTCGGCCTGGAGCGATCTCGACGATGAGAGCTTCGCGGCGCTGGTCGAGAGCCATGCGGCGAAACGCCAGTCGGCGGAGGCGGCGGAAGGGCTTGCGTCGTTCGCCGAAAAGCGCGCGGGGCGCTGGACCAAGCCTTAGGCGAGATACGCCCCGCCGTTCACGTGGATCGTCTGCCCGGCGACATAGCGGGCGCCGGGGCCGCACAGAAAGCGCACCATGGCGGCAACGTCATCAGGCGTGCCGCGCTTTCCGGTCAGCGTGTTGTTGATGAGATGATGCGCGGGCTTGGCGGCATCCGCCTTGCGGGCGGTGTCGATTGTGCCGGGCGCGACGAGATTGACCGTGACGTGATCGTTCGCCAGATCGTGCGCGAGCCCGCGCGTGAAGCCGACGAGCCCGAGCTTCGCTGTCGTCACATGCGCGCGATGCTTCGAGCCGGTATGCGCGCTCAAGCCGCCGATATTGACGATCGCGCCGACGCCGCTCGCCTTGAGATGCGGCAGGCAGGCCTTGGCGCAGTGGAATGCGCCGTCGAGCGTGACGCCGAGCACCTCGCGCCACTCCTTGAAGGTCATCTCGTCGAACCTCCGTTCCTGGCGCAGCGCCGCGTTGTTGACGAGATAGTCGAGGCGGCCGAGTTGCTTGACGGCATCCGCCACCATCTTGGCAACAGCCTTCTCGTCCGCCACGTCGGCGACCGCCGCAATCGCCTTGCCGCCGTCGCGCGCGATCTCCCGTACAACCTCTTCGGCTTCGGCCTTGTTGGAGCGCACATTGACGATGACCGCGGCGCCACCCGCCGCAAGTGCCTTCGCCATCGCACGGCCGATGTTCCGCCCTGCCCCGGTGACGAGCGCGACGCGGCCCGAAAGCTCCTGGTCCATTACTCGCGCAATCCCTTCAGATCGATCCGGCCATCATACAGCGACTTTGCAATCCCGAGCGCTTGCTTCGTCCGCGCCTCGTCCCATCCGCCATGGCGGCAATTGAGCGCGAACTTATCCTCGATGTCGGCGCGCGTCAGCGGCTCCTTGGCGCCACCGCGGAAATGCGGCTGGCGCTCCTCGACCACGCTGCCGTCGGCGAGCGTCACGCGGACGTGGCCGGTGAACTCGTCCGGATAGGGATTGTTCGGATCGATCCGGTAGCGGATTTTCGCCGCGAGCGCGAGCACGGCCTCGTCCTTCACGGCGTCATCGGAGAAATCGCCCAAGCCCACATTGTGTCGCACGAGTGCCGCCGCGATGCAGTAGGGCTGCGAGAATTTCCCGGCGTAACCGTTCGCGGGCTTCTGCTTGGCGGCAGGCGGCTCCCACAGCCGGTGCACCGTGCCCTCGCCGACGTCGCAGACAATGTCCTGCACGTCGTCCGGCTTGATGCCGCGCGCAGTGAGCCGCCGCGCGCAATCGATGTAGGGATGCGTCATCGTTCCGCACGGATAGGGCTTGAAGGCGAGCGTTTCGATCACAAAGCGCTGCCCGAAATCGCCGATCAGCGCGTCGTAGTTGCCGTCCATGCCGTGCGCGAAGCCGTGGAACAGCCCATGCGTGCCCTCGAATACCGTGCGCGGGCCATTGAATCCTGCGCGCGCCAGCAGAGCGGCGCGCAAGCCCGACTGCGCCGCCCAGCCGGCGTGCATGCGCTTGGTCCAGGCGCCTTCGGCAAGATATTCGATGATGCCCGAGGCCATGCTGCCGGCGATGCCGAGCGCATCGACGATTTGCCGCCGGTCGAGATTGAGCGCCGTCGCGACGCCCGCGGCCGCACCCATCGCGCCGAACACCGCGGTCGGGTGGAAGCCCGCTTTGTGCACGGCCTTCGGCTTGACGAGACTCAGCCGGCACAGCACCTCGACGCCGACCGCGACGCCCTTGAGGGCGGCCGCGCCGTCCGGATTGTGCCGCTCGCAGGCGGCGAGCATCGCCGGCACCACGACCGCGCCCGCATGCACCGGACCACCCTCGAAGGTATCGTCGAAGTCTTCGCCGTGCGCCGCGGTGCCGTTGACGAAGGCCGCGCCGGCCGTGCTCAAGGTCCGCGCCTGGCCGATCGCCGTGCACGGGCCGTCATCGTCGCAAGCGGCCAGCGTCGCCTGGACGTAGTCCTGCCGCCGCGCCGTCACGCAGAGACCGATCACATCGACCGCAAGGTCGACGCATTTCTCCCGCACCGACGCAGGGACGGCGCCGAGCGCGAGGATGCGGTCGGCAAGATGCTCGGCGACCGAGGTTTGCGGGAGCGACGACATCAGGCGTTCCGCAACCGAATGGCGCCGAAGCCCGGGATGCGGTTGATCGCGATCACGACTGCGAACGTGATGACCAGCATGATCAGGCCGAGCACCGCGATGGCGCCGAGGTCGCCGGACTCGTTGAGGTCGAAGATCAGCACCGAGATCACTTTCGTCTCCGAGGTGAACAGGATGATTGCGGCCGACAACTCGCGGATCACGCCGACGAAGATGAAGCACCAGGTGGCAATCACGCTGGTGCGTAATAGCGGCGCCGTGATGTGGGCCAGCGCCTGCAACCGTGTCGCGCCGAGGATGCGGCTCGCTTCTTCGAGGTCGACGCTCACGCTGCGGAAGGCGGCCTGGAGCTGCTGGTAGGCGGCCGGCAGCGCGATGGTGACGAAGGCGACGAGCAGGATCCAGAGCGTGCCGTAGAGCACGAAGGGCGGGCGCGTGTAGCTCAGGAACAGTCCGACGCCGAGCACGATGCCCGGCACCGCGATCGGCGCGGTCGCGAGGAACGCCAGCGCGCGCCAGCCCGCGATCGCCTTGCGCGCCGTCACGTAGGAGATCACCACGGCGATCAGCGTGCCGACGGTCGCCGACGACACGCCGAGGATGAGCGTGTTGCGCACCGCGAGCTTGGTGGCCGAGAGCTCGAAGAACACGAACTCGATGTTGCGCAGCGTGAAGTTGCCGAACGACACGATCTGCGTCGCGACGCGCGAGAACGCCGCATTGAGCAGCGCGCCGTAAGGCAGGAACACCGGATTGAGCAGCACCAGGAACGCGAAGCCGAGCGCGGCCCATTTCCAGGCGCCGAGGCGCACGAGGCGCGGATCGCTCTGCCGCCCGCCGACCAGGGCATAGCTGCGCCGGCCGAGGATCATGTGCTCGGCGCGCAGGAGCAGCACGGTGAGCACGAGCAGCGGCAGCGACGCGGCGGCCGCGAGTTCGAGCTTCGGCGGATACTGGAACAGGCTCCAGATCTTCGTCGTCATCGTATGGAAGCCCGCCGGGATCGCCAGGATCGCTGGCGAACCGAACAGCGTCATCGCCTGCAGGAACGCAACGAGCGCGCCGGCAAGCAGCGCCGGCAACGCGAGCGGGATCGTCACGCGCCGCGCCGTCGTCCAGGTGCGGCCGCCGAGGATCGAGGATGCGTCTTCCAGATCGCCGGGTATGCGGTCGAGCGCGTTCGCGACCAGCACGAACACATAAGGAAACGTGTAGCAGGAGACGACGAAGATGAGCCCCGGCAGCGTGTAGATGTCGAACAGCGGCTCGGCCTGCGGATCGCGGAGAAGCGCGCGCCAGGCCTGGTTGAGAAGCCCGCTGTTCGGCGCCGCCAGCAACTCCCAGGCGATCGCGCCGAGGAACGGCGGCGTGACGAACGAGGCCGTCACCAGCGCGCGGATCGTGCGGCGCAGCGGCATATCGGTGCGCGCGATGAGCCAGCCCATCGGCGCCGCCACCGCGCAGCAGATCACCGCCGACGAGGTCGCCAGGATGACGGTGGTGACGAGTGGATCGATGAAGGTCGGGTCGGTCGCGAGCTTGACGAAATTGGCAAGCGTGAAGTGGCCCTTGTCGGTGACGCTGAAATAGACGAGCCACGACATCGGCAGCACGATCAGCGCGCACAGGATCAGCGCGAAGCCGATCAACACCGGCCAGGAGAGGTCGAGGCGGGCGCGGCGCGCGGGAGCGACGGCGGTGACGGTCATCAAATAACGCCCCCAGCAATTCGAACGGCGTCATGAAGCGTCGCGCGCGCCTCTAGCGTCCCCTCCCCCCTTGAGGGGGAGGGACAGGGAGGGGGGTACGCCGCGAATGCGGAGCGCCGCCAATACCCCCCTCCCCACCCCTCCCCCTCAAGGGGGGAGGGAGCAGACCAGAGCAAGTGGCGAGGTCGCGCATCAATCATATCGATGATCACACCTTGAAAATCTTCGCATACCTGGCCTTGATCTCCTCGGCCTGCGCCTCGACACCGACGGGGTCGTCCTTCATCAGCTTGATATCGGTGAGCTTGAGCGCGCCCGGCTTCTCGGTCACCTGCGTATGTACCGAATGCTGGCGCGCGAAGTCGACGAGCAACTGCTGACCCTCGCGCGAATGCAGGAAGCTCTGGAACAGGCGCGCGGCGTTCGGGTTGGGCGCCGACTTGAAGATCGCGGTCGGTCCAGAGACGAACGGCGTGCCTTCGGTTGGGTAGACGACCTCGACCGGATCGCCGCGCTCCTTTAACAGGATCAGGTTATAGTCGTTGCCGTCGGCCATCACGGCGCGCTCACCGAGTGCAAGCTTCTTCGGCGGGTCGGTCGACGACTGCACCTGCATCACGCGCTGTCGGCTGAGCTTTTCCAAATATTCCCAGCCGAGATCGCGCGCGATCTGGAACGTCGCCGTCATGATCGTGCCCGAATAGCCGGGGTGCGCCTTGACCATCTTGCCCATCCATTTCGGATCGAGCAGGTCGGCGAAGCTCTTCGGCGCGTCCTCGGCCTTCACGAGGTTGGTGTTGTAGCCGAGCGAGGACAGCCACACGCGCGTCAGCGCCGAGACCCCGTCCGGGTCGCGGTATTGCTCGGGGAAATATTGCGCGACGTCCTCCGGCACGTAAGGCTGCAGCCAGCCGTTGCGCTTCCACACGATGATGTGCGCGCCGTCGGCGGTGTTCACCACGTCGACCGCGTTGATGTTGCTTCCCTGCTCCTGCGCGATGCGCTGGAACACGCGCTCGGCGCCGGAGCGCTCCACCCGCACCGCGATGCCTTGATACTTCGCCTCGAACGCCTTGGCGAACTTCTCGGCGATGGGAAGGTCCATCGCGGTGTAGTAGGCGAGCTTGCCTTCCTTCTTCGCGGCTTCGATCAGCGCCGGCGTTACCGGCTCGGCGGGAGGCGCTGCCGCGACGCGTGTCGCAAAGGCCGTGCTCGCCGCGAGTGCGGTCGACAATTTGAGGAAGGTGCGGCGCGACAATTTCATCTCACACCCTGAACATCTTGGTGTATCGCGCCTTGATCTCGTCGCTCATCTTCTCGACAGCCGCCGGATCGTCCTTCATCAGCTTGATCTCGGACAGCAGCTTACGTCCTGACTTCTCCTTCGCCTGCGGATGCACCGAGCGAAGGCCTCCCACATCGATAATGAGTTGCTGCGCTTGCGGCGAGAACGAATAACTCTGGAACAGGCGCGCCGCATTCGGATTGGGCGCTCCCTTGAAGATGCCGTTCGGCCCATTGATCAGCGGCGAGCCCTCCACGGCATAGACCGGCTCGACCGGCTTTCCATCTTCCTTGAGCAGCGCCAGGACGTATTCGGCGCCATCCGACATCACGGCGCGCTCGCCGAGCGCGAGCTTCTTCGGCGGGTCGGTCATCGACTGCACCTGCATCACGTTTTGCCGCGCGAGCTTCTCGAAGAACTCCCAGCCGAGATCGCGCGCGGTCTGGTAGGTCGCCGTCATCGTGCCGCCGCTGTAGCCGGGATGCGACTTGACGATCTTGCCCTTCCATTGCGGATCGAGCAGGTCGGCGAAACTCTTCGGCGCGTCCTCGGCTTTCACGAGAGTCGTGTTGTAGCCGATCACGCTGAGCGTGACGCGGCAGGTCGCGAACAGGCCGTCCGGGTCGCGATGTTCGGCCGGGAAGAACTTGGCGACGTCCTCCGGCACATAGGGCGCGAGCCAGCCGTCGCGTTTCCACGCGACGAAATGCGAGGCGTCGGAAGAGTTCACCACGTCGACTGCACGGATGTTGCTGCTGTATTCCTGCCCGATGCGCTGGAACACACGCTCGGCGCCGGAGCGCTCGACGCGCACCGCGACGCCTTGATATTTCGCCTCGAAGGATTTCGCGAGCCGCTCGGCGACCGCGAGATCGATCGAGGTGTACCAGACGACCTTGCCTTCCTTTTTCGCCGCTTCGATCAGCGCCGGCGTCACGGCTTCCGCCGCCGGCGCGGCGGCGACGCGGGTTGCGAACGCGGCGCTCGCCGCGAGCGCGGTGGAGGAGGCGAGGACGGTGCGTCGTGTGAGCATGGCGTATCTCAGTTCCTGCAAAGCACTTAGGTCTGTTCCCCTCCCCCTTGCGGGGAGGGGTTAGGGGTGGGGGTCGGCGTGTGGCGAGATTTTCACACCACTTGGGACCCCCCTCCCCAACTCTCCCCCTCAAGGGGGGAGGGAGCGAGAGAGCATGCGCCCTCGCAAACTCACACCTTGAAAATCTTCTGGTAGCGCGCCTTGATCTCCTCGCTCATCTTCTCGACCGCGGCGGCGTCGTCCTTCATGGTCTTGACCTCGGACCACGGCCTGCGCCCCGGCTTCTCCTTGGTCTGCGGATGCATCGAGCGCAGGCCCCCGACATCGATGATGAGCTGCTGCGCCTCGGGCGAGAACATATAACTGTTCAAAAGCTTGGCGGCGTTCGGGTTCGGCGCCGCCTTGAAGACGGCGTTCGGGCCGACGATCAGCGGCGAGCCCTCGGTGGCATAGACCGGCTCGACCGGCTGGCCGGATTCCTTGAGCTGGAAGATGTTGTACTCGTTGCCGTCCGCCATCACGGCGCGCTCGCCGAGCGCGAGCTTCTTCGGCGGGTCGGCCGAGGACTGCACCTGCATGATGCGCTGCTTGGCGAGTTTCTCGAAATACTCCCAGCCGAGATCGCGCGCCATTTGATAGGTCGCCGTCATGATGGTGCCGCTGTAGCCCGGATGCGCCTTCACGATCTTGCCGACCCATTTCGGGTCGAGCAGGTCGGCGAAGCTTTTCGGCGCATCTTCGGCTTTCACCAGGCTCGAATTGTACGCGATGATGCTGACCCACACGCGGAACGACGCAAAGGTGCCGTCCGGGTCCTTGTGCTCGGCCGGATAGAACTTCGCCACGTCCTCCGGAACATGAGCCAGGAGCAGGCCGTCGCGCTTCCACACGATCGCGTGCGCGGCATCCGACGAGTTGACGATGTCGACCGCGTGGATGTTGCTGGCGTATTCCTGACCGATGCGCTGGAATACGCGCTCGGCGCCGGCGCGCTCCACGCGCGCCGCGATGCCCGGATATTCCGCCTCGAAGGATTTCGCGATCTTCTCGGCGAGCGGCAGGTCGACGGAGGTGTACCAGACGACCTTGCCCTCCTTCCTGGCCGCCTCGATCAGCGCGGGCGTGACGGGCTCGGCCGGTGGCGCGGCGGCGCGCAGCGGAGACGCAAACACCGTCGTGGCGGCGAGCGCGGTCGAGGCCTTCAGCACATCGCGCCGCGACAAACTCCGCTTGGACATCGTCTTCTCCCTCAAGGCGTTTGTTGTTATGCGCCTTCTCATACTAGCTCATCAGCGCGCGACACCGCAGCGGCGGCAGATGCAGCCAGACCTTCGTGCCTTGCGCGACGCTCTGATCCGCCGACGCGACCACGCGCAACGCCGTGCCGTCGGCGAGCTCGACCATATAGTCGCGGCTGTTGCCGAGGAAGACATGCCGGGTCACCGTCGCCGGCAGCATGTTCTCGAGCCCCGATGGCTCTTCCAGCATGATGTAAACATCGTGCTGGCGGATCGAGACCGCGGTCTCGGTTCCGGCCGTGAGCTTGGCGCCGATGCAGCGCAATGCCGTGCCGGCGATCTCGACGTGGTCGCCGTCGCGCGCGCGGCCCTTGACGATGTTGCTCGAACCGATGAAGCGGGCGACGAATTCCGAGCGCGGCCGGTCGTAGATTTCTTCCGGCGAGGCAGCCTGCTCAATCCTGCCCTGGTTCATCACCGCGATGATGTCGGCCGTGGTCATGGCCTCGGACTGGTCATGGGTCACGTACACGGTCGTGTAGCGGTATTCGTCATGCAGCCGGCGGATCTCGAAGCGCATCTCCTCGCGCAGATTGGCGTCGAGGTTCGACAAAGGCTCGTCGAGGAGAAGCGTCTCGGGCTCGACGATGAGCGCGCGCGCCAGGGCGACGCGCTGCTGCTGCCCGCCCGACAATTCGCCCGGATAGCGCGACGCCAGAGCGTCGAGCTTGGTGACGGTGAGCATCGCGTTGACCTTCTGCGCGATGATGGCCTTGCCGAGCTTGCGCAGCTTCAGGCCGTAGGCGACGTTATCGGCGACCGTCATGTGTGGCCAGAGCGCGTAGCTCTGGAAGATCATCGACATATTGCGTTGTTCGGGCGGAAGCGTGCGCGCGGGCGACGAGACCACGCGGTCGCCAACCGCGATCTCGCCCGCCGAGGGCTCGACGAAGCCCGCGATCAGGCGCAGCGTCGTCGTCTTGCCGCAGCCGGAGGGCCCCAACAAGCACACCATGAGCCCGTGATCGATGCGCAGCGAAATATCGTCGACGACGGCGAGATCGCCGTAGCGCTTGGTCAGCCCCCGCAACTCAACCGACGCCACTTCCCCTCCCACCGGTTATGATCGCCGGCTTCGCACATCTTTCGCCTTATTGGCGCAGGCGCGCAAGCCGCTTCGACCTCGGGATATGGACCCGGCGCGACGCCGGAACGCGGGGAAATGCCGCGAACAGGCTGCGAGTGCGCGGTGCTCTCGCAGCCGTTCGTTGCGGTTCGATGCGCGACCTTACTTGACCCGCTTCCACACCAGCGGGTCGGGCGCGCCGCCGCCGGACGGGTTCGGCTGCGTGTATTTGAGCTCGTCACCGACGAGGCTCAGGTTGATGCGCTTCTGATCGGTTCCGTTCCAATTCGCGAACGTGCTGGATTCGATGTGCAACACGAGATCAGTGCCGCTGACCGCGTAGGCGCCGTAATAGGCGAGGCTTCCCTCGACCGTTCCCTTGTATTCCGACGCCGTGCCCTGGGTGCGATTGTTCGCCGCATATTTGGGCAGGTCCGCACGCATGATCATGTACGAGAAATGGCCATTGGCATCGAACATCAGCGCGCCTTTCGGCGCAGGGCCATAGGCTTTTGCCGAAACCATGGTCCAGGTCCCGACCAAGTCCTTCGCGGTTTGCGCAACGCCGTGACCGGCTGAGAGAATGATCCCCAGGGCCGCGAGCACGGGAAAGGCCGACAAGGTGACGTCGATTCATTGAATTCCTCCATGGCTTTTTGCGCCGCGCGCGAACGCGCGCGCGGATGCGCGCGAAGATGATCGGCGATGATGTGCTTAAGCAAAGCGTCCCTAGGCGACCGCTGGGACAACGTGAACGCTAACTGACGTTCCGGTATTACGCCATAGTCGAGTTGACGATATCGACGGTCCGATTGTCGCAGCGCTTGTGGCGAATTCCGGTACTGCTCACGTACCGGTAAAAACCGGCTTGCGCTTCTGCATGAAGGCGTCGCGGCCCTCAATGTAATCCTTGCTGCGGAAGCAGGCATTCACCGTGTCTTCCATGCTGGCGACGTCGCGCTTGCTCTCATCCTTGAGCAGTTCGCCGACCACATTCTTGAGCGCCTTGATGGTCAGCGGCGCATTGCCGGCGATCGTCTCGGCGTATTTCTTTACATAGCTCTCGAGCTCCGCATCCGGCACCACGCGGTTGATGAGGCCCATCACCTTGGCCTCCTCGGCGGTGAACTGGCGCGCAGTGTAGAAGATCTCCTTGGTGAAGGACGGCCCGACCACGTCGAGCAGCCGCTTCACGCCGGTGTGGCCGTAGCCGAGCCCGAGCTTGGCGGCCGGCACCGCGAAGGTCGCGTTGTCCGTCGCGATCCGCAGGTCACAGCACATCGCGATACCGAGCCCGCCGCCGATACAATAGCCACGGATCATCGCGATCGTGGGCTTGGGATAGGCATGCAGCGCGTGGCTCGCCTTGTCGACCGTCTCGTTGTAGTGCGCGACCGCCGCCTCACTGGACCGCTCGGCGCCGAAGCGCGAGATGTCGGCGCCCGAGACGAACGCTTTCGTTCCGGCGCCGGTCAGCACCACGACGCGCAGCGAGTCGTCGGTCTTGAATTCGTCCATGATGCGGCCGGTCTCGGCCCACATGTCGAGCGACATCGCGTTGTGGCGCTCCGGATTGTTGAACACCACGTAGCCGACGCCGCCCTCTTTGCGCGAAAGCACCTTCTTCGGAGCAGCCAACTCGTTCATGTCGATTTCTTTCTTCAATTCCTGTGCATGATCTTATCCGAAAACCGCTTCACACTTTTCGGGATCATGCACTACAGGGTCTTGGACGCGTGCAGCGTTTTGATCTCGTCCTTGGTGAAGCCGAACTCGCCCAGGATTTCATCGGTATGCTCGCCGAGCATCGGCGGCGGCGCCACGATCGCGCTCGGCGTGCGCGACAGCCGCACCGGCTGCCCGACCAGATGGATCGTTTCCTGCTTTTGCGTCCGTACCGCCTTGGCGATGCCGAGATGCTTCACCTGCGGATCGGCGAATGCCTGATCGATCGAATAGATCGGCCCGCACGGCACGCCCGCCTTGTTGAATTCATCAACCCAATGCGCGCTCGTGTTCTTGACGGTTTCCTTTTCCATCATGGCATTGAGCGCATCACGGTTCTTCTGACGTGCCGCACCGGTCGCGTAATCCGGATGCTTGGCGACGTCCGGAATGCCGAGCAGCACGCACACCTTCTCCCACATCTTCTGCCCGGCGGCCGCGATGTTGATGTAGCCGTCGGAGGTCTTGAACACGCCGGTCGGGATCGAGGTCGGATGATTGTTGCCGGCCTGCGGCGGCACGACGCCGCCCGTGAGCCAGCGGGTTGCCTGGAAGTCGAGCATGAACAACTGCGCCTGCAGCAGCGAGGTGTCGATCGCTTGCCCCTTGCCGGATTGCTCGCGCTCAAGCAGCGCCACCATGATGCCCATCGCGGCAAACAGCCCGGCGGTCAGGTCCGCGACCGGAATGCCGACGCGCACCGGACCCTGGCCGGGCAATCCCGTGATCGACATCAGCCCGCCCATGCCTTGCGCGATCTGATCGAAGCCCGGACGGTTCGCGTACGGCCCATCCTGTCCGAAGCCCGAAATGCTCGCGTAGATCAGTCGCGGATTGACCGCGGAGAGCGCCTCGTAGTCGATGCCGAGGCGCTTCTTCACGTCGGGGCGGTAGTTCTCGACCACGACGTCGGCCTTCGCCGCCATCTTCTTGAGCACCGCGACGCCTTCGGGCGATTTCAGGTTCAGCGTGATCGAGCGCTTGTTGCGGTGCAGGTTCTGGAAGTCGGAGCCTTCGCGCGGCCCGCCCAGGCCTTCGCCTTCCGTCATGTGCTCCGGCATCTCGATCTTGATGCAGTTCGCGCCCCAGTCGGCGAGTTGGCGCACGCAGGTCGGACCCGCGCGCACGCGCGTGAGATCGAGCACGGTGAAGCGGTTCAACGCGGTGGAGGCGCGGGGAAAGCTCATGCGACGTCGGTTCCGGCACGGGTGCTGACGAGGGTGACAATCGGCGAAATGGACCCGGTTTGTCTACAGCACTCCGACCTCATCCTGAGGTGGCCGCGCAGCGGCCCTCGAAGGATGGAAACGAGCTCAGACCTTGCGGCTATCCTTCGAGGCCATCGTTGCGCGACGGCGCCTCAGTATGACGGCCGGGGGTCTACGCCGCGCGGCGCGACTGCTCGATCTGCATGTCGATGCGCGCCGCAAGCGCCTCGCTGACCGGCATCATCGGAGCGCGCACCTCCGGACTGTCGATCAACCCGGCGCGCCAGAGCCAATGCTTGATCGGCGTGGGGCTCGGCTCGGCGAACAAGAGCCGCGCGACCTCGACGAGGCCGCGCCAGGCCTGAAGCGCCGGCCGGTAGTCACCCGTGAGCAGCATCTGGCGGATCGCGGCGAAACGTGCGGTTTCGACATGCGCCGACGCCAGGATGCCGCCGTCGGCCCCTTGCGTCAGCGCACCGTAGAACAGCGCGTCTTCGCCGGTCATCACGGAGAAGCGGGACGGCCGTGCGCGGACCAGATCGAAGGACTGGGCCTGATCAACGCAGCAGTCCTTCACGCCGACGATATTCGTAAGCTCAGCGAGGCGCAGCAGCGTGTCGTTGGCGAGGTTGACGCCGGTGCGGTACGGAATGTTGTAGACCGCGATCGGTCGCGCCGTCTCGCCGGCAAGTGCTGCGAAGTAATGATAAAGACCTGCTTGCGACGGCCGCGTGTAATACGGGCAGGCGATCAGGTAGGCGTCGACCGGCCATGCGGCTGTATGCGCGAGTATTTTGATCATCTTGCGCGTGTCGCTACCCGAAAGACCGAGATAGATCGGAATCCGTCCCGCCACCTCGGCGGCGGCGACGGCGACGAGCCGCGCGGTTTCATCCTCGTCGAGCGTCAATCCCTCGCCGGTGGTCGCGGCCAGGATCATGCCGTCCACCGGCTGGCCCAGATAATGACAGGCCGCCCGGCGCAGCGAAGTCTCGTCGAGCTCTCCGTCCCGGAATGGCGTGATGAGCGGCAACCAAAGTCCCTGAATACGCGAAGCGTCCATGATCCTCTCCTCTGTCGATGCCGGAGGAGCGGGGCGCACAACGAAAAAACCCCGTCCGAAACCGGCGGGGTTCTCGATTTTCCTCAGCGTGGCGGCTGTGACTAATCCGAAGCCGCGGAAAATCCGAAAGTCCCCCGAATGGAGGATTTTTTGGATTTCAGCGTGCGGCGCGCGTTAGCCATCCGCCAATTATCGGCGCCACTCCCGCCGATGTCAACGAAACCACCACCGCGATTCACGCGCCTGAAACCTCTCGGCGGTTACACTGGCGCGAAACAGCTTCATCAAAAATTCACCACGTGGCGTCCGATGACAGTCATCCCATCTGCCCTTGAAATCCGCGGCCTCGTGAAGTGCTTCGACCGCCCGGCGGTCGACGGGCTCGACCTCACGGTGCGCACGGGCGAATTCTACACGCTGCTCGGCCCGAACGGCGCCGGCAAGACCACGACGTTGCGCATGGTCGCGGGGCTGCTGCGCCCCGACAAAGGCTCGATCCATATCGCCGGCATCGACGCGCTCGCCGATCCGGTGTCGGCAAAGCGCATCCTCGCGTGGGTGTCGGACGAGCCGATGATCTACGACAAGCTCACGCCTTACGAATATCTCGAATTCGTCGCCGGCCTCTGGGCGCTCGACACGGCCGTCGCCGAGGCGCGTGCGCGCGAACTGATCGGCTGGCTCGGTCTCGGCGGGCAGGCGCATGAGCGCTGCGAAGGTTTCTCCAAAGGCATGCGGCAGAAGGTGGCGCTCGCGGGCGCGCTGGTGCACGACCCGCAAGTCATCATCTTGGACGAGCCGTTGACAGGACTCGATGCCGGTTCGGCGCGGCAAGTGAAAACCGTGCTGCGCGAGCGGGTCGCGGCCGGCGGTACCGTCATCATGACCACGCATATTCTCGAGGTCGCCGAACGCATGGCCGACCGCGTCGGCATCATCGCGGGCGGCAAGCTGATCGCCGAAGGCACGCTTGACGAGTTGCGCCGACAGGCCGGCAACAGCCAGACAAGCCTCGAAGACACGTTCCTGACGCTCGTCGCCGAGCAGGCGGTCGCCGCGTGAGCCACGCCGGCACGCTCCCCTGGTTCGCACAGCACGAGGTCCGCCTTGCCTGGCGCGACTGGCTGTCGATGATGACGGCCGGACGGCGCGGGCGCGAGCGGATCGTCGCGGTCCTGCTCGTCCTGTTCGTCGTGTTCGCGCATCTGCTGGCGTACTATTTCGTCGGACGCTACGTGAATGTCGGGACCGAGCCGGACAAGCCGGCGCTGGTGGTCATCACCGGAACCGCACTGCTGTCCTGGTCGCTGCTCTGCTCGCAGGCGATGGAGTCGGTGACGCGCGCGTTCTATGCGCGCTCGGACTTCGAGCTGATCCTTTCTTCGCCGGTCGCGGTGCGCAAGCTGTTCGCGGTGCGCATCGGCGCGATGGCGCTCTCCGTCATCCTGATGGCGATGCTGCTCGCGGCGCCCTTGATCGACGTGCTGGCGCTGCGCGGCGGGGTGCGCTGGCTCGCGGCCTACGGCGTCGTGGTCGCGATGGGGGCGACAGCCGCTGCGCTTGCTGTCGCAATGACGGTCGCGCTGTTCCGCACGATCGGACCGAAGCGCACGCGGCTTGCCGCGCAGATCGTCGCCGCCGTGATCGCGGCGGTTTTCATCATCGGGCTGCAGGTCGCCGCGATCCTGTCGCAGGGCACGCTGTCACGGCTCGTGTTTCTTGAATCCGACACGCTGGTCGCGCTCGTGCCCGACATCGACAGCCTCGTGTGGTGGCCGGCGCGTGCGGCGCTCGGCGACCTGAAAGCGCTCGCCGTCGTGCTGGGCGCAAGCCTCGCGCTGCTCGGCGCCGCGATCGTCGTCTTCTCCGGCCGCTTCGGCGAGCACGCGATCGCGGCGGCGGGCGTCGCGCATTCAGGCGCGCGGCAGCGCACGCCGTCCGGCTTCCGCCGCGCCTCCGCGATGCGGGCACTGCGGCAGAAAGAGTGGACGCTGCTGCGCCGCGATCCGTGGCTCGTATCGCAGACGCTGATGCAGCTCCTCTATCTGCTGCCGCCCGCGCTGCTGTTGTGGCGCTCCTATGGCGAAGGCACCGGCACGCTGGTCGTACTCGTGCCGGTTCTGGTGATGGCGGCGGGGCAGCTTGCCGGCGGTCTCGCCTGGCTCGCGATCTCGGGCGAGGACGCGCCCGATCTGGTGGCGACCGCGCCGGTTCTCGCGAGCAACATTGTTCGGGCCAAGGTCGAGGCTGTGCTCGGCTGTATCGCCGTCGTGTTCGCGCCGTTCGTGGTGGCGCTCGCGTTCCTGTCGCTTTACGGCGCGATCGTCACGGCGTGCGGCGTGCTGGCGGCGACGGCGGCCGCGACCGGCATCCAATTCTGGTTCCGTAAGCAGGCGACGCGGCGCTATTTCCGCCATCGCCAGACGGCATCGCGCTTTGCGACCTTCGCGGAGGCTTTCTCGTCGATCTCATGGGCCGCGGCGGCGGCGCTTGCGGCCGGCGGCACCTGGCTCGCGGCGTTTCCGGGCGCGATCGCGATCGGAATCCTCGCGGGCGCGCGCTGGATGAGCCCGCACAAGCTCTCATGAACATGACCGGGCTCGCGCCCGGTCGTCGCGTGTTCGTGGCGCTCGGAGCGCGAAGCGTCAGCTTCCCACTTCGCCGCTCATGATCGGGCCGAACAGCTCCCAGCGCTCGCCGTTGAACTTCTGCATCTGCATCTGTTCGAACGGGAAGAAGTCCTTCTCGCTGGTATTGATCTTGATGCCCGGCAGAGCCATCGCGAGTTGGAGGTCCTTCAGGCTTGCGGCCTGCTTCATCACGTTCTCGCGCGTGAGATCGTCGCCACACTGCTTGAGGACCTGCAGCAGCGTCTGCGCCACGCTGTAGCCGTAGACCGTGAAGCTTGAGGTCTTGTCGCCTTCGGGGAAATACTTGTCCATGAAGGCGAGCCAATCTTTTTTTCCGGGATCGTTATCCCAGGTGGAGTCGGTCGGGTCCTTCAGATAGGCGGTCGACAATATGTCCTTGGAGGCATCGAGGCCGGCGGGCTTGAGCACCGAGCCGACCGAGTTCGACACGTTGTTCAGGAGGTGCAGCGGAGTCCAGCCGATCTCGTGCGCCTTCTTGATCGCCTGCGCGGCGAACTTCGGCGTCGTGACGTTGAAGAACACGTCGGCGCTGGAGGATTTCAGGTTGATGATCTGCGAGTCGACCGTCGGGTCGCTCGTCTCGTAGGGCTGCTCGGAGACGATCATCGTCTTGGCCTTGTCGCCGAGGCCGTCCTTCATCCCCTTCACGTAGTCCTTACCGTAGTCGTCGTTCTGGAACAGGATGCCGATCTTGCCTTGCGGACGGTTCTTCATCAGGTATTCGGCGTAGATGCGGCCTTCGCTCTGGTAGTTGGGCTGCCAGCCCATGGTCCAGGGGAAGTTCTTCGGATCGCCCCACTTGGTCGCGCCGGTCGCGACGAAGAGTTGCGGCACCTTCT
This sequence comes from Hyphomicrobiales bacterium, assembly GCA_003140315.1. GTDB lineage: Bacteria > Pseudomonadota > Alphaproteobacteria > Rhizobiales > Xanthobacteraceae > PALSA-894. Next base: position 27,330 of record PLJS01000240.1, read on the forward strand.
TGGCGTTCATGTATTTGTGGATGGCGGAGTTCGACGGCGTGCCGAGCGGCTGGAACACGAGCAGCACCTCGTCGCTCTCGACCAGCTTGCGCACCTGCTCGACCGTCTTTGGCGGCGAATAGGCATCATCATAGGAGATGAAGTTGATCTTTCGACCGTTGACGCCGCCCTCGGCGTTGATCTTCTTGTAGTAGGCCTCGATTGACTTGCCGATCAGCCCGTAGGCCGACGCCGGACCGCTGTAGGGCATCGTATTGCCGACCTTGATCTCGGTGTCGGACGCGCCGGGACCGTATTTCTTCTCCGCGAACGCCGGGCCCGCGGCCGCCGCCACGGCACTCGCGGCGATCGATGTCAGTAGCGCGCGTTTGTTCATTCGCATAGCTTCCTCCTATCGGCCGCTCGCGCGGCCTTGTTGCACCAATCGCGAGACAATCAATCGTACGAGACCGGCCGCGCCGGTCGGCATCAGGTAAATGACCAGGAGCAGGATGACGCCATAGACCGCGCCCGCCAAGCCCTTGGAGAAGTGTTCGGCGATATTCGGCACGAACAGCACGAACAGTCCGCCGAACAGCGTGCCGGAAATCGATGCTACGCCACCGACCACGAGGCCGACAAACAGCGCGACCGCGAGTTGGAAGGTAAAGCTGTCCGGCGCGACAAAGGAGATCGCGAGCGCGCCGAGCGCGCCGGCGACGCCGGTGTAGAGCGCGCTCACCCCGAACGTCAGCGACTTATAGAGCGAGACGTTGATCCCCATCGCGCTCGCGGCGATCGGATGGTCGCGGATCGCGATCAAGGCGCGCCCGGTGCGGCTCTTCACGAGATTATGGGCGCCGACATACATCACGACCGCGACCAAGATCGTGTAAACATAAAGCCATTGGTCGGAATTGAGCGGCAGCCCAAACGGCGCATCCGGCTTGATGATGCTGATGCCTTGCACGCCGCCGGTCCAGTGCTCGACGAGCGAGGATTTCAGCACCTGCGGGATGGCGATCGCCAACGCGAACGTCGCGAGAGCCAGATAGATATTTTCGAGCCGCAACGCGGGCAAGCCGAACAGGAAGCCGAACACAAAACACACCATCGCGGCGGCCGGCAGCGTCCAGATGTAGCTGATATCGAAGCCGTCCATCATGATCGCCGCCGTATAGGCGCCGATCGCGTAGAACGCCGAGTGGCCGAGCGAAAATTGACCGTTGAAGCCGGTGAGAAGATTCAGGCCGAGGATCGCGATCGCGTAGATCACGGCCAGAGTAATCTGGAAAATGTAGAAATTCTTGAGAACGAACGGGATGGTCGCCAAAACAACGATGCCGAGCACGAACACGATCACCCGCCAGGCCGGCGTCGCCATCCCGGCGACCTCGGCCGCCGGCGGCCCGCGCGTCTCGATCGTGCGCCGAAGCATCATCTATACCCTCGTCACGATCGGCCGGCCGAACAGGCCGCTCGGCTTCACGCACAGCACCGCCACGATGATGAACAGCGCGATCGTGAGTTTCATCTCGCGCCCGACCACCGGAATGTAGGTACCGGCGAGATTCTCCACGATGCCGACGAGGAAGCCGCCGAGCACCGCGCCGCCGGGGCTGGTCAGCCCACCGACCACCGCGCCCGCGAAGCCGTAGAGCAAAATGCTCAGCATCATGTTCGGCTCCAGGAACACGACCGGCGCGATCAGCATGCCGGCGACCGAGCCGATCGCGGCCGCCATGCCCCAGCCGAGCGCCGTCATCCAGCCGACGCGGATGCCGGCCAGCCGCGCCGACTCCGGGTTCGCGGCGGCGGCGCGCATCGCGAGCCCGATGCGGGTATGGCGGAAGAACAGATAGAGGAACGCGAGCATCAGCAGCGTCACGGCGATCATGCCGCCGTCGTGCTTGCTCATGAGGCCCTGCTCGAACAACGGCCCGTTGCCGAACGGGGTCGGGAAGCTCTTGATGGTGTAGTCCCAGATGAAGCCGGCGGCGGAATTCAGGATCGCCAGCAGCGCGATGAACGCGACCACGTGGCTGAGCACCGGCGCATTGTGCAGCGGTTTGAGCACCACGCGCTCGATCGCGACGCCGGCCACAAACGAGATCGCGATCGTCGCGCCGAATGCGAGCCAATACGGCAGGCCCCACTGGATGAGCTGCCAGGCGATGAAGGTCGAGAACATCGCCATCTCGCCCTGCGCGAAATTGAGATGATCGATCGCCTGGTAGATCATCACCACGGCGAGCGCCATGCAGGCATAGATGCCGCCGGTCGCAAGTCCCGCCAATACCTGATGCAGAAACAGTTCCATGTTTTCGCCGTCAGTAGCCCAAATAGGCGCGCCGGATGTTTTCATCGTCGCGCAACTGGCGCGCGGGACCGGAGGTCACGAGCTCGCCGGTCTCGATCAGGTACGCCTCTTCGGCGAGGTCGAGCGCCAACGCGGCGTTCTGCTCGACCACCAGCATGCTGACTTTTTCGGTCTGGTTGAGCGTGCGCAGGATGCCGAACAGCTCTTCCACGATCAGCGGCGCGAGGCCGAACGAGGGCTCGTCGAGCAGCATCAGGCGCGGACGCAGCATCATGGCGCGGCCGACCGCGAGCATCTGCTGCTCGCCGCCCGAGAGCGTGCCCGCCTGCTGGCGGCGGCGTTCCATCAGCCGCGGGAAATAGCCGTAGACGCGCTCGATGTCGGCGTCGATCGCAGCGCGGCCACTGCGCGTCATCGCGCCGATCTCGAGATTCTCTTCCACGGTCTGGCGCGAGAACGTGCCGCGTCCCTGCGGTACATGCGCGATCCCGAGCCGCACGATATCTTCCGTGGCGCGGCCGCGGATCGCCTTGCCGTCGAAACGAATGTCGCCCGTGGTGCGCACCATGCCGCAGAGGGCGCGCAGCGTCGTGGTCTTGCCGGCACCGTTGGCGCCGAGCAGCGTGGTGATGCCGCCTTCTTCGATCGAAAGATCGAAGCCGAACAGCACCTGCGTCGCGCCGTAGAAGGCGCAGAGGGCGCGCGCCTCGAGCAGCTTGCTCATTTCTTCGTGGTCCCGAGATAGGCGAGGATCACGTCCTCGTTGCGCTGCACCTCAGCGGGCGTGCCCTCGGCGATCTTCTTGCCGAAATCGAGCGCCACGACCTTGTCGCAGATCGACATCACCATGCTCATGTGGTGCTCGACGAGGAGGATCGTAACGCGGCGCTCGTCGCGGATGCGACGGATCAGTTCGCCGAGGCCGTGGATTTCGGTGTGATTGAGCCCGCCTGCCGGTTCATCAAGCAGCAACAGCTTCGGCCGCGCCGCGAGTGCGCGCGCAAGCTCGACGCGCTTCTGCATTCCGAACGGCAGATCGGCGACGCGCCGGTGCGCGACCTCGCCGAGGTCGAGAAAATCGATCAACTCCCAGGCGATGTCGGCAAGGGACTTTTCCTCGCGGACGGTCCACGGCAGCTTCAACGCATTCGACAGGAAATCGCTGCGGCCGAGCGGATGGCTGCCGACGCGTACATTGTCGAGCACCGACATGGTGCGGAACAGCGCAAGGTTCTGGAACGTGCGACCAATGCCGATGTCGGCGATGCGGTGCGGCGGACGCGACAGGATGCTCTGTCCCTCGAACAGGATATCGCCGGAAACCGGCGTGTAAAGGCGCGAGAAGCAGTTGAATAGCGTGGTCTTGCCTGCCCCGTTCGGGCCGATCAGGCCGAGCAGTTCGCGCTCGGGAAGCGTGAACGATACGCAGTCAAGCGCCACGATGCCGCCGAAACGCACGCAGACGTCGCGCACGTCGATCAGCGGCGCCGCGGTCATCGCGCGCGCGGCAGCCCTCGGCACCTCGATCGCGACTGCGGCCGGAGCGGACATGGCCGGTCAGTCGGTCGGATGCGCAACAACCGGAATGCGCCGGCGTCTCGGCCGGCGATGATCCCCAATGATGCCCATAACGTTCCCCTCGGTTTTTTTCTATCCGGCCATTATCGGCCGCTTAAGGCAACTTCGACATTCCTCGCCATGTTGACGAGCCGCGGCCCGATGTCGCTCTCCAGGCGCTCGCGCGTGAACTGGAAGGTCGGCGCGCCGCAATTCAAGGCGAAGACGCCGGAGCCGTCCGGCGCCATCAGCGGAACGCCGACTGCGTTGATGTCGCGCTCCCATTCGCCGAGCGACAGCGTGAAGCCGCGCGTCTGCATGTCCTTGACGGCGCGCTCGATGCCGGCGCGCACCTTCGGCCAGTTCTTGCCCTCCTGGCGCTTGACGTAGCCGAGCAGCCAGGTCCGCTCAGCCTCAGGCATGCCGGCGATCAGCGCACGTCCCATCGCGGTCGATGCGAGCGGCAGGCGCGAGCCCTGAGAGAGTCGCAGCATCGCGCCATTCTTCGAACGCGCAAGCTCCAGGTAGATCAGATCGAGCCGGTCGCGCGTGCCGAGCGCCACGACGCCGCCGGCATAATCGGCAAGCTCCTGCATGTGCGCGCGCGCAAGCTGGCGGACGCGGATATTGGCGAGCGCCGTATACCCCAATGCGAGCGCCCCGGGCGCGAGCTGATACTTCGCAAGCCGCTCGATATGCGCGAGATAGCCGAGCTTGGTCAGCGTGTAGGTGAGCCGCGAGACGGTTGGCTTCGGCAGGCCGGTGCGCTCGGCGATCTCGCCATTGCCGAGCAGCGCCTCGCTTGGCGTGAAGGCGCGCATCACTTCGAGGCCGCGCGCAAGCGCCGTGATGAATTTGCGGTCGCCCTTCGCGGCTTTATGCGCGCCGCGCGCCGGAGCGATGTCCCAGGACTCGTGACCGACATCCAGCGTCAAGACGCAATCCCGCACTCGGAATTTGACAAGGAAGACGACCACACCCTAGCGTTACGGTCAACGTGCAGAATGTCGTTCCGCGTCGCGAAACGCGATCCGAACGCGCCCGCGCACGCTGCGGCGAAGCTTGCTATAAGAACGGAAATCCCGAGGAAGCGACCTTGACCGATCCTGTCAGCATGCGTCGCGACGGCAACGTCGCCATCATCACCATCGATAATCCCCCCGTGAACGCGCTCAGGCACGCCGTGCGCAAAGGCATTCTCGACAACGTCATCGCGGCGCGCGACGACGCAAGCATCGAGGCAATCGTGCTCACCGGCGCGGGCCGCACCTTCGTCGCCGGTGCCGACATCACGGAGTTCGGCAAGCCGCCGCAGTCGCCGCACCTGATCGAGGTCATCGCGACACTCGACGACGTGAAGAAGCCGACCATCGCGGCGGTGCACGGCACGCCGCTCGGCGGCGGGCTCGAGCTCACCATGGGCTGCCATTTCCGCGTCGCCGCGCCCGGCACGCGGCTCGGCCTGCCCGAGATCAAGCTCGGACTAATCCCCGGCGCGGGCGGCACGCAGCGCCTGCCGCGCCTGGTCGGCATCGAGAAAGCGCTGCCGATGATCCTCTCGGGCGACCCGATCTCGGCGAAGGACGCCCTCGCGGCGGGCCTGGTCGACGACATCATCGAGGGCGATCTGGTCGCCGGTGCGGTCAAATTCGCCCGCAGCGTGCTCGCAGCGAAGCGCCCGCTTCAGCGTGTGAAAGATCGCGAGGACAAGCTCGAAGATATCCGCGCCAATCCGGCAAAATTCGACGAGATCGTGGCGCAGCACGCCAAGAAAACGCGCGGCCTGCATGCGCCCGCCGCCGCGATCGAAGCCATTCGGTTGACGCTCGATACGCCGATCGACGAGGCGCAAAAGAAGGAACGCGACTTGTTCCTGAAGCTCGTCGTTGGCGAACAGTCGAAGTCGCAGCGCCATATCTTCTTCGCCGAGCGCGAGGCCGGCAAGGTGCCGGGCATCGGCAAGGACGTGGCGCCGCGGGAAATCAAGAAGGCGGCCGTGATCGGCGCCGGCACCATGGGCGGCGGCATCGCGATGAACTTCGCCAATGTGGGAATCCCGGTGACGATCGTCGAGACCAGCGAAGATGCGCTCAAGCGCGGCATGGCGACGATCGAAAAGAATTATCAGATGTCCGTGCAGCGCGGCTCGCTGAAAGCCGAGGACCTGAGCAAGCGTCTCGCGCTGTTCACGCCGACGACGGACCTGAACGCGATCAAGGACGCCGACATCGTGATCGAGGCGGTGTTTGAGAACATGCCAATCAAGAAGGAGCTGTTCGGCAGGCTCGAGGCGATCGCAAAGCCCGGCGCGGTGCTGGCGACCAACACCTCCTATCTCGACGTGAACGAGATCGCGCAGGTGACACATCGCATCGGCGATGTCGTCGGCATGCACTTCTTCTCGCCCGCGAACGTCATGAAGCTCCTGGAAATCGTGCGCGGCAAGGATACGGCGCCGGACGTGCTCGCAACCGCGATTGTCGTCGGCCGCGCGATCAAAAAGGTGCCGGTCGTGGTCGGCGTATGTCACGGGTTCGTGGGAAATCGCATGCTGTCGGCACGCTCGATCGAGGCCGAGAAGCTGCTGCTCGAAGGCGCGCTGCCGCAGGACGTGGACGGCGCGCTGACCGAATTCGGATTCCCGATGGGGCCGTTCGCGATGAGCGATCTTGCCGGCATCGATGTCGGCTGGCGCTCGCGGAAAGAGCGCGGTGTGCGCAACGAGATTGCCGACACGTTGGCCGAGGCCGGCCGTTTCGGCCAGAAGACCGGCAAAGGCTTCTATCTCTACGAGGGCCGCTCGGCGCGGCCCGATCCCGAGGTCGAGAAGCTGATCGTGGACGCCTCGGTGCGGATGGGCGTGAAGCGGCGGCAGGTTTCCAAGGAAGAGATCATCGAGCGGCTGATCTATCCGATGGTCAACGAGGGCGCGCGCATCCTGGACGAAGGCATTGCGACGCGGCCGGGCGACATCGACGTGATCTGGCTCTACGGCTACGGCTTCCCGGCCTGGCGCGGCGGCCCGATGCACTGGGCCGATACCGTGGGCTTGGCGAAAATCCGCGACCGGCTCAAAGAGCTTGCGAAAGAGACCGGCGACAAGCGCCACGAGCCGGCGGCGCTGTTGAACAGACTCGCCGACGAGGGCGGGACCTTCGCGGGGCTCGCGACCGCAAAGGCTGCTTAAATTTCAGGGAGCGACGAGATGACCGAGGCCGTCATTGTTTCCACCGCCCGCACGCCGATCGGCAAGGCGTTCCGCGGCGCCTTCAACATGACGCATGGCGCGACGCTCGGCGGCCATGTGGTGAAGCACGCGGTCGAGCGCGCTGGGATCGATCCGGGCGAGGTCGAGGACGTGGTGCTCGGTTGCGCGACGCCGGAGAAGGCGACCGGCAGCAACATAGCGCGGCTGTCGGCGATCCGCGCCGGCCTGCCGGTGACGGTGTCGGGCGTGACGGTGAACCGCTTCTGCTCGTCCGGCCTGCAGACGATTGCGATGGCGGCGCAGCGCATCATCGCGGGTGAGGCCGACTGCATCGTGGCGGGCGGGCTTGAAAGCATCAGCCTGACGCAGGAAGGCGGGCGCGCGGGGCCGGTGACCGAGGACTGGCTGCTGAGCCACAAGCCGGAAGTGTGGATGCCGATGATCCAGACCGCCGACATCGTGGCGGAACGCTACAAGGTGAGCCGCGAGGCGCAGGACGAGTATTCGCTGGAAAGCCAGCGCCGCACCGCGACCGGGCAGCAGGCCGGGCGCTTTGCCGACGAGATCGTGCCGCTGCCGAGCAAGAAGAAGGTGGTCGACAAGAACACCAAGGCCGAGAGCATCGAAGAGGTCACGCTGAAAAGCGACGAGGGCAACCGTCCCGACACCAATATCGAGGGGCTCGCGAGCCTCAAACCCGTGCGTGAGGGCGGCTACATCACGGCTGGCAATGCGAGTCAGCTCTCCGACGGCGCCAGCGCCTGCGTGGTGATGAGCGCCAAGATGGCCGAACAGAAGGGCCTGACGCCGCTCGGCACGTTCCGCGGCTTCGCGGTCGCGGGCTGCGAGCCGGATGAGATGGGTATCGGCCCGGTGTTCGCAGTGCCGAAGCTTTTACAGCGCGCCGGGCTGTCGATCGACGACATCGACCTGTGGGAGCTGAACGAGGCGTTCGCGAGCCAGGTGCTCTATTGTCGCGACCGGCTCGGCATCCCGATGGAGAAGCTTAACGTCGACGGCGGCTCGATCTCGATCGGCCATCCGTTCGGCATGAGCGGCGCGCGCATGACCGGGCATATCCTGATCGAAGGCAAGCGTCGCGGCGCCAAGCATGCGGTCGTCACCATGTGCATCGGCGGCGGCATGGGCGCGGCGGGCCTGTTCGAGATCCACTAAACGAAAAACATCCCTCCCCTGAAAGGGGAGNNCTCCCCCTTGCAGGGGGAGGTATCGGAGAGACCGGAGGACTATGTCATGGACCTTCGCTTCAGCCCGGAAGAGAACGCGTTCCGCGAGGAGGTGCGTTCCTTCATCAAGGCCAACCTGCCGGATCACATCCGCAAGAAGGCCGCCGAGGGCATGCGCTACATCAAGGACGACATCGTCACCTGGCAGCGCATNNGTGCCGCATTGGCCCAAGGAATACGGCGGCACGGGCTGGAGCCCGGTGCAGCTCTACATCTTCAAGGAGGAATTGCAGCAGGCGCCCGCCCCGGAGCCGCTGCCGTTCGGCGCCGCGATGGTCGGGCCGGTGATCATCGCGTTCGGCCGCGAGGATCAGAAGAAGAAATATCTGCCACGCATCGCCAATCTCGACGACTGGTGGTNNAACGGCCAGAAGACCTGGACCACCTCGGCGCAATATGCCGACTGGATCTTCTGCCTCACCCGCACCGACACGTCGGCGAAAAAGCAGGAGGGCATCACGTTCCTGCTCATCGACATGAAGACGCCCGGCGTCACGGTGCGGCCGATCCAGACCATCGACGGCAGCTACGAGGTCAATGAGGTTTTCCTCGACGACGTGAAGGTGCCGGTCGAGAACCGCATCTACGAGGAGAACAAGGGCTGGGATTGCGCGAAATTCCTGCTCGGCAACGAGCGTTCCGGCATCGCGCGCGTCGGCGCTTCGAAGGCGCAGATCCGGCGCCTGAAGGAGATCGCCCGGATGGAACGCATCGGCGACAGGCCGCTGATCGAGGACGAGCGCTTCGCCATGAAAATCGCGGCGATCGAGGTGGAATTGAAGGCGCTGGAGATGACGCAGCTTCGCGTGGTCGCGGCCGAACGCAACCGCAAGGGCAACAGGCCGGATCCCGCGTCGTCGATCCTCAAGATCAAGGGCTCGGAGATCCAGCAGGGCATCAGCGAGCTCCTGATGGAGGCGATCGGCCCCTACGCGCTGCCCGACCAGATGCCGCGCGCCGAGCACGACCGCTGGAACGAGCCGCCGATCGGTCCGGACTACGCGGCGCCGCTCGCGCCGACCTACTTCAACTGGCGCAAGATCTCGATCTATGGCGGCTCGAACGAGATCCAGAAGAACATCATCGCGAAGGCGATATTGGGACTCTAAGACCCGCGCGCATGAGCATGCAGCTTTGCTCGTCATGGCCGGGCTTGACCCGGCCATCCACGTCTTAGCTGCAAAAAAAGAAAGACGTGGATGCCCGGCACAAGGCCGGGCATGACGGAGTGAAAGCTGAGAGAGTATCCATGGACTTCGAATTCTCCGACGAGCAGCGCCTTCTGAAAGACAGCGTCGAGCGCCTCGTCGCGCAGCGCTACGACTTCGAGGCGCGCAAGAAGTTCATGAAAGAGCCGGAGGGCTGGAGCCGCGACCTCTGGCGGCAGTACGCCGACCTCGGCCTGACCGCGCTTCCGTTCGCCGAGAAGCATGGCGGCATCGGCGGCGGGCCGGTCGAGACCATGATCGTGATGGAAGCGTTCGGCGGCGCGCTCGTGCTGGAGCCTTACTGGGCGACGGTCGTGCTCGGCGGCAGCTTCGTGAAGCTCGGCGGCACGGATTCGGCGCGCGCCGCGCTCGTGTCGAAGATCGCGGCGGGCGAGTCCCTCCTCGCCTTCGCGCATATCGAACGTCAGTCGCGCTACAATCTCGCCGACGTGGCAGCGACGGCGAAGAAGGAAGGCGACGGCTACGTGCTCGACGGCGCGAAAAGCCTCGCCATTCATGGTGATGTCGCGAACCACATCATCGTGTCGGCGCGCGTCTCGGGCGCGCAGCGCGACAAGGCCGGCATCGGACTGTTCCTGGTGGACGCCAAGGCGCCGGGCGTGACGCTGCGCGGCTACCCGACGGTCGACGGGCTACGCGCCGCCGAGGTGACGCTCGCAAACGTCAATGTCGCCGCAGACGCCGTGATCGGCGAGCCGGGCAACGCCTATCCGCTGATCGAGCAGGTCGTCGACATCGCGATCGCGGCGCTCTGCGCCGAAGCGGTCGGCGCAATGAGCGCCATGCACGAGATCACGGTCGACTATTTGAAGCAGCGCAAGCAGTTCGGCGTGCCGATCGGCAACTTCCAGGTGCTGCAGCATCGCGCCGGCGACATGCTGATCGCGCTCGAACAGGCGCGCTCGATGGCGATGCTCGCCACCATGATGACCGAGGAGCAAAACGCCGCCGAGCGGCGCAAGGCGATCGCCGCCGCCAAGGTGCAGATCGGCCGCTCCGGTCGCATCGTTGGGCAAGGCGCGATCCAACTTCACGGCGGCATCGGCATGACCATGGAGTACAAGGTCGGCCACTACTTCAAGCGCGTTACCATGATCGACACGATGTTTGGCGACGCCGATCATCACCTCGCCGCGCTCGCCCGCATGGGCGGGATCATCGGCGCCGCATAGACAAGAAGAACAAGGAGAGCACGATGGCCATTCCCACCCTGCCGCCGCCGAGCGCCAAGGCGCTCGAGCTTGGCGAGCGCGTCAAGGCGTTCCTCGAAGAGCACATCATCCCGGCCGAGCACACCTATCACCAGCAGCTCGACGAAGGCCCGGACCGCTGGACGGTGCCGCCGGTGATGGACGAGCTCAAGGCGAAGGCGAAGAACGCGGGCTTGTGGAACCTGTTCCTGCCGAAAAAGCACTTCCCGGATTCCTTCACCAACCTGGAATACGCCAGCATGTGCGAGACGATGGGCCGCTCGCCGATCGGCGGTGAGCCGTTCAACTGCTCGGCGCCCGACACCGGCAACATGGAGACGCTGATCCTCTACGCGACGTCGGAGCAGAAGAAGGCGTGGCTCGAGCCGCTGATGGAGGGGAAGATCCGCTCGGCCTTCGCCATGACCGAGCCGGCGGTTGCGTCGTCGGACGCGACCAACATCCGTTCGTCGATCAAGCGCGACGGCGATCACTACGTGATCAACGGCCGCAAGTGGTGGACCTCCGGGGCGCCGGACAAACGCTGCAAGATCATGATCTTCATGGGGCAGACCGATCCCGAGGGTGAGAGACACAAGCGCCAGTCGATGGTGCTGGTGCCGATGGATACACCCGGCGTGACGATAATGCGCTCGCTCAGCGTGATGGGCTACGACGACGCGCCGCACGGGCACGGCGAGGTCGATTTCAAGGACGTGCGGGTGCCGGTCTCCAATATCCTGCTCGGCGAGGGCCGCGGCTTCGAGATCGCGCAAGGCCGCCTCGGCCCGGGCCGCATCCATCATTGCATGCGCACCATCGGATTGGCTGAGCGCACGCTGGAATCGCTCTGCCAGCGCGCGCTTTCGCGCACGGCGTTCGGCAAGACCATCGCCGAACAGGGCGTGACGCGGCAATGGATCGCGGAGTCGCGCATGGAGATCGACCAGTCGCGCCTGCTCACGCTGTATGCGGCGCACATGATGGATACGGTCGGCAACAAGGAAGCGCGCCGCGAGATCGCGATGATCAAGGTTGTGGCGCCGAAGATGGCGCAGAAGCTGGTGGACCGCGCCATCCAGGTGCATGGCGCGGGCGGCGTGTCGCAGGATTTCCCGCTCGCCTACGCGTATGCGCGCACGCGCACGATGCGGATCGTCGACGGGCCCGACGCGGTGCACGAGGAAGCGGTGGCGCGGCTGGAGCTGCGGAAATACGAGGACCGGAGTCAGAAGAAGCGGTAGCAGCCCGCATCGCTCTCTTTCTTTCCCGCTCCCCGCTCTTTCTTTCCCCTCTCCCGCTTGCGGGAGAGGGTGGCTGACGAGCGCGCAGCGCGAGGAAGCCGGGAGAGGGCTCTTCATAGGCTTGCGCGAAGAAAAAACCCTCTCCCGGCCGATCCTCACTTCGTTCGGATCGCCCACCCTCTCCCGCAAGCGGGAGAGGGGAAAGAAGCGCGCACGGCGCTACGCAATCGTAACCCCGCCATCCGCCACGATCACCTGCCCGGTGATGAAGCTCGCGGCGGGTCCGGCGAGGAACGCCGCCACGCCACCGATCTCGTCCGGCATGCCGATCCGCCGTAGCGGCGTCGCGGCATTGCGGCGCTTGACGCCCTCCTCGTTCTCCCACAGCGCCCTAGCGAAGTCGGTCTTGACCAGGCCCGGCGCGACGCAATTCACGCGCACGTTCTTCGGCCCCCACTCGCAGGCGAGGTTGCGCGCCAATGCAAAGTCGGCGGCCTTGGAGATGCCGTAGGCGCCAAGCACTTCGGTGCCGCGGATGCCGCCGATCGACGAAATGATCACGATCGAACCGCCGCCCTGCGCCGCCATGCCGGGGATGACCAGATTGCAGAGCCACAGATTGCTCTTGATGTTCGAGGCCATGATCTTGTCGAAGGCCTCGTCGCTGATGCCTGAGAGCGAGCCGTAATACGGATTGATCGCGGCGTTGCAGACCAGGATGTCGATCTTGCCGAACTCTTTGATCGTGCCGGAAACGAGCGCCTCGACTTCCGGCTTGCGCGAGATGTTGCACGGGATGACGGCGGCGGTGCCGCCCTTCTGCTTGATCGCGGAAGCTACTTCCTCGCAGGCCTCCGCCTTGCGGCTCGATACCACCACCTTGGCGCCGAGCTCGGCGCAGGTCACGGCGATCGAGCGGCCGATGCCGCGGCTCGAACCGGTGATGATCGCGACCTTGTCGTCGAGCCGGAACGGCGAACTCATGGCGTGCTCCCTCGTATTTTTCTCAAGAGCATTGGGGCATGGCGAGAGCGCGGGGACAAGGTAGCCGCCGTTACCCTGAGCGACCGTCA
>PLJS01000082.1 GCA_003140315.1 Hyphomicrobiales bacterium
TCAATGACGGCTCTGGGTCATTCGCGACCGGCCATTCGCGGCGCCAGCGCCGAACGATGTCCGCTTTGCTCCGAAAGCAACTGAATTGCTGCGTCGCCGCAAAATGACGCGATGGGCCAGATCCAGACTCATGCACCGCAGCAAAAAGATCCGTAATCGATGCGTCGTCGACGCGGGCGGCCCGCGTATCGCGCGCCGCGACAGTGAGATCGATCTCGGCTTGGTCATTCCGACCGACGGAAATCTGATCATCGCGCGGCGCAGCTTCAACCTGCTTTAGAAGTCAGTCACCGACGAACTGCCGGCAGCCGCCGCTGAGGCTACTTGATTCAAGTCAAGGCGGCACGCTGCGGCCGGTTCATCGTATAACGTGCAAGCGAGCCCGGCACTCGGCTGCTGCCGCTTTCTATCCGACAACGGAGGATCGTATATGGTCGGTATTGTCGGATACGGCGCCTGGATTCCCTACATGCGGATCAACGTCGATGAGATCCACCGGGTCTGGCGTAATCTGGACCTGCAGCGCGTGAAGGTCGGACTGAAGCTGGACCAGCGCGCGGTGCTGCAGCCGAACGAAGACACCATTACGCTCGCAGTCGGCGCGGCCGAACGGGCGCTAGCGCATGCGACGATCGCCCCGAGCAAGATCGGCGCCTTTTTCTTCGGCACGTGCACCAATCCCTACGATTCTCGGCCATCTGTGACGACGGCAGCGGAGGCGCTAGGTCTTGGCAACGGCATTTTTTCCTGCGACGTGCAGTTCGCCGGCAAGTCTGGAACGACCGCGACCCAGATCGGCCTGAGTATGATTCAAAGCGGCATGGTGAGCCACGCCTTATGCATCGGATCGGACACCATCAATCGCCACACCAGCCCAGGCCGCGTCGCCGAGTACGCCGCGTCGGCGGCGGCCGTGGCCCTCGTCCTCGGCGAGGGGGACGTCATCGCCGAGATCACCGGCACTGCGTCCCACGCGTCTGAGCTTTCTGATTCCTTCCGCGTCGAAGGCGAACGCTATATTCAGGATATTGGCACTGGCGAGATACCGGGCCCCTGCACGGCATTCGAAATCGGCATCCTCGAGCACAGCGCTGCCGCCTGCAAAGCCTTGCTTGAGCCGACCGGCCAAAAACCATCGGACTTTGACTACGTCATATTCCAGCAGCCTAACGGCATAACTCCCTACGCGCTGGGCGAGCGGCTCGGCTTCACCGAGCAGCAAATCCAGCCGGGTAATCTCGCCACACAGATCGGCGATTGCGGCTCGGCGTCGGCGCTGCTCGGTCTCGCCGTGGTGCTCGACCTGGCAAAGGCTGGACAGAGGATTCTGCTTGTTGCCTACGGCTTCGGCGCTGGCGCCGATGCCTTCAGCATCGAAACCACACCATTGATCGAACGACGGCGTCCCGTTCACAAGGTGGCGGATCTGTTGGCCAACAAGCTGATGGCCGATTACGCCACGGCCTCGCGGCTCGAGTTCAAATATGCGCAGGACGCGAGCCCACTTTACCTATGAGCGGCACCGCAGCGAGGAGCGAAGGCATGAAACGGGTGGCGATTGTCGGTGTGGGCGTAACGCCCAGGAATCATGCCTATATGCGCGACTACGACCGTCGGTCGTGGAAGGACTACGTCATTGATGGCGCCTATGACGCGATCGCGGATGTCAAGAAGGGCTTCAATGCGCGCGACATCCAGTACGCCGTCGTCAATTACCACGGCGAAACGTTTATGGAGGCGGGTGGCATCGGGCCGGTCGTCGCCGACATTCTCGGCCTGCATCCCATCGGCGTACTGCCGCTCTGCACCAACTGCACCGGAGCCGGCGTCGGCCTTCATGAGGGTTACAGCCTTGTCGCGTCGGGCCGCTACGACCGCGTTCTGGTGCTCGGATTTGAGAAAGGCAGCGAGGTGCTCAACGGCGCCGACGTGCGTGCGCTCGGTGGCGATGTCGATTACGACTACAATTTCGGCTACGATCACCCGACGATCCAAGCCCTGCTCCAAGCTTACGCCTACAAGAAGTGGGGCACAAAGAAGGTACTGCGCGCCTTCGCCGCTTATCGCATGCAGTCCATCTGGTGGGGCACGCGCAACCCGCTGGCAGCGCGCTGGGGCGTCAGATACGACGTCACGCTCGACGAACTCAACGCCATCATCGACCGCACGCCCGAGAACGGCCCGATACCGACCGAGTTCTGGGCGCGGCTGCCGGGCAATTTCACAGTCGAGGGCGCTTCCGCGGCGATCCTGGTGCCGGCGGAGGACGCATATAACTACACCGACTGGCCCGTCTTCATCGAGGGCGTGGCCTACAAGACCAACGCCCATCTGCTGTCGCGCCAGATGTACAGCCAAGCGCTAGGGCTCGAGCGCTACGATATCTGCGATTTCGCCTCACCGCACATCGCGGTTGAGGAGGCCTACAAGATGGCCGGCATTACCGCCCGCGACGTCGATTTCGCCGAAGTGTTCGAATCTCACATCACCTCGCTGCTACCAACGCTGGCGGCGACGCGCGTGCCCGAGCCGGACAAGCTCCTCGACTTCGTCATCAAAGGCGAAACCGGGCCGGGCGGACGACTCCCTACTGGCACCAACGGCGGCTGCGGCGGCTTCGGCCTGACCTCGGGCAGCAATTTCTCCGATCACGTCTACGAAGCTGTCCATCAGATGCGCGGTGATACCGGCGAGCGCCAGCTCAAGAAGACCGACGTCGCCGTGATTGTCGGCATGCAGGGCGAAATGGCCTCTTCGGCGGCCGCCGTTCTGCGCAACGGTCGCAAAGGTGGGTAAGCCCGTGAACGAGCTCTATCCCGAGCAGATGTATCGGCACGGCGTGCTGCGGACGACCAAAGCCTGGCGCCAACGCACCGAGCGCTACCGCCTGGTCGGTTCGGAATGTCGGTCCTGCGGCACATTGTGGTGGCCCGGTCGCCGCATCTGCGGCAAGTGCAATTCGCGGGACGTGGTCGAGCGGCAGTTCAGCCCAGTGGGCGAGCTCGTCACCCATCACGTCGGCCAGTTGCCGTGGTACGTGCCGCCGGTCGGCGGTTTCGAGGTCTATGGCGACACCCGCACCATGGCGCTGGTCCGGCTGCAAGAGGGCGTCTATGTCGGCCCGACCGACGTGGTCGATTGCCCGCCGGAGAAGATCCGCGACGGCATGCGGCTGCGTAAAGTCTTCCGAAAGCTGCGTCGCGAAGGCAACGGCAATTGGCAATACGGGTTCATGTGGATTCCGGACGACACGGTCTGATGTCTTTCCACCCATAAACCGCGACAAAGCCGGGCCCCGCGCCCGGCCTTGTTGTTTTTCGGCGCTCTTTTTCGGTCGGACTTCGCTGGTGCGAAAGCAATGCACGGTTTGCGCAAGATCAAAGACCGCTTCGATCGAACTTCTAGAGTGCGCGACCAGAGCCTGGAAGGAGAATCCCGATGTCCACGATCTCGCCCTCCGTCCCGAAAGCCAGCAGCACGCCGCAATCCTCGTTCGTCCGCCACTGGAGCGATTATGCATTGCTTGTCGGCGTTCTGATCGCCGCGGCGTTCTTCGCCATCGGTGCGCCGGCCGGCGTCGACCCACGCGGCTGGCACGCGCTCGGTCTGCTGATCCCTGTCATCATCATTTGGGCGACCGAAGCCATCCCTTCGGGCATGGCCTCTGTGTTCTTCCTCGCTATCATCGTCGGCTTTCAGATCGTCAAGCCGGGAACGGCATTCGCCGGATTCACGACGCACTTGCCCTGGCTGATGGCTGGCGCCTTCGTGCTCGGTGCCGCGATGGAGCAATCCGGCTTCTCAAAGCGCATGACATACTGGCTGCTGTCGCGCCTCAGGGGTGTCTGGGGCTTAGTCATCGCCGCCTACGCCTCCAACATCTTCCTGATCGGCGTGCCTTCCTCGTCGGCGCGCGCCGCGATCCTGGCGCCGATTCTCAACAGCATCATGAGCTCAATCGGGCGGCCGACTGATTCCAAGCTGAGCCGCTTCCTCAGCTTTAACTTCATCAACGCCACCGTCAATCTGCTGAGCGTGTTGTCGCTGACCGGCGGCGCCGCCAACGTCGTCATGTTGGCGCTCTACACCCAGCTCACTGGCAAGACGTTGGGCTGGACGGAGTGGCTGGTATTGATGTTCCTACCGACCATTATCCTGATGGGCGCGACCTGCGCCGCGTCAGCCATGTTCGCCTGGCCGGAGGCGGAACTGGCCGCCAAGCTGCAGGACAGTGCTGCCGCCAAGGAGGCCTACGCCAAGCTCGGACCGATGACCGCCAACGAGTGGAAGGTCGTGGGCATGTTCGTCCTCGTCGTGCTCCTTTGGGTGACCGGCAGTTGGACGCACTGGGACCCGGGTTTCGTCGCGATATTTGTCGCCGGCCTGCTCTTCGTGCCGGATATCGGCGTGCTCAAACCCAAGGCGGTGCGCGACGTCAACTGGGATATCTTCATGCTGATCGGCGCGGTGATCGGAATCGCCGGCATCCTCAACGAAACCGGCATGATTAAAGTGGTTTCGGACGCGCTGATCGGCCCGGTGTTGAACCCGCTCGCGCACTGGGGTTTGCCCGGTATTGCCATCGGCGCGATAATCGTCAGCCTGGTGGCGCATTTCCTTCTGCCTTCGCCCAGCAACCTGACGCTGGCGCTGCCGCTCCTCATCACGTGGGGAACGCAGACCATGCACCTGCCCGCCGACGTAGTGCTGGCGTTCCTGGCGATGGTCTCCGTGCTCGGCAATTTGATGGTCGTTTTGGCCTACCAGATGCCGCCCGACTACATCTTCCTAGGCATGGAAGTGACCGATACGCGAAAATTCAACGGGCTGCTCATCGCAATCTACCCGATCGCCTGCGTCGCCATCTTCATCTGCGCCTACGTCATCTACTGGACCATCCATATCACCGGTTTCGGCGTCTGAGTCTTTTGGAAGGAAAGCGCACCATGACTGATCTCCACCTGACCTTCGCCGCCAACGCGTCACATCAGATTCAAGATCTGATCACGCAACGGATCAAGCCAAGCGGAATCGACCTGACATTCCTCGACATGTCGATTGAGGAGAACAATGACCGATTCATGCATTTCCACGAGTGGGAAGTGTCGGAAGTATCGTTCGGCAATTTCTGTTCGGTCATGGGGCGTGACAACCCGCCGGTCATCGGACTGCCGATCCCGACCTCGCGGGTCTTTCGCCACAGCGCGATCTACGTCAACGAGAAATCCGGCATTAAGTCACCGTCACAGCTGAAAGGCGGCAAGATCGGCATTCCGCAATGGTCACAAACCGCGACCATCTATGTACGCGGCCTGCTGTCTCACGACTATGGCGTACCGCTTGAGTCGGTTGAATGGGTTCAGGCCGGTGTCAACGATCCCGGTCGGCAGGAGACGGCGCAGATCAAGCTCCCAGCAAGCATTCGCCTGAGCAGCCGCCCGGACCGAGCCCTGGGTGAGATGTTGGCTAAATGCGAGCTCGACGCCATCATCAGCGCCCGCCCGCCCAAATTGTTCGCCCAGGGCGGCCACGGGCTACGCCGCCTGTTCGAAAATTTCCGCGAAGAAGAAGAACGTTACTACGCCAAGACAGGCGTGTTTCCGATCATGCACATGGTCGCCCTGCGACGCGACGCCTACGAAGCCAATCGTTGGATCGCGCGCAATCTCTTCGAAGCTTTCGACGCGGCCAAGAAAGGCTCCATCGCCCGGCTGGCGGACCAAGGCTTCTCCTACCTTCCTTCAGCCTGGGCGTTGCAGGACATCGCGAGCGAATATCAGACGCTGTTCAAGAGCGGCGACCCCTGGCCCTATGGCGTGGAAGACAACATCAAGACTTTTGAGGCCTTCTTCGCCTATTGCCACGAGCAGGGCATTACGCCACGTCGGCTCACGCCCGACGACTTGTTCCCCAATGAGCTCAGCCTCAAGATTCGTATCTGAAACAGCGCGGCCGCGGAACCATTATGCTTGGCGCCTCGTATACGCGAAATGGTCCAGCGCGCGAGATATTCGAAGTCGGGGAATTGCCGACTCCCGAGCCGGGTCCGGGGGAGGTTCGTGTCCGGCTCTACACCTCGGGGGTCAATCGCTCGGACGTACGCTCGCGCGTCGGTCGGCCGCTCGGCGGGCCGCTGATCGTGCCACATAGCGACGGTGCCGGTGTCATCGACAAGGTCGGCGCCAATGTCCAAGCCGAGCGCATCGGCGAGCGAGTATGGATCTGGAACGGCCAATGGCAGCGGCCGATGGGAACCGCCGCACAGTTCATCGCCTTACCGTCACGGCAAGCGGTTGCACTACCGGACAACACGGATTTCATCGCTGGTGCATGTCTCGGCATACCCGCCTGCACCGCGTTCCAGGCGGTGCGACTGCTCGGCGAAATCGGCGGGAAGACCATCCTCGTGACCGGCGCCGCGTCCTCGGTCGGTAGCTACGTGACTCAGATCGCCAGCCGCTTCGCTCATGCGACCGTCATCGGTACCGTCGGTACGACAGAAAACGGCGGGCGCGCCCGCGCCAATGGCGCCAGCTCGATTGTCAATTACAAGAGCGCCCCCCTCGCCCAGCAGATCTCAGGGTTCACCGGCGGCGAAGGCGTTGACGCCGTGATAGACATGGATTTTTCGAGCACGGCGAAACTGCTGCCTGACAACATCCTCAAGCCGAGAGGGACCATCGTGGCGTATGGCTCAAACGTCGGCGGGCTCGTTCCGATTCCTTTCGACAAGATGGTCACCAGCAGCTACGCGTTGAAGTTTTTCCACGTGTATCAGCTCGAAGACGAGGACCGGCGCGCCGGCGTCGAGGGAATAGGCCGTATGCTCGCGAGCAGCCAACTTGCACATAGGACCGAGGTCTTTCCCCTGACCGCCATTGCAGATGCGCATGAAGCGGTCGAGCGGGGGAGCGCCCGAGGGCACGTCGTCCTGACAATGTCGTGACCTTTCTATCAGCGTCGCGCCCCTCGCCCTCGCCGGCGCAAGAGCGCTGGATGCAGCGTAGATGACACTAAAGGACTGCCTGGGCCGTCCGCAGACGTTGCCTTCGCGACCACTCGAAATTGCGCATGACTTCCTCCGAAGCTGGTTTCCACTTTTCTGGATCCATGCACTGGGCGGCTTACATCCCTGGGGTTTGCGGAGCGCGCCTTCTGGCTGACACTCCGAGAAAGCTCCTCCGCTCAGATCAGCGGAGCCGGTTCTCCTCGAAAAGCGAGATGATCGTGGAATTTACGCACACCGGGCGTGCTCTCGACCGGCACCCTGACCGCATCGCGTTGCGCCACGTCCTCGATGTGACCCCAGACGTCGACAATTCCTTCGCGAACGACAATGTCGATTGCCGCGCCAAAGGACCACCAATTCTATTTCGCCAGATTCGCAACGATGCGTGCGCGGATCTTGTTGTCGCTTTCATTTGCCACATGATGTCGTCGACGGAGTGCGGTTGCGAGCGCGCGCATAAGATTGGCCCGCGTTACGATTCCGACGACCCGGTCGCCACGCATAACCGGCAGCCGCTTGATATTTCGGCTCTCCATAAGATCGATCGCGCTTTCTAGCGGCGCCGTTTCCGTGACGGTCACGGGCTCCCCGTCATCACGTCCTGAATGTGAGTTCCGTGCGAATGAACTAAAGCCTCGGCGGATTCGTCAGGGCCAAAGAAGGCGCCGATCCATCGTGAACGCTTGTTTCTCGGTGCCCGTTTCGGGATGGCGAAGGAAATCGGCCTCGCTCACGACACCGACGAGCTTGCGCTTCTCGTCGACAACCGGGAGGCCGCTGATGTGGCGCGTCAGCATCAGCCGCACCGCATCCCGGACCGTCGCTTAGGGCTCGACGGCGATCACCCGCCGCGTCATGACGTCCATCACCTTCATTTCGGATATCCGACTGTCTGGGCGAAGGTGACGAACTGCTCCGAGCCAAGCTGCAGCGTGCGCCCGAGCTTTGCCTGGTCGAGCGAGCCGCGGAACACGCTCGCAAGCCCTTCCGAGGCGCAGAACAGGTAGACATTCTGACCGATGAAGCCGGCATCGACCGAGGCGTAGAGGCGCCGCTCTTCTGCAGCGACGTCCTGCATGCGCTCGCCATGCGCGACATAGACGAGATTGAGCGGTGCGCCGCCGACGAAATCCTGCACACCGGTCTGCGCACGGATGTCGGAGCGCAATTGCGGAAGCAGCGCATGCTGTTTCGGCTCGTAGAGCCAGGCGCCGTCGGCCATCATGGCATAGACATCGATCACCATGACGTGGCGCCAATAGGGGGCGGTCCGATCGCCGCTCGGCCGATTGATGCCGAACGCGGCCCACAACAAGTTCGACAAAACCTCGCGCGGCAGCGGCCGGTCCGCGTATTCGCGGATCGAACGGCGCAGCGCGAGCGCCTCCATCAGCGGCTTGCCGCCCTTGATCTGGGGCGGCGGCAGCACGACCGCCTCGCCTTCCTGCGCCGCCGCCGCGGGCTGCGCCGCGAGCACGGCGCTTGCAAGCAGACCGCCGCCGGCTTCCCGTCGCGTCAATCCCGTCATTTTCGCCTCCTTCTCATGCCTTCGCGGCAGCCAAAATGGCGCGCCGGACCACCGCCTCGAAGATCGGCAGCTTGTAGGCATTCTTCGTCAGCGGCGCGGCCCCGGTGAGGGCGGCGCGTGCCGCGGCGCGCGCGCTCTCTTCATTGAGCGGCTTGCCGAGCAGCGCCGCCTCCTGCGGACCTTGCGCGGTGCGGCACCGGTGCGGCGGCGCCGAGCACGACCGATGCGCGGCGGCATAATCCCTGCGCATCGGCCTCGAGCACCACGGCGACGTCCGCGATCGGCCAATCGAAAGATTCCTTTTCGGCTTGCTTCAGGTGCGCGGAACGCGCGCCCGCAGCAAGCTTTGGCAGAAGCACGGCGGAAACGATCTCGCCGGCGCGCAGATCGTTTTCCCGGTGCGGGTCTCTCGTCGGCAGCACGAAAAACTCTTCCAGTGCCGTCTCGCGCTTGGCTTCGGCAGCGTCCGTCAGCTCGATGCGGGCATCGAACGCGACCAGCGCGGTCGCCAGCGTCGATGGGTGCACGATCGCGCAGCCGCGATGGTCGAAGATCGCGTGATACTGATTCTCGCCACCGAACGCGAAGCAGGTCTCGCCGCCCTTGCGGACGCAATGGTGATGCACCGAGCGGAAATACCAGCAGCGCGGCCGCTGCAGCAGGTTGCCGCCGAGCGTCGCGACGTTGCGGATCTGCGGACTGGCGGCGTTGCGCGCGGCATCGGCGAGCGCCGCATAGGGCCGAACCAGCGGATCCACGGCAAGTTGGGCCACGGTCGCGAGCGCGCCGAGGCGGAGCCTGCCGCCCTCTTGCCCGGCAATCTTGTCCAGCCCGGCAATGCCACGCAAGTTCACTATACGGCGCGGCTGCAACAGCTCTTCCTTCATGAGATCGAGCAGATCGATCCCGCCGGCCTTGACCACGGTGGGGTCGCTCACCTTGCGGTGGCCGTTGGTCATCACCATGGCGTCGGCGACCGTGGTGGCTCCGGCAGCCGTCACCTCCGCACTCGAGGCTGCTTCGATCCATTCGAACGGCCGCATGATCAACCTCCGTACGGAGCACGGCCAAGCGCGGCCAGCACCGCGGCCGGCGTCATTGGCAGTTGCCGCAATCGGACGCCGATCGCGTTGTAGACCGCGTTGGCGATCGCCGGAGCGGTCGCGATGTTGGCCGGCTCGGCGATCCCATACGCGTCGGTCGCGCTCTCGCCTTGATAGTTCTCCAGCACCACGACATCGATCTCGGGCGTCTCGCGCGGACCCGCGATCTTGTAGTGCTCGAGATCGGCATTCAGCACGTGGCCGGTCGGCCGGTCGAGGATACGATCCTCATAGAGCGCGTAGGAAAGGCCCATCAGGACGCCACCCTGGACCTGGCTTTCGATCTGCTCGGGATTGATCGGGCGGCCGCAGTCCTGCACCGCGACGACGCGCTCGACGCGGATAATTCCGGTCTCGGTGTCGACCGCGACCTGCGCGAACTGCACGCCGCCGAGATCGTTCTGCGCGAGCGCGGCGTCCCCCATCGCGCGGCGGAAGCCGCCATAGTCATCGCTGCGGCTCGCGAACGCGCTGATCGCATCCGTGCGCAGCAGCGCCGCGGCCTCGCGGAAGGATAGCCCGCGCGCGGGCTCGGCCCGCACGAAGACGCGCCCGTCGCGCAGGTCGAGCGCGCCCGCCGCAACCCCGAGCTTCGGCGCCGCCACCTCGAGCAGCTTCTGTTTGATCTTGTACGCGGCATTTCGCGCCGGCGGCGTGATCGAGGCCGTGGTGCGGCTGCCATAGGACGGCGGCCCGGCAGGAAAATCCGTGTCGCCGATGCGCAGCGTGATCGCTTGCGGCGTCAAGCCGAGCTCCTCGGCGACCACCTGCGCCAGCACGGTGCGAATGCCGGTTCCGATGTCTTGAACGCTCGAGCGCAGCTCAACCGAGCCATCGCGCATGAGCCGCACCTCGCATGAGGCGTTGGTCTGCACGTTTGCGCCCCAGAGCGACTGCGCGACGCCGATGCCGCGCCTGATCGTGCCGGTGTCGGCGCCCGGCGTATGCCGGCGGCTCCAGCCGATGCGCTCGGCACCGATCCGGCGCTCCTCGCGACGGACCGGGCTCGCGTCGATGCGATCGCGCAAGGCCAGAGGATCAAGGTTCAGCTTCTCGGCGAGTTCGTCCACGGCTTGCTCGAGCGCGAACGCGCCGGGCGTGTTGCCGGGTCCGCGCATGGCGCAGGCCGGGCCGGCATTGATGAACACGTCATATTGCTCGCTGTCGAAATTCGAGCATTCGTAGGTCGCCTGCGCGAAGTTGCCGACCCCCGCGCCAGTCGCGGTCCCGGCCGTGCCATAGGTGTAGAGCGAAATCGCGCTGAGCCGACCATCGCGGTGCGCGCCGATCTTCAGCCGCTGGAAGGTCGCCGGCCGATTCCCTGAATCGACCTGCTCTTCGTGGCGGTCGTGCACGACCCGCACGGGGGCACCGGCAGCGCGCGACAGCGCGATCGCGGCGCGGACGTATGTTCCGGCACCCGACTTCGATCCAAACCCCCCGCCCATCGCATCCACCAGCACGCGCACACGATTGCGCGGAAGGCCGAAAGCCGCGGCGAGCTCATTGCGCACGCCGGCGGTGAACTGGGTCGAGAGATAGACGGTCAATCCGTCGGCGTGCCAGTCGGCGACGGCAGCATGCGTCTCCATGCAGCAATGGGTCTGCACCTGGGTGCGGTATTCGCCTTCGACGGTAACCTCGGCTTCGGCGAAGCCCTTCGTCACGTCGCCGCGCGTGCCGATCCGCGATGGCCCGCGAACGTTACCCTGCTGCGCCACCTCGGCGCCTGCCGCGACACCCCCGGCGAAGCCTGATCCGGCAACGGCTGAGCGAAACACCACGGGGGCGTTGGGATCGCGCGCCTCCTCGAGATCGACCACGAACGGCAGGACCTCGTATTCGACCTTGATCAGCGCGAGCGCCGCCGCGGCTGCGTCCGGTGTCACTGCGGCGACCGCCGCGATCGGGGCGCCCGCATAGAGCGCGCGCGGCAGGCGAACCCCGTTCGGCTGGGGCGGGTCGGTTTCCGGCACTTGCTCGACGGCGCGCCCGACGATGTCGGTCACGACATGAACCGCGCGCACGCCCGGATGGCGTTCCGCCGCCGACGTGTCGATCGAGACGATCCGTGCGTTCGGATGCGGCGAGCGCAGCAGGCGCCCGTGCAACATGCCGGGCAGCTTGACGTCGACCGTGAAGCGCGAGGCGCCGGTGACCTTGGCGCGGGCGTCGAAGCGGGGCACGGATTTGCCGATGAACGCGAGGCGATTGTTCGGCGGCAGCGGCGGCGCCTCGCCGGGCGGAACGCGCCGCTCAATCTCGCCGATCGAGACGCTTGCGATCCCGAAGGGAAACTTCTCCTGCTGTGTGGTGGCGTCTGACATCGTCAGCTCTCAATCAGCTCTTGATCAACTCTTGGCGGCCTTGGCCGCCGCGAGCGTCGCGGCGAAAACATGCGGATAGGTCCCGCACCGGCATAGATGGCCGCTGATCGCCGTCTTCACATCGTCGAGCGACGGATTGGGATTGCGCGCAATCAGTGCCGCGCAGCTCATCACCATGCCGGGCGTGCAGAACCCGCACTGCACCGCGTCGTGCGCGATGAACGCCGTCTGCACCGGATGCAACGTGTCGCCGCGCGACAGGCCTTCGATCGTCGTCACCGCGCGGTCGCCTATATCGATCGCCAGAACCATGCAGGACGCGACCGGAATGTCGTCAAGCCACACCGTGCAGGCGGAGCACGCCCCGCGATCGCAGCCGATCTTGGTGCCGGTGAGATTGAGAGAACCACGCAATGCCTCAGCCAAGGTGGTGTGCGGCGGTACCTCCGCGGTGCGCACGACCCCGTTGACGCGCAACGAAATCGCGACGGCGCCCGGACCTATGCTCAAGGGAGCATTTTCTTCGGCAACAGCTGCCGAAGCAGCAAGGCTGGTGGCGAGCACGCTGCCTCCCGCGCTGGCACCCGCTCCAGCAAGGAATGAGCGTCGTGAAAATTCGTCTTGGTCGCGAAGCGTCATCGATAAGGACGATCTATCCGCATGGCTGGGTGGAAAGACCCATTGGTATGTGCCACGGCCATGCGATTTCATGTTTGATGTGCCTCAAAGCCGAGGCGGCTCCTTCGCGCGATCCTTCTCCCTCTCCCGCGCGATCCGGGACGATGGGACATGCCAATGGCCACCATCCTTATCCTTGAACTCTCTGCCGCCGCGGCGGCACGACGATGAGTACCGGCCGAGGCGTCGCTCCGGCTATCGTTACCGGGAGGCCTGATCCACAAACCGACGATGTGATCGCAATCGTTTCAGCTCTCGTCGGCGAACTGCAGCCGCGGCCTGGCCAAGCGATTGCCGTGTCGGAAGCAAGCAGGCTTGATCGCGATCTGGGGATCGATAGCCTCTCCCGTGGAGAGCTGATCCTACGCCTTGAACACGAACTGAGGATACGGCTCCCGGCCGACGTCATTTCGAATATGGAGACTGTCAACGACCTGATCGTCGCGGTCGCGCGATCGGCGCCGAAAGAGACGCAAACCCGACCGGCTGTTGTGCCGCAGGCGCGCGCCCTGCCCTCTATTCCAGCCCCTGTCGAAGCGCGGACATTACTTGATGTCCTGGAATGGCACGTGGATCGGCATCCCGAGCGCCTCCATGCGACCGTCCTGGAGGACGAAGGCAAGGTCATCGAGACCCTGACCTATGGCGCGCTGGCCAAGCAGGCACGCGCACTGGCTGCGGCGCTCATTGCAAGGGACATCGTGCCGGGCGACCGCGTGGCACTGATGTTGCCAACCGGAGCCGATTTCTTCGTGGCGTTTTTCGGAGTTCTTTTTGCCGGCGGCGTTCCAGTCCCTGTCTATCCGCCGGCGCGATTGGCGATCATCGAAGAACACATGCACCGCGAGGCCGGCATTTTGTCCAATGCCGGCGCGCGAATTCTCATCACCGTACCGCAAGCGCTTCAGTTCAGCTCCTTTCTCCGCGGGAAGATTGAAAGCTTGAGCGCTGTCGTGACGGTTGGTGAACTGTCAAAGGATGCAGCGCCACTTCAGCTACCCTTGCTCGCCGATCCAACCGCGACGGCCTTCATCCAGTACACCTCGGGTAGCACGGGCGATCCGAAGGGAGTCGTTCTCAGTCATGCAAATCTGCTCGCGAACATCCGGGCATTCGGAGCTGTTACGCGAGCTACGTCTTCGGACGTCTTCGTCAGCTGGCTGCCGCTTTACCACGATCTCGGGCTGATTGGTGCCTGGCTCGGATGCCTGTACTTCGGCGCCTCGCTCTAAGTCATGTCTCCGCTGAGTTTTCTCAGGGGTCCGGAAAGCTGGCTCTGGGCGATCCATCGCTATCGGGGCACGATCTCGGCAGCGCCAAATTTCGCTTATGCGCTTTGCGTGGACAAGATCAGAAACGAGGACATCCAGGGCCTCGAGCTGCGTTCCCTGCGCGTGATGGTGGATGGCGCGGAACCGATCAGCGTGCAGACGATTCGGCGCTTCACCGCGAGATTTGAACGCTTCGGATTTCGCCCCGACGCGATGGCTCCTGCTTACGGCCTCGCCGAAAATACGGTTGCCCTCACATTTCCGCCCGTCGCGAGAGTCCCGCTCGTGGATCGCATCGATCGCGACTTCCTGAGCAAGACCGGTATAGCGCAACCTGCGCGGCCTGACGATCCGAAGCCGTTGGAGATCGTTTCCTGCGGACAGCCGTTGCCTGGAGACGACGTGCGGATCGTCGACGCCATCGGACGCGAGCTTGGAGAGCGGCACGAGGGGCGACTTGAATTTCGCGGCCCGTCGGCCACATCCGGGTACTTCCGCAATGAGGCCAAGACTCGCGAGCTATTCCACGATGGTTGGCTCGACAGCGGCGACCAGGCCTATATTGCCGGCGGTGAAGTCTTTCTGACCGGGCGTGTGAAGGACATCATCATTCGTGCCGGCCGGCACATTCACCCGCAAGAGATCGAGCAGGTCGTCGCAGAGATCCCGGGCATCATCAGGAACGGCGTGGCGTTGTTCGGTGTGGCCGATGCTACCTCGGGTACCGAGCGGTCGGTCATCCTGATCGAAACAGCCGAAAGTAACTCGAGCCGCCGTGCCGAATTGCAACGGCGGCCCCGTGAGGTCGCGACAGATATCCTCGGTGCCCCGCCAGATGAAGTGGTCCTCGTTCCGCCGCAGACGGTACCCAAGACGGCAAGCGGCAAGATTCGCAGAAGCGCCGCGAAGGAAATTTATCAAAGCGGGCGCGTCTTCGGGCGACAACCTAAATTGCGATGGCAGTTCGTGCGTCTCGCGCTCGCCGGCATCGCGTCGCAGATTGGACAAGCAGTTCGAGAAGCCGCAAGCGTCGCCTATGCGGGATGGTGGTGGACCGTTATCGCATCGATCGCTGCGCCGGCCTGGCTCGCAGTGATGTTGCTGCCCCGCCTCTCATGGCGTTGGGCAGCCGTTCGCACGCTCGCTCGGGCCGCGTTGCCCGCAATGCGCGTACCCGTCTCGGTAACCGGGCTTGATCGGTTGCCGCGAGAAAATGCCGTTCTCGCCTTCAACCATTCGAGCTACGCGGATGTCCTCGTTCTCGCCGCAATCTTGCCTACGCCCCCAACCTTCGCTGCGAAACGAGAGTTCGCTGGCCAATGGATCGCCGGACCCTTCCTGCGCCGGCTGGGGACAGTGTTCGTGGAACGCTACGACGCGGCTGGCAGTCTTGCCGATACCGAGGCCCTGACGAAGCGAGCGAACGAGCATCGGTTGCTCGTATTTTTCCCGGAAGGAACCTTCACGCGCCGAGCGGGCCTCGCGGGCTTCTACCTCGGCGCCTTCAAGGTCGCGGCCGAAGCGGGATTGCCGATCGTACCCGCTGCAATTAGTGGCACGCGCTCGATGCTGCGGGGAGAGCAATGGTTTCCGAGGTGGACAAGAGTGAGTGTCAGTTTCGCCGAACCGATTTACCCGCCGGGGCCGGATTTCGCGTCGCTGGTGACATTACGGGAGCGAGTCCGCCGCGAGGTCTTGGCCCGATGTGAAGAGCCGGATTTGGGAGGACTTGAAAAGCCCTTTCCCGAGCAACGCGCGGCGTAAACGCGCTGATAACTGCATTCGCGAACGAGCAGGTCAGCCCGTGTGGATCGTTTGGTGGAGGTCGAAAATGACGCAGCTTCTGATGGGCGGCGCGCTAGTGCTCATTGCTTTCGGATCGATGCTGAGTGTCGCTCTGGCGCAGCACCAAGATCCCGCGGCGCAGCGCGGGCTTGTCTTCGTGAAGACGAACTGTTCGGGCTGCCATGCAATCGACAAGGTGAGCCCGAGCCCGCTCAAGGTCGCGCCACCCTTCCGTACGCTCCACCAGCGCTATCCGATCGACTCACTTGCTGAGGCGCTAGCTGAGGGGATCGTCACCGGCCATCCGACGATGCCTGAGTTCCAACTTGACCCGGGTCAGGTCGCTGACGTCATCGCCTATTTGAAGACCCTGCAATAGGAGCCGACAATGTCGACCTCCGAAAAATCGCAAAGGTTGCTCGAGGCTACCACCGTCTTGTTGATCAGCTTGGCGGTTTTCGCGATGGCGGTTGCCACCGAGCGGAGCCTTGTCCCGGATATCGTGCCGATCGCTTTCGCCGAGTCTCCACAGCCGATCTGGGCTGTTGAGTTTTCGTTTTTTCTTCACACCGTAGAGCTCATCGCGGGATCAGTCAGCTTTTTCGCACTGTGTGCGCTCGGCGCCATGGCGACAGGGGATGGCCGAAGCCGCGCAGCCGAGGCTTTGCTCTGCCTAACGAGGTTGAAAGCCAATGCCACCGCCGCAATGACGAACGTCCCCAACGCAAACGCAAACGTGCTGGATATTGGTTTCCCGAAAGGATCGCCTTCCAGGACTTCAGCCGGATCGTTCCAAATGCACTTTCGCGCCTATTTCCAGAATGGTCTGGCCTTGATGAAGCGGGCATAGGCCCGCTCAGCATCCTTAAGAACCGAGACCACGCGCGCCTCCTCGCGGCCGGACAATCGGCCGGCCGCGAACGCCTTGTTTGCACCACGGCTTTTGCGGTTGCCGCCATTGTGTTGTACGTCGGCGAGCCGTTCGGTTAGTCTTTCGTGTACCGAAATGTCGTTCAAATCACCGAGCGTTTCCTGCAGTGCTTGCAAGGCCGCGATGAATCCTTTGCGCCGCCGCACCGCCTTCTTGCTGGGAAAGGTGACGGCAAAGAATTCGGAGGCATAGCGGAGCTTCTTCGCCTGGATTCGGATCCGGTGCAGCCGAGCCGGATCGAGTTCAGCCAGGGTTTTACCCCGTTTCATGATTTTCTTACGGCGACGTTGCATTTCTGCGGCGGCCGAAATCGCAATCGGTCGATCCCGATTCGCGCGGGCGTGGTCGTCATCGGGGCAAGTCCAGTCGCCGGCTTCGATCCAAGCAGCTATATCGAGGACGAGCATCCGAAAGCGACCGGATTCCATGGCGGACCGGGCGCGGCCGAATGCCTCGCTCCGTCTGTGCCGCAGATTGCGGGTCAGCGTTGCGACGCCCGGCTGCTGCGACTTTCCGGCGGTGGCTGGGTTGACGACGCCCTTGATGAATACATCGAGCTCGCGGGCCGGACCGAGTTCGCCGCTAATCCATTTCAATTCGCGCTTGACTGTGACGGATTGCGGGCCGAGCGGCATTTCGCCGAATAGCGAAATCGCGGCTCGCAGCCGACGCAGCCCGACCCTCGTCTGGTGCAATCCTTCCGGGTCACCGTTCCGGGTCAGGTCTTGGTTGGCTACGATCTGATGGAGGCAAGCCCGCGCAATGGTTTGAAATGCGGCCTGGCAACTCGCGGCGGGCGCGATCGCGATCGGGGTTGCTCCAACGGCCTTAGGTTTGCTTCCGTTGACGAGCTCATAGCCGCGTTCAGACTTGCTAGTCACGGAAAGCTGAATCGGCACCTGCTCAGCCAACGTACGGGCGACTTTGAACAGTTCCGTTGCATCGCCACGCTTGAGCTCCAGTTCAACTTCGCAGATCGGGGATGATTGGCGTCCGGCCACAACGGTGCCCTTATCGATACTCAGTTCAATGTCGCTGCCGCCGCTTTCGATTGGATATACCTTCCGTCGCACACGGGTCTCGAACAGCGGCTTTATTTTGGCTTGCAGCTTTTTGCTGAGGATTGATTCGAGGCCGGTGTCACGGGCCAGAGCGAGATCAGCTTCTCCGCCGGCGACGTTATGTTCCCATTCACAACGATCCATGAGCGCGGTGCCTGCGCCACTCACACGCTTGATCGTCTGCACGTTGCGACTGCCGATACGGCGCACCCGGAGCGTAAACCCGTGCTTGCGCAGCTTCTGCGTGTCAGTGTCGTAATAGACCGAAACTAAGGAAGCCGGTCGTCGTGCCCCATTCCGAATCCCCAGCAGCAGTGGGCTGCGAGTCAGCTGTGACAGAGCCTGCTCCGACACTTCGAGCTTCAGTTCAATTTCTCGAGGCGCCGTCATGGGATCACGCTGAAACCGTGCGATCGGACCGTGCAATTCCAGCCGGAGGCACAGTCGGCAAGTCGCCCCCCTAACAGGAAACGTGCGCGACGGTGAGACGCCGCTGCTCTGCCCGCCAGGCTTCGACCCAGTCCGCGGCCACACGAAAGAACTGATCGAGCTTGTGGACTTCCGCCCCGATTTCTTCCTTCGGCTTTAACGACATGACAACGAGTTGGCAGTCCTTTGCCGTGTAAAGAACCCGACGAAACTCGCTATTCTTGATAGCGAGATCCTCGATGTCTTGCACAAAGCCTTTCATCACGATTCCTCTTTCGGTACCGATTCCATCGGTTGTCTAACGATAGAAGATCGCGAGAAGAATGATGATCGGAATAGGAACTCCTAACAGCCACAACAGAATTCCACGACCCAT
>PLJS01000221.1:0-5801 GCA_003140315.1 Hyphomicrobiales bacterium
ATGGAGTTTTCACACAGCCTGGAGCAGCTCCAGAAGCGAATCCATGAGACGGCGCTGCGGCCGCCGGTTGCCCCCGGCACGCCGAGCGTTCCAGGCGCGCCGAACGCGCCCGGTGCTCCGGCCGATCCCAATGCGCCGGCGGACGCCGGCCCCGGCGGCGGCCTCCTTGCTACGATCGGCGGCGTGTTCGGGTCGATCTTCGGCACCAACAACCCGCGCACCAATCGTCTCACCACCGGTCAATTGATCGCGCGCCAGGTCACGCGTTCGGTGACCAACAAGTTCGCGGGCCAGATCATCGGCAATCTCGGCAAGTCGATCGGCGGCTCGATGGGCAATACCGTCGGACGCGCGATCGTGCGCGGCACGCTCGGGGGAATCCTGCGGCGCTAAACGCGACGCTCCTGCCTGCATCGTCCCAAACACTCATGCGAATGGATTCCATGATGACCGCTTCTCAAGCCCTTCCAGCCGTGCTCGACCGCATCGACGCCGATATCGACGCCAGCATCAAGCGGCTGTTCGATTTCGTCCGCATCCCGTCGATCTCGACCGACAGCGCCTACAATGACTTCTGCCGCGCGGCGGCCGAGCACATCGCGAGCGACCTCGACAGCCTCGGCTTTGACACGGTCGTGCGCGCGACGGCCGGCCATCCGGTGGTGATCGGCAAGAGCAATGGCGGGGCGACCGCGAACGGTGCGCCGAGCGTGCTGTTCTACGGACATTACGACGTGCAGCCGGTCGATCCGCTCGACCTGTGGAAGACGCCGCCGTTCGAGCCGCGCATCGACACGCTCCCCGACGGACGCAAGATCATCGTCGGGCGCGGCGCCTGCGACGACAAGGGTCAGGTGATGACCTTCGTCGAGGCGTTGCGCGCCTACAAGGCGGTCACCGGCAAGCTGCCGCTCGACATCACGATGATGATCGAGGGCGAGGAGGAATGCGGCTCGAAGAGCCTGTTTCCGTTCGTGCGCCAGAACGCCGCCGAGTTCAAACGCGACCTCGCGCTCGTCTGCGACACCGGGATGTGGGACCCACGCACGCCGAGCGTCACCACTTCGCTGCGCGGGCTGCTCTATGAGGAAGTCACCATCACCTGCGCCGACCGCGACCTGCACTCCGGCATTTTCGGCGGCGGCGCCGCGAACCCGATCAACGTGCTCGCCCGCATCATCGCGGCGCTGCATGACGGGAATGGCCGCGTCACCGTGCCGGGCTTCTATGACGGCGTGCAGGAGCTGCCGGCCGACATCAAGGCGGAGCTCAAGGCCCTGAACATGACGCCGGAGAGCTTCCTCGGCCCAGTCGGCCTCAAGGTGCCGGCCGGCGAGAAAGACTGCATGCTGATCGAGCAGGTCTCGACGCGCCCGACCTGCGACGTCAACGGCATCATCGGGGGCTACACGGGCGAGGGCGCCAAGACCGTGATTGCCGCGCAGGCCTCGGCCAAGATCTCGTTCCGCCTCGTCGGCGAGCAGAACCCGGAGAAGATCCGCGACAGCTTCCGCGCCTTCGTTCGCGAACGCCTGCCCGCCGACGCCAAGGCGGAGTTCATCAATCACTCCTGCAGCCCGGCGATTCAGGTTTCCTACGACAATCCGGCACTCGGGAAGGCCCGCGCCGCGCTGACGGCGGAGTGGGGCGCGAAAGCGGTCGCGGTCGGCTCGGGCGGCTCGATCCCGATCGTCGGCGACTTCAAGACCGTGCTCGGCATGGACACGCTGCTGGTCGGCTTCGGTCTCGATGACGATCGCGTGCATTCGCCGAACGAAAAATACGACCTCACCTCGTTCCACAAGGGCGCACGCTCCTGGGCGCGCATCATCGCGGCGCTGGCGGGATAATTTCGCTGTAGAAACAGCGGCTTCTGAGAGGAACCCCCATGCCGCAGATGAGCGGAGGCGACGCCGTCATCGGAGCGCTGCTGGCGCACGGCATCAAGACGATCTACTGCCTGCCAGGCATCCAAAACGATCATCTTTTCAATGCGATGTTCGACGTCGGCGACGCGCTCAATGTCGTGCATGCGCGCCACGAGCAGGGTGCGGCCTACATGGCGCTCGGTGCGGCACTCGCGACCGGCAAGCCGCAAGTCTTCTCGGTCGTGCCCGGGCCGGGATTCCTCAATGCTGCCACGGCGTTAGCGACGGCCTACTCGACCGGCGCGCCGGTGCTGGCCTTGATCGGACAGATTCCGAGCAAGTTCATCGGCAAGGGCCACGGCCTGCTGCACGAAATCCCCGACCAGCTCAACATCCTGAAGACACTGACGAAATGGGCCGAGCGGATCGAGGCACCGCAGGACGCGCCCGCCAAGGTGCACGAGGCATTCCGCCAGCTCGGCACCGGCCGGCCGCGGCCGGTCGGGCTCGAAATCGCGCCGGACATTCTTCAGGCCCGCGCCGATATCGATCCCGAACCGCCGCGACCAGCCGAGACCAAGTCCGAACTCGACGAGGACGCGATCGAGCAGGCCGCGAAACTCCTTGCGAACGCCGAACGTCCGCTCATCTTCGTCGGCGGCGGCGCGATGGACGCGTCGGCCGAGGTGAGGGCGCTCGCCGAGCGGCTCGGCGCGCCGGTCACGACCTATCGCCGCGGCAAAGGCGTGATGGACGGCCGCCATCCGCTCGCGCAGACGCTTGTCGGCGGCCACGCGCTGTGGGCGACCGCCGACGTGGTGCTGGCGGTCGGCACGCGCATCCAGCAGCCGGTCGCGCTCTGGGGCGTCGACGACAGACTGACGATCATCAAGGTCGACATCGACCCGGAGGAGATCGACCGCACCGCCAATCCGCAGATCGGCATCGTCGGGGACGGTAAGCGCGTACTCGCGCGGCTGAACGATCACCTGCGTCATCTCGTCGGGCCGCGGGCGGACCGCGTCGAGCGCAGCCGCGCCCTGAAGGAGACGATCGCCAAGAAGCTCAGCGTGCTCGAGCCGCAGGGCGCCTACCTGCGCGCGATCCGCGACGCGATGCCCGACAACGGCGTGCTGGTCGAGGAGCTGACGCAGGTCGGCTACGTGTCGCGGCTCCTCTATCCGGTCTATCACCCGCGCAGCTTCATCACGTCGGGCTACCAGGGCACGCTCGGCTGGGGCGTCGCGACCGCGCTCGGCGTCAAGCACGCGCTCGGTGACACGCCGGTCGTGTCGATCAATGGCGACGGCGGATTCATGTTCACCGTGCAGGAGCTCTCGACCGCGGTGCGCCACCGCATCCCGCTCGTCACCGTGGTGTTCAACGACGCGGCCTACGGCAACGTGCGCCGCATGCAGCAGGAGATCCACGGCAACCGCGTCATCGGCACGGACTTGGCCAATCCGGATTTCATCAAGCTCGGCGAGAGCTTCGGCATCACGTCGTACCGGGCCGCAAACCCGGTCGCGCTTCGTGGCGCGCTCGAGAAGGCGTTGGCTTTGAACGAGCCGGTGCTGATCGACGCGCCGATCGGCGACACGCCGGCGCCGTGGGCCTTCATCGAGATGCCGCGCGTGCGCGGGAAGAAGTAACTGCTCTTTATTCCCCTCTCCCGCTTGCGGGAGAGCGATTATCCGGGACTCGACTAACGATCATGGCGTCCTGCTAGGCCGTGTACTCATAAATTCGGCTCAGTGTCCGCTTCCCTCCGAAAGCGACTGAAATTCTGCATTGCCGCGAAATGACGCGATGGGCCAGCAGCGGACTCTTGGTCGCTGTCGTATGGCGGCCTGGGCCTTGCAAGGCTTGCGCCGCGCCAGTTCTTGGCGAGAAAATCGCGGCGCGCTCCTATACGGAAGCCCGCGCCGCAGCGGTTCCGATCGATCAAATGCCGGCGGCGATGTCCCGTATGGCGGCGCGCAGCCAGACCTGCAACGGGTCGGTGTCGCTGCGGCGATGCCAGAACATGTGTGGGCTCACCTGCACGTCCGGCAAGGGTGGCGCGAGAACGCGGATGTTCGGCACCGGCGCGAGCCCCTTCACGATCCGGCTGGGCAAGGTCGCAATGAGATCCGTTGCGGCGACCACGAACGGAATCCCGGCCGAGTTCGGAAGCACCAGCACGATCCGCCGGCGCAATCCGCGCGCCGCCAGGATCGCATCGACGACGCTGGTTCCGACGCCGTCGGGCGATACCTGCACGTGTCCAGCATCCACCAGATGTCCCGCCCCCGCATAGGCCTCGATCGTCATCGAGTCCCGCAACGGACTGTTCGCCCCGACGAGGGTCACCAGCCGATCGTTCCACAACGGCTCGGCGGAAAGCTCATCGGTCCTGGTTCCGAGCGGCGCGAAGGCGAGATCGATCTCGCCCGCGGCGAGCTGATCGCGCAGATAGGAGCAGTCGCTCGCCCGCACCTGCAGATCGACCCCCGGGGCGTGCCGGCGCAGATGCCCGACCAGCGCCGGCAGCAGGTTCATGTGGTAGAGATCGATGGCCGCGAT
The DNA here is from genome assembly GCA_003140315.1 of Hyphomicrobiales bacterium. GTDB lineage: Bacteria > Pseudomonadota > Alphaproteobacteria > Rhizobiales > Xanthobacteraceae > PALSA-894. The sequence continues at coordinate 4,434 of PLJS01000221.1, forward strand.
CTTGACGATTGCGCTCACGGTCGCCGGATCGAAGGCCGACGGCTGCACCAGGGTCCGCGAAATGGTGGCGAGCGCCCCGTGGATCGGCCCCGCCAGCTCAAGCGCGCGGGCGGTCGGCTCCATGGCGCGGTCGCGGCGCACGAACAGCGGGTCGTCGAACAGGTAGCGCAGCCGGTTGAGCGCCTTGCTGACCGCCGGCTGGCTCAGCCCGTTGCGCGCGGCCGCGCGCGTGACGTTGCGCTCCGCCATCAAAGCGTCGAACGCGACCAGCAGGTTCAAGTCAACCGATCGCAAATTCCGTTCGGATATGACCTGCATATCGCTTTGTCATTTCACTATTGTCGCCGGTTCCGGCAGCATTGCCGAGGGTCTACAAAACCGCGCATGCCTGAGTATCATGCATTCAAGGCATTGCGGCCGTTCGCACTATTTTCAGGCAAAATACATGCCAAAAATGTCACTGAGACAGAAGGTTTTTTGGGTGTCGGCATGACTCACGGGCCGCCGCTCATCGAGGCTGACGGGATCGTCAAGCGGTTCGGCAGCCTGCTCGTCAACGACGTCGCTCATTTCGACGTGCGGCCCGGCGAGGTGGTGTCGCTCCTCGGCGAGAATGGCGCCGGGAAGAGCACGCTCGCAAAAATCCTCTACGGCTACTACGCCGCCGATGACGGCGAAATTCGCGTTCGCGGCGAGCTCGTGGACATCTCCTCTCCGCGCGATGCCCGCGCGCTCGGCATCGGCATGGTGTTCCAGCATTTCTCGCTGTTCGACAATCTCACCGTCGCCGAAAACGTGGCGCTGGGTCTCGACGGCAAGGAATCGTTCAAGGACATGTCCGCGCGTCTTGAGGAAGTGTCCAATGTTTATGGCCTTCCGCTCGATCCAAGACGCGAGGTCTGGCAACTGTCGGTAGGTGAGCGTCAGCGCATCGAAATCGTCCGGGCGCTGATGCAAAATCCCAAATTTCTGATCCTCGACGAGCCGACCGCGGTGCTGACCCCGCAGGAAGCCGATCAGCTGTTCGTGGTGCTGGATCGGCTAAAGGCCGAAGGCCGCGCGGTGCTCTACATCAGTCACAAACTGGAAGAGGTGAAGCGGCTATGCGACACCGCGACCATCCTGCGCGGCGGCAAGAAGATCTCAACCTGCAACCCGCAAGCGGAGACCGCCGCCTCATTGGCCCGAATGATGGTCGGCGCCGACATCAAGGAAGTCAAAGCCGCGGCCGGCCGGCAAACCACGGTGCCGCGGCTCGTTGTCAACGATCTCAGCCTGGAGCCCGACGATCCCCACGGGGTCAGGCTCCAGCACATCTCGCTCGAGTTGAAGGGTGGTGAAATCTTGGGCATCGCCGGCGTCGCCGGC
>PLJS01000221.1:5867-7374 GCA_003140315.1 Hyphomicrobiales bacterium
GGCCACGGCACCGCGCCACGCATGCGGCTTTCCGAAAATGCCCTGCTCACCGGCCACGCCGCCAGCGGAATGGTCCAGCGCGGTTTCGTCAACACCGCCGCGACGTTATCGACCGTCGACCGCGCCACCGAGGCGTTCGATGTGCGCAAGGCCAAGCGCGACCCCGAAGCCGCGAGCCTNNCAGCCGACCTGGGGCGTCGACGCCGGCGCTGCCGCGGCCATCGACCAGGCGTGGCTCGATCTCGCGGCCAGCGGCGCCGCCGTGCTGGTGACGAGCCAGGACCTCGATGAACTCGCCGAGATCGCCGACCGGATCGCCGTGATGTTCCATGGCCCCCTCTCGGAGCCGCTGGTGACCGCGGATGCCAGCCGCGAGAAGCTTGGCCTGCTGATGGGCGGAAGCAGTCTGGAGCAGAAGGAAGCGGCGCATGCAGTTAGTGCTTGAAAAACGCGCCGAGCGATCCAACACCATCGCGCTTGTTTCGCCGTTGATCGCGATCGGCTTGACGATCGTCACCATGAGCATCTTGTTCGCTATCCTTGGCAAGAACCCGATTTCCGCGCTCGGCGTCTACTTCATCGATCCTCTGACTGACAGCTATTCGCTGCAGGAAATCGCCGTGAAGGCGACGCCGACGGTGATGATCGCGATCGGCCTGTCGCTCTGTTATCTCGCCAACGTCTGGAATATCGGCGCCGAAGGCCAATTTCTGGTCGGCGCCGTCGCCGGCAGCTGGCTCGCGGTGAAAACCCAGGGCACCGACGCTGGGCCTTGGGTGATGCCCGCGATGCTGCTGCTCGGCGCAGCGGCGGGCGCGCTGTACGCCCTGATACCGGCGATCTGCAAGGTCAGGTTCGGTGCCAGCGAGATTCTCACCAGCCTGATGCTGGTCTATGTGGCGGACCTGTTTCTCGATTATATGGTGCGCGGTCCATGGCGCGATCCGGCCGGGTTCAATTTCCCGACCACGGCCGAATTCGATCCGGTCGCAACCGTGCCGGTTCTGATTGAAGGCGGCAGGCTGCACCTCGGCGCCATCATCGCGCTATTGGTCGTAGCCGCGGCGACCGTATTGCTTGGGCGCACCATCAAGGGCTTCGAAATCCGCGTCGTCGGCGCCGCGCCGCGTGCCGCACGGTTCGGCGGCTTCAATTCCAACCAGTTGATCCTCCTGACCTTCGCCATCTCCGGCGCGCTGGCCGGACTTGCGGGTATCATCGAGGTAGCGGGCCCGGTCGGGCATCTTCAGCCGGGCATTTCACCCGGCTACGGCTTCACCGCGATCATCGTCGCTTTCCTCGGGCGCCTGAACCCAATTGGAATATTAATTGCAGGCCTTTTTCTCGCACTCACCTTCATCGGCGGCGAGCAGGCGCAGATTTCCATGAAATTGCCGCTCGATCTGACCCGCGTGTTTCAGGGCATCCTGCTGTTCTACGTGCTGGCCTGCGACAGCCTCATTCTTTACCGCTTCCGGCTGATCTTCCCGTCGCGAAAGGTGTCCAG
>PLJS01000019.1 GCA_003140315.1 Hyphomicrobiales bacterium
TCGATCAGTATGGCGAGGCGATCCTCGACGACAACGGAGAGCCGATTGCCGTCGCAACACATTTGCTGGTGACCTCGCTCGCCGCGGTACGGACTGACAAACCCGCATGACCATCAAGATCAAGCCGCGTGAACGCGATACGATTATCCAGGCCCTTGCCGCCGGCGTCGTGCCGCGCATCGGGCTCCAGCACATTCAAGTCGGCCGTGCGAAGGAGGTGGAGGCCCTTGTGCGCGACATCGCGCGCATCGGGGAGGGCAGTTCGGCGTTCCGGCTGGTCATCGGCGAGTTTGGCGCGGGCAAGACGTTCTTCCTGAATCTGGTTCGGATGATCGCGCTCGAAAAACGGCTCGTGACCATTCATGCCGACCTTGCTCCCGATCGCCGCCTGCATGCGAAGGGCGGGCAAGCCCGCAACCTTTACGCCGAAGGCGCGCGCAACATGGCCACCCGCACCAAGCCGGACGGCGGAGCCCTCTCGAGCCTGTTGGAGGTGTTTGTCACCAAGGCGCGCGACGACGCGCAGGCGAAAGGTCAANNCACGCTGAAATTCGAGCGAAGTTGGCTGGTCTCCGTGAAATGGTTGGAGGCTTCGATTTTGCCGAAGTCGTCACCGCCTACTGGCGCGGCTCCGAGGCGGGTGACGAGGCGCGCAAGGATGCAGCGATGCGCTGGCTGCGCGGCGAACTGACCGCCAAGACCGATGCCAAAGCCTCACTCGGCGTGCGCATAATCGTCGACGATACCTCGATCTATGATCACTGGAAGCTCTTGGCCGGTTTCGTCCGCAGCGCCGGCTACGGAGGCCTCCTGATCGTCCTCGACGAGCTCGTCAATCTCTTCAAGCTGCAAAGCGCCAAATCACGCGAGACCAACTACGAACAGATCCTACGCATCCTCAATGACACCCTGCAGGGGAGCGCCGAAGGCATAGGCTTCATTCTGGGCGGCACCCCTGAGTTCCTGCTCGACTCGCGGCGCGGGCTTTACAGCTACCCCGCGCTGCAATCGCGGCTCGCCGAAAACACCTTCGCCAAGGACGGCCGCATCGACCTTTCCGGGCCGGTGATCCGTCTTCAGTGCCTTTCGCGCGAGGATCTCTATGTGCTGCTGGCGAATGTGCGCAACGTGTTCGCCGGTGGCGATCCTTCCAAGAACCTCGTTCCCGACCAGGCTCTTCAGGCATTCATGGCGCATTGCGAGAAGCGAATTGGCGAAGCCTATTTCCGCACGCCGCGCACCACCATCAAGCAGTTTGTTCAACTCCTCAATGTCGTCGACCAAAACGGTACGGACTGGCGCACGTTGNNGATTGGCGTACCATGATCGAGGAGATCGAGCCGGAACGCGATGCGCCTCAAGGACCCGCCGAGATAGTCGATCAAGATGACGATGGAGAACTCGCCACCTTCAGAGTCTGATCTCCCTGCTGGCTCTTTCGACCGCCTCCATCCGGATATCCAGCGCTGGATTTATCAGAAGGGGTGGTCAGAGCTGCGCGAGGTGCAGGCGCTCGCGATCGATGCGATCTTGGGGCGCACCTCCGACGTGGTCATCTCCGCAGCGACGGCGGCGGGCAAGACCGAAGCGGCCTTCCTTCCCATCCTGACGGAAATCGTCGGCGATCGTTCGGCCGGAATCCGGGTGATGTATGTCGGTCCGCTGAAGGCGCTGATCAACGATCAGTTCTTAAGGCTCGATGAGCTAACGAAGGCGCTGAAAGTGCCGGTCACGAAGTGGCACGGCGACGTCGACTTCAATACGAAACGTCGCGCGCGCGAGAAGCCGGAAGGAATCCTTCTGATCACGCCGGAATCACTCGAAGCGCTGTTCGTGCGGCGGCCGGACTCGCTCAACCGAATGTTCGCCTCCCTGTCCTTTGTCGTGATCGACGAGCTTCATGCGTTCCTCTCGAACCCGCGCGGCGTGCAACTCGCCTCGTTGCTGAAACGCCTCGACGATCGGCTCGGCATCAAACCGCGTCGCATCGGCCTTTCAGCGACGCTTGGCGATCTTCGCCTCGCGGGCGCCTGGTTGCGTCCCACCGATCCAGACTCGGTGCGCATCGTGAATGCGACCGGCAACCAGGCCGAACTCAAGCTGCAGGTGCGGGGCGTTCTGATGCCGCCCCGGTGGACACGGCTGCCGGCGCGAAAGGGCGACACACCCGTCGAGACGCCCGAAGACAATGCCTTGGGTCAGGTGGCGTCGCATCTTTTTGGCGTGTTACGCGCCAAGGGCAACCATCTCGCCTTCGCGGCGCGGCGACGGGATGTCGAAAGCCTCGCCGACAAGCTGCGTGTGCTGTGCGAGACGAACGGCGTCCCGAACGAGTTCTTCCCGCACCATGGCAGCCTGTCCCGCGAAATCCGGGAGAGCGTCGAGGCGCGCCTCAAGGAAGGCGCGCTGCCGACGACCGCCATCGCCACGTCAACGCTTGAGCTCGGGGTTGATATCGGCGCTGTAGAAAGCGTCGCCCAAGTCGGACCGCCGCGCACTGTTTCAGCCTTGCGGCAGCGCCTCGGACGCTCCGGCCGGCGCCCCGGCAAGCCAGCGATTCTTCGCATGTATGCGATCGAAGCCACCATGGACCAGAAATCATCGTTGCTCGATCGGCTTCGCCTTGAAACGATCCTTTCCGCTGCCATTGTCGAGCTAGCGCTAAACCATTGGATCGAGCCACCTGACCCGCTCACACAGCATCTCTCGACCCTGCTTCACCAGGTTCTGTCTTTGATCGTCGAGAAGGGCGGCATCAGCCCGCAACAAGCCTATCGAATCCTTTCCGGCCCCGGTCCCTTCGCCGCCATCGATCCCGAGACGTTCAAGGCTCTGCTACGCGGCATGCGGGCCACCGATCCGCCGCTCCTCGAACAGGCGGACGACGGCACCTTGATGCTGGGGCCGCTCGGCGAACGCCTGACGGACGGCTTCGAGTTTTTCGCGGTATTCGCGACGTCCGAAGAATTCAAGATCGTCGCGCAAGGACGGACGCTCGGCACCATCAGCATTCAGAACGCCTTCGGCCCGGAGGATTACATCGTCTTCTCGGGCCAGCGCTGGCGTGTCATCGCCGTTGACGACCGCAGCCGCATCATCGAAGTCGCGAGCGCGCCGGCGGGTCGCGTACCCCAGTTCGATGGCAAGGAGGCGGGGGCGCTGCACGACGTCGTGGTTGCGAAGATGCGCGAGGTGCTCGCGACAACGGCCGTGCCGGTCTACCTCGACAAGCTCGCCACGTCGCACCTTGAAGAGGCT
>PLJS01000205.1 GCA_003140315.1 Hyphomicrobiales bacterium
TTCTGACTCAGTAGGACTAGGGCTGTTTGAAAATTCGAATGGAACGATGAGTGCGAAGCGAGCCGAACGCTCGGATACCCTCTTCCCTTGTGGGAGAGAGGAAAGCAGAGATCGCGGCACGGCCTCGATGCTAATTCACCTTGATGTTCGCCGCCTTGATGACCGGCGTCCAGCGCGCGATGTCGGCGTCGATCAGTGCGCGGAATTCGGCCGGCGTGTCGCCCACGGGCTCCATCAGTTGAGCGGCGAACTTCGCCTTCAGTTCGCCAGACTGGATCGCCTCGACGACCTCGCGCTGGATCTTGTCGAGGATCGCCTGCGGCGTTCCGGCCGGCGCGACCAATCCGTTCCAGGCGTCGGCCTCCACGTCGATGCCGCTTTCCTTCAAGGTCGGAACGTCGGGCAGGAAGGGCGAGCGCTTCGCGGTGCTGACCGCGAGGATCGTCACGGCGCCGCTCGCCGCATGCGGTGTCACCGAGATCGCCGGCATCACTGCCATCTGCACGTCGCCGCGGATCAGCGACTGCATGACCTGGGGCGAGGAGCCATAGGGAAGGTGCACGACCTGCGTGCCGCTCTTCTGCGCGATCGCCTCCATGGCGAGGTGCGACAGCGAGCCGGTGCCGATCGAGCCGAAATTGTACTTACCGGGATTTTTCTTCAACAGGTCGATCAGCTCCGCGACGTTCTTCACGCCGAGATTGGCCGGCACGGCAAGCACGCTCGGTTGCGTCGTCAACGCGGTGATCAGCGCGAGCTCCTTGCGCGGGTCGTAGGGCATCTTGGAGAAGAGGAGCGTGTTGATCGCGAGCGGCCCGCCGATGCTGACGCCGATCGTGTAGCCGTCGGGCTCGGCCTTCGCGACGGCGTCGGTGCCGGTCATGCCGCTCGCGCCCGGCTTGTTCTCGATGATGAAGCTCTGCCCGAGCTTCTGCTGCAAGCGGTCGGCGATGAGGCGCGCGATCGTGTCCGGCGTGGCGCCGGCGCCGAACGGCACGATGATGCGGACGGTCCTTGTCGGCCACTCCTGCGCGGCCGCCGGCAGGGCGGACAGCGCGGACAGCGCGAAAATGAGCGCCGGCGCGATCAGCCGTCTCATGCGATGTTCCTCCCCGGTCGCCGCCCGTGCGCCGGGCGATCCGCAGCGGGCATATGTCCGGCCCGCTTCCGCCGGGTCAAGATGACGCGTTGCCTCCCAAAAGGCCCCGAGATTGCGGCCGCAAGCCGCTGGCGGGGCTGGAAAAAGGTTAATTTCATCGGCCGCGCCGGAATCTTTGCCATGGCCTTGCCACATCGCTACTTTACCCGCGCGCAGGGTCGGAGACCTGCTGTCCCGCGCATTCATCCCGCGCTGACTGGGTCGAAGGTTCGAAGAGAGGTTGCGTGTCCGATATTTTCCGCGAGGTTGACGAGGAAGTCCGGCGCGAGCGGCTGGCGCAGCTCTGGGAGCGGCACAGCGGCCTCATCGTCGGCTTGGCGGTGCTTTTCGTCGTCGCGATCGGCTGTTGGCGCGGATACGAGTGGTGGGACGCGAAAAAGGCCGCCGAGTCCGGGAGCGCATTCGAGACGGCCGCCTCGCTCGCCGAGGGCGGCAAGTATGCCGAATCGCAGGCCGCCTTCGCCAAGCTCGCCGCGCAGGGAAGCTCGGGCTACCGCATGCTGGCGCAGTTCCGCGAGGCTGCGGAACTTGCGCGCACCGACAAGGACGCTGGCGTGAAGGCCTATGACGCGCTTGCCGCCGATTCGGGTCTCGGGCGCACGCTGCAGGATCTCGCCGCAGCGCGCGCCGGGCTGCTTCTCGTCGACACCGCGCCGCTTGCCGATCTCGCGGCGCGGCTCGAGCCGCTGACCACGGCGGACCGCACGTTCCGCCACACCGCGCGCGAGCTGCTCGCGCTCGCGGCTTGGCGCAGCGGCGATCAGGCGGTGGCCAAGCGCTGGTTCGACATGATCACCACCGACACGGAAACTCCTGCCAGCACGCGCTCCCGCATCGACGTGCTGATCGCGCTGACCGGCACGCGTGACAAGGGTTGAGGGGACTGCGATGCGCAAAACGATCCTGACCGCCGCCGCGTTCGCGCTCACTTTGGCGCTCGGCGGCTGCGATTCCTTCGATCCGCTCGACAAGTTCCAGGAGTGGGACGTCTTAAGCTCGAAGAAGCCGATCCTGGGCGACCGCCGCGCGGTGTTTCCCGAGGGCACGCCGGGCGTGCCGAAGGGCGTCCCGCCCGAGATGGTGAAGGGGTACGAGCCGCCGGCCGAGCCGCCGCCGCAGGTCGCCGAGGAAAAGACGAAGCCCAAGCCGAAGAAGACCGCCGCAAAGCCGAAGCCCAAGAAGGCGCCGGCTCAAGTGCAGCAGACCCCGCCGCCGGCTCAGCCGGCTTCGCCCCCGCAGGCCACCACCACGCAGCCCGCTCCGAGCGCGACCGCCGCATGGCCTGCCATTCCCGGCTCGCAGCCGACCTGGCCGAGTCAGGCGCCGCCCGCGCAGACGCGATAAAGCATGATCCCGAAAGTGGAAACTGGTTTTCGGAAACGATCATGCCCGAAGTAGAGGTTGCGCTGCGCGGCTGACCGTGCTCGCCCTATCAGCCCATGAACTTCACCGTCGCAATCGTCGGCCGGCCGAATGTCGGCAAGTCGACCCTGTTCAACCGGCTGGTCGGCCGGCGCATCGCGCTGGTCGATGATCGGCCGGGCGTCACGCGCGACCGGCGCGAGGGCGCAGCGCATCTCGGCGATCTCGCCTTCACGGTCGTGGACACGGCGGGCTTCGAAGAGGCCGCAGCCGAAAGCCTGACCGGCCGGATGGCGGCGCAGACCGACGTCGCGATCGCCGGCGCCGACGCCGTGATGCTGATGATCGATGCGCGCGCCGGGCTGACGCCGGTCGATCGCGCGTTCGCGGACCTCGTGCGCCGCGCCGGCAAGCCGGTGATCGTCGTTGCCAACAAGAGCGAGGCGAGGGCGGGTGTCGCGGGCGCGTTCGAAGCCTATGAGCTCGGCTTCGGCGATCCGGTCTCGATCTCGGCCGAGCACAACGAAGGCTTGGCCGATCTTTACGAGGCGCTGCGCGCGGCGTTGCCGGCTCAAACCGAAAAGCCGGCTGACGATGAAGTGAAGGACGAGACCGATGGCGAAGCCGCGGACCGGCCGATCCGCGTCGCCGTGGTCGGACGGCCGAATACCGGAAAGTCGACGCTGATCAATCGGCTCCTCGGCGAGGAGCGCCTGCTCACCAGCCCGGAGGCCGGCACGACGCGCGACGCGATCGCGGTCGAATACGAATGGCACGGCCGCCATTTCCGGCTGTTCGATACCGCCGGGATGCGGCGGCGCTCGCGCATCGATGAGAAGATCGAAAAGCTCTCAGTCGCCGACACCCTGAACGCGATCCGCTTCGCCGAAGTCGTGATCGTGCTGATGGACGCGACGCATCCGTTCGAGGAACAGGACGTGCGCATCGCCGATCTGGTGCAGCGCGAAGGCCGCGCGCTCGTGCTCGGCATGAACAAGTGGGACTTGGCCGAACGCAAGCCAGGTGCCGCCGGCAAGCTGCAGGAGGCGGCGGATTATGAGCTGCCGCAGGTGAAGGGCGTGCCGATCGTCGCGATCTCAGGGCTGCGCGGCGAGGGTCTCGACCGGCTGATGCAAGCGGTCGCCGACATCCACGCGGTCTGGAACCGCCGCGTCACGACGAACGCGCTCAACCGCTGGCTCGGCCACGCGCTCGACTCGCACCCGCCGCCGGCCGTGCGCGGCAGGCGCATCAGGCTCAATTATATGACGCAGGCGAAGACGCGCCCGCCGAGCTTCGTGCTGTTCTGCACCCGCGCCGACGCGATCCCCGAGGCCTACCAGCGTTACCTGGTGAACGCCTTGCGCGAGGCATTCGAGCTGCCCGGCGTGCCGATCCGCCTGACCTTGCGCGAGAAGGAAAATCCCTATGCGGGGCGGGCGCGCAAGACATGAGCGTGTCGTCACCGCTCGTGACGACGCCGCGCCGCGCCGCTTTCACGTTCATCTTCATCACCGTGCTGCTCGACATGTTGGCGCTCGGCATCATCATTCCGGTGCTGCCGCGCCTCGTCGTCTCGTTCATGGGCGGTGACGCGGCCGCCTCCGCCGAGGTGCTCGGCCTGTTTGGCACTGCCTGGGCGCTGATGCAGTTCCTGTTCGCGCCGGTGCTCGGCGCGTTGTCGGATCGCGTCGGCCGCCGGCCGGTGATCCTGATCTCGAATGTCGGGCTCGGGCTCGACTACATCCTGATGGCGATCGCGCCGTCGCTCTCATGGCTGTTCGTCGGCCGCATCATTTCCGGCGTCACGGCGGCGAGCGTCTCCACGAGCTTTGCCTATGTGGCGGACGTCACCCCGGCGGATCAGCGCGCTACGCGCTTCGGCCTGCTGGGCGTCGCGTTCGGCGCCGGCTTCGTGTTCGGTCCGGCGCTCGGCGGGCTCGCAGGCGCGGTCGATCCGCGGCTCCCGTTCTGGATCGCGGCCGGGCTGAGCCTCGCCAACGCGCTTTACGGACTGCTGGTGTTGCCGGAATCCTTACCCCTGGCGCAGCGCATGCCGTTCGCCTGGCGACGTGCCAATCCGCTGGGATCGCTCAAGCTGCTGCGCTCGCGGGGCGCCTTGATGGGACTTGCAAGCGTGAGCTTCCTCGGCAGCCTCGCGCATGCGGTGCTGCCCGCGATGGCGGTGCTCTACATGAGCTATCGCTACGCCTGGGACGAGCGCATGGTCGGATTCGTCATGGCAGGCGTCGGCGCGTGCGCGATGGTGGTACAGGGCGCGCTGATCGGGCCCGCGGTCAGGCGCTTCGGCGAGCCGCGTGCGTTGATCGTGGGGCTCCTGTTCGGCGCGGCCGGATTCGCGATGTATGGGGTGGCGACCACCGGCGGGCTGTTTCTGTTCGGCGTCCCGTTGATGGCGCTATGGGGCATCGCGAACCCCTCGGCGCTCGGGATGATGAGCCGGATGGTGGGCGCCGACGAGCAGGGCCAGCTTCAGGGCGCGAACGGCAGCATCATGGGCATCGCGAACCTGATCGGTCCCGGCCTGTTCACGCTCTCGTTCTCGTTCGCCATCCGCCCCGAGCTTGGGTTGCGGCTTCCCGGCACGCCGTTCCTGCTGGCTGCCTTGCTGTTGCTGGCCGCGACCGCGATCGCGTGGCGCACGATGCGATCGCCCGTTACGAAGGCGGCGTGAAGGTGAGGAATTTCTTGACGCGATAATTGTAGAGCGTGCCGGTCTGCGTATAGGCGGGCAGGCACAGTTCGAGGATCTTCTCGGCGACGTTCTCCGGCACGTCGAGCGTCGCAGGGTCTTCGCCCGGCATGGCGGTTGCGCGCATGCGCGTGCGGATCGGTCCCGGGTTGAACACGTTGACGCGCAGACTTGTGGACGCGGTCTCGGCCGCATAGATGCGTGCCATCAGTTCCACCGCGGCCTTCGACACCGAGTAGGGGCCCCAATAGGCGATCGGCGCCCAGGCGGCGCCCGAGGTGAGAAACACCGCGCGCCCCGCGTCGGATTTTTGCAGCAGCGGATCGAGCGAACGGATCAGCCGGTAATTGGCGGTGACGTTCACCGCCATCACGTCCTCCCACGCTTTCGGCTCGATATGGGAGAGCGGCGACAGCGCACCGAGCAGCCCGGCATTTGCGACCAGCACGTCGAGCTTGCCGTAGCGCTCGTTCAGCGAGGCGCCGAGCCGGTCGATGCCGTCGTAGTCCTTCAGATCGAGCGGCACGAGCGTCGCCGAGCCGCCCGCGGTCTTGATCGCATCGTCGAGCTCTTCCAGGCCTCCGACCGTGCGGGCAATCGCGACGACATGGGCGCCGGCCTTCGCGAGCGCGAGCGCGGTGGCGTATCCGATGCCGCGCGAGGCGCCGGTGACGAGTGCGATGCGGTCAGCGAGGGGTTTTGGCAAAGCTCTCTCCATTCGTCATGCGCGGGCTCGACCCGCGCATCCACGTCTTTCTTCGCATGAGGTTTTAAAGACGTGGATGGCCGGGACAAGCCCGGCCATGACGAAGATGAAAACGCGCCTCACGTCCGCCGATACGCGCCGACCCCTTCGCCGAGATGGGCGTTGTTGGCTTCGCGAATCTTCGCGGCTTCATCATCGTAGAGGAACGGCAGGAAGGCGTAGCGCCGCCCGCTGGTGATCTTCGATACCGCGTGCAGCAGCGAGCAGGAGAACACCACCGCGCCGCCGGCCGGCATCTTGAAACCGCGCGGCCCGTATTCGGGAAAGCTGATCCGTCCGCCTTCGAAGTCGTCATTGAGGTTGATCGACACCGCGAAGCGGCGATGCGCAGTGCCCTTGGTGGTGTTGTCGCGGTGCGCGCGGAAATGCCCGCCGTCCTCGGCCGCGTAGCAGGAGACGATGTAGCGCTCCATGCGCGTCGCCTTGAACTGATGCACTTTGAGGATTTCCGGCACGATCCGGCGCAGCACGCGCGCCTGCGTCTGCCGGATCAGTTCCGGGTCCTGGATGATGTAGTCCTTGCGTCGCTTATGCGCGGCATTGGTCAAAAGCACGGTCTTGCCGTCGACCTCGCGCATAAAGCCGGATTCTTCGCCGCCATTCTGCTCGTAGAGGCCGATCAGCTTGGCGCAGAATTCGGGCTCGAACACGTTCGGCAGAATCAGCACCGGGGCCTGGACTTCGAACCCCACGAAGGCCGCGGGCGGCGGCAGCCGGTCGAGATAGGAAAATAACGCGGTGCGGTCGCTGCCATCGCTGGCGAACGGGAAGAGCGCCATGATCCGCATGGTCGGATCGAGCACGGTCCAAAAGCGCAGAAAACCGGCGGCGTTTCCGCCTTCTTTCGGGCTCGCGCCGAGGCGCCGGATCGCCGATTGCGAGTGTAACCGCGCGCGATTCGGCGACGTCGTTCATGAGCCGATCGCCGTTTCAGCTCGCTTCGGCGAGCAACGACAATTGCCGCGGCGAATGCTCGCGTGCGGTCAGGTCGGTGAGTGGCGTCGGGTACTCGCCGGTGAAGCAATGGTCGGTGAACTGCGGCCGCTCGGGATCGCGCCGCTCATAGCCCATGGCGCGATAGATGCCCTCGACCGACAGGAAGGCGAGCGAATCCGCGCCGATGATGCGGCGCATGCCCTCGATGTCGTGGGTCGCGGCGAGCAGCTTGTCACGCTCCGGCGTGTCGATGCCGTAATAGTCCGGATGCGTGATCGGAGGCGACGCGATGCGGAAATGCACTTCTTTCGCGCCCGCGTCGCGCATCATCTGCACGATCTTGGTCGAGGTGGTGCCGCGCACAATCGAATCGTCGATCAGCACGATGCGCTGGCCGCTGACCACGGCGCGGTTGGCTGAGTGCTTCAGCCGCACGCCGAGCGCGCGAATCTGCTGCGTCGGCTCGATGAACGTGCGCCCGACATAATGATTGCGGATGATGCCGAGCTCGTAAGGGATGCCGGACGCCTGCGCGTAACCGATCGCGGCCGGCACCCCGGAATCCGGTACCGGCACTACGACATCGGCCACGACAGGGGATTCCTGCGCGAGCTGCGCGCCCATGGTCTTGCGTACATTGTAGACGGCGCGGCCGCCGACAATCGAATCCGGCCGCGCGAAATAGATGTATTCGAAGATGCATGGCCGCGGCGCCATCTCGGGGAACGGCTTGTGCGAATGCAGGCCGTCCTCGTCGAACACCACCACTTCGCCGTTCTCGACGTCGCGCACATAGCGCGCGCCGATGATGTCGAGCGCACAGGTCTCCGAGGCGAGGATCGGATGGCCGTCGAGATCGCCGATCACCAGCGGCCGGATGCCGAGCGGGTCGCGCGCGCCGATCAGCTTCTTGTTGGTGAGGGCGACGAACGAATAGGCGCCTTCGAGTTGGCGCAGCCCGTCGATGAAGCGATCGATGAAGCGGTTGCGCAGCGAACGCGCGACAAGGTGCAAGATCACCTCGGTGTCGCTGGTTGACTGCATGATCGCGCCGTCGCGCACGAGCTGTTTGCGCAGCGTGAGTCCGTTGGTGAGGTTGCCGTTATGGCCGACCGCGAAGCCGCCGCCGTCGAGCTCGCAGAACAGCGGCTGCACGTTGCGCAGGATGGTCTCGCCGGTCGTCGAATAGCGCACATGACCGACCGCCAGATGGCCGGGCAGGCGCTGGATCACTTCGCGCCGTGAGAAGTTGTCGCCGACAAGGCCCATCCGGCGCTCGGAGTGGAAGCGGTTGCTGTCGAAGGTGACGATGCCGGCCGCTTCCTGGCCGCGATGCTGGAGCGCATGCAGGCCGAGCGCGGTGATCGCCGCAGCTTCCGGATGGCCGAAGATGCCGAAGACGCCGCATTCCTCGCGCAAGCGGTCGGCGTCGAGATCGAGGCGCTGATCCGGGTCCTGATCGAGGTCCTGGCGGCTATCGGGCTGATGCATCTGTTCGCCTTTCAGGCCCCGGCAGGGTTTTCTAAACGCGCTTCAGTGCGAAAGGGCAACACGTGGGCCTGGCGGCGGAACGAGGCTTGATCGGTCGCCCGGCGGATTGTCCGGGTCCTGATCCTCGGGCCGCGGCCGTTTCAACCGCTTCAAGATGGTGCTCTCGGGGTCTTCCGGCAACATCGACATCAGCCACTGGCCGGTTCCCTGGAGAACCACGCGGGATTTGGCGTTTTTGACCCAGTCAGGCTGACTACGATCAGGCACCAGCCAGGCGAAGAACAGGAATGCCACGACCACGATCACCAGCCCGCGCGCGAGCCCGAACAGGAAGCCGAGCGTGCGGTCGAGAGCGCCGACGCGGCTGTCGAGGATCGTGTCCGAAATCTTGATTGTGACGACCGAGACCAAGAGCAGCGTGCCGAGAAAGGCGACCCCGATGGACGCCGCCGAAGCGACGATGTCGTTGGTGAAATACTGGAGCGCGATAGGCTTGAGCTTCGGGTAGGCCCATACCGTGACGAGCGCGGCGGCGGCCCAAGACGCAATCGACAACACCTCGCGCATGAACCCGCGCACCATCGCGAGCAGCGCCGAGATCAACATGACGACCAGCAGGATGATATCAAGCAACGTGATCGGCATCGACCGCTCGTCAAACTCGCCTGGGAAGCGCTTTTCGCGCCTCCCGAGGGCGTCGGAATCGGGGATACGCGAGCACGGTCCGTGTATAGCGGGCGCGGACCCCGGCGTCATCCGTCTTGTCGTGCGATCCGCGCAGGGCCGCGCGTGCGGCTACCCGCAACGGCGATACCGGCCACGAGTTCCGTTAACGAATCGATTGCCGTAATGGCAAATCCCGCATCCGGCCCGGTTTCGCCGTGCGCGGTCTCCGGCGCGAAGGCGCGGGTGAAGCCGAGCTTGGCGGCTTCCTTCAGCCGCGCGGCGGCCTGCGCCACCGGCCGGATCGCGCCCGACAGTGACACCTCGCCGAAATAGACCGCCTCGCGCGGCAGCGATGCACCCGCGAGCGAAGAGACGAGCGCGGCCGCGGCCGCAAGGTCTGCGGCGGGTTCCTGGATGCGCAGCCCGCCCGCGACGTTGAGATAGACGTCGTGCCCGCCGAGCTTGATGCCGCAATGCGCTTCCAGCACGGCAAGCACCATCGAGAGGCGGCTCTGATCCCATCCGACCACCGCGCGCCGCGGCGTTCCGAGCGAGGTCGGCGCGACCAGCGCCTGAATCTCGACCAGCAGCGGGCGCGTTCCCTCGATCCCGGCGAACACGGCGGTGCCGGGGCTGCCGAGATCGCGTTCGGAAATGAATAGTTCGGACGGGTTCGGCACCTCTTTCAGGCCCGCGCCGGTCATCTCGAACACCCCGATCTCGTCGGTCGGGCCGAAGCGGTTCTTCACGGCGCGCAGGATGCGAAATTGATGCGCGCCGTCGCCCTCGAACGAAAGCACCGCGTCGACCATGTGCTCGACGACGCGCGGGCCCGCGATCTGCCCGTCCTTGGTGACGTGGCCGACCAGGATCGCGGCCGCGCCGGAGCGCTTGGCGAACCGGATCAGTGCCTGCGCCGAGGCGCGCACTTGCGTCACGGTGCCGGGCGCGGACTCGACCGCGTCGGTCCACATGGTCTGGATGGAATCGATAATGACGAGGCGGGGAGTCTTGCCTTCCGAAAGGGTTGCGATGATGTCTTCCACCGCGGTCTCGGCCGCAAGCTCGACCGCAGCGTCGGTGAGGCCGAGCCGTTCCGCGCGCAACCGCACTTGTGCGACTGCCTCTTCGCCCGAGACATAGACCGCGCGATGGCCCGTGCGCGCGAGCGCGGCGGCGGCCTGGATCAGGAGCGTCGACTTGCCGATGCCGGGATCGCCCGCCATCAGCAGCACCGAGCCGCGTACGAAGCCGCCGCCCGTGACGCGATCAAGCTCCGGCAGGCCCGAGGGCAGGCGAGGGGCCTCGTGCGCCTGTCCGGCAAGCGGCTCGAGCGCGAAGACGCGGCCCTTGCGCGGCGCGCGGCCGGGCATGCGCGGCTGCGTCGCCGCCCCTTCCTCGGCTATCGTGTTCCATTCGCTGCAGGAATCGCACTTGCCCTGCCAGCGGCCATACACGGCACCGCAGTTCTGGCAGATGAAGGAGGGGATGTTCTTGGCCATCACCGAGGCGCGCTGGAGGTGCCGCGTCTCGCCATGCGGCCTGATCTGGAAGGTATCAGAACGACTAGAACAATACAAGAACAAACAGCGTTGCGTGTGACTTAAGACGTGTAAATCCGCCGGTATCGCCGCCCGAGGCTCGTGAGCACTTCATAACCGATCGTGCCTTCGCGCTTGGCAAGATCATCGACGCCAATTCCCTCGCCGATCAGCGTGACGAGATCGCTGCGCCGGATTTCGCTGGTGGGAACGTCAGTTACGTCGAGCGCGATCAGGTCCATAGATATCCGGCCCGCGAACGGGCAGCGCTGACCGGCGACGATCGCTTCGGCACCGGCATGCGCGTCCGTCGCGCTCGCGGCGCGCATCAAGCCGTCCGCGTAACCCGCTGAGATGATGGCGATATGGCTTGGCCGTCGCGCGGTCCATGTCGCGCCGTAGCCGACCGTTTCTCCGGTCGCCACGTCGCGTGTCTGGACGATGCGGGCGTCGAGGCGCACGACCGGCCGCATTGGGTTCGGACGCCCCGGCGTCGGGTTCGCGCCGTAAAGCGCGACACCTGGGCGGACGAGGTCGTGATGCGCCTCGGCGCCTAAGAAAATGCCCGAGGAATTCGCGATTGATCCTGGGATTTGTGGGAAAAGCGCACGAATTTTGCGAAATCGCGCCATTTGTCGCGAATTGAGCGGATGCTCTTCCTCGGCGCAGGCGAAATGGCTCATCACCAGCGCTATCCCCGGCTGCGCGCCGAGACTTGCCGCGAGGTCAGCGGTCTCGTCGAGCGCGAAGCCCAGCCGGTTCATCCCGGTGTCGACATGCAGCGCGGCGGCGCCGGCCCAGCCGGTCGAGACCTGATAGGCATTCCACTCGTCGAGCTCGGCGCGGCTGCCGATCACCGGGCGCAGGCTCTCCTTGGCGTAAGCGGGAGCCGTGCCGGGTAACAAGCCGTTGAGCACATACACCGTCGTGTCGGCCGCGATAGCGCGCACGCGCCGCGCCTCGGCGAGGTTGGCGACGAAGAACGTGCAACATCCGGCCGCCGCGAGCGCGCCCGTGACTTCATCGATGCCGCAGCCATAGCCGTCGGCCTTGACCACGGCCGCGCCTTCGGCGGGCGCCGCGCGCGCGCGCAACGCGCGCCAGTTCGCGACGATCGCCGCAAGATCGATCGTGAGGATACCGCCGGCTTCAGTTTCGGCCGGCCCCGACTCTGTCGCCATGCCGCATCATCCGCCGCGCAGGCGTGGGGGACAAGCCGCGCCGGTCGTTCGCGGCAAGGTGCCGCTAGTTCTTGAGCGCCGAGAGTTGATCGGTGTCGTAGCGCCGTCGCAATTCCGCGATGACGCCGGCGTCCGGGATGCCGCCGGCTGCAACTATCTTTGCGAGCTCTTCGAAATAGTGCTCGTGGCCGGGCGGCGACACGGTCATCAGCATCCTTGCCGGCTTGCCGCTCGAATTGCCGATGTTATGAGGCATGCCCGGCGGAATGAACAGGTACGTTCCGGGCGTGGCGCGAACGCGTTGCTCGCCTACCTGCCAGTCGCATTCGCCTTCCAGCACATAGAAGGTCTCTTCCTGCACGCGGTGCACGTGGAGGCCGGTGGAGAAGCCGGACGGCAGCGTCCAGTCGAACATCGAGGTGTGCTTCGTGTCCGCTCCGGTCAAAAGGAAGACCATCGGCTGTCCGGCCAATGTGACGCCATGACCTTCGGCCGGCATGCGAATGACTGCTTTCGCGCTCATCATGTCCTCCATGGGCGGCGCTTCGGGATGTGCCGCGACCACGGCAATGTGCGCGCGAAGCGCCGGGAGGTCGTGAATCGGTTCTGAAAATGATGCAAAATGTTCTTGAATGGATGGCACTCGGCCGATGGCGAGAATTCGAGAATTTGGCCCGTTCCGCCTCGACGCGGATGCGGCGATCCTATTTCGCGGCGCCGAGCCGACCGCGCTCGGCCGGCGAGCGGTGGCGTTGCTGCGGCTGCTGCTGGAGCGCGCCGGAGAGCCGGTTTCCAAGGATGCCCTGATTGCGGCCGCGTGGCCCGGACTTGCGATCGAGGACAGCAACCTGGCGGTTCAGATCGCGTCGCTGCGCCGAACGTTTGAAGAGCAAACCGGCGGGGCGGGTTGGATCGAGACGCTCCCGCGCCGTGGCTAT
Source organism: Hyphomicrobiales bacterium (assembly GCA_003140315.1). Lineage (GTDB taxonomy): Bacteria > Pseudomonadota > Alphaproteobacteria > Rhizobiales > Xanthobacteraceae > PALSA-894. The sequence goes on from PLJS01000205.1 coordinate 12,754, forward strand.
CGCTATGTCGGCCCGGCGGTCGCAACCGTGAATTCCGCCGAGCCCAAGGCGCCGCCGCTTGCCTTGCCCGGCAAGCCGTCGGTCGCGGTGCTTGCTTTTTCAAATCTGAGCGGGGACGCCGAGCAAGAGTATTTCGCTGACGGTGTCGTCGACGACATCATCACCAGCCTTTCGCGCATCAAGTGGCTGTTCGTGATCGCGCGCAATTCTACTTTTACTTACAAGGGCCGGGCCGTGGACGTGAAGCAGGTCGGCCGCGAATTGGGCGTGCGCTATGTGCTGGAAGGCAGCGTGCGCAAGGTCGCAGACCGCGTGCGCGTCACCGCGCAGCTCATCGATGTCGCGACCGGCGCGCATGTCTGGGCCGAACGCTACGACCGCAAGTTCGACGATATCTTCGCGTTGCAGGATGAGATCACGCTCTCGATCGTCGGCGCGATCGAGCCGGGCCTGCGCCAGGCCGAGGTCGAACGCGTCACGCGTAAATGCCCCGAACACCTCGACGCCTACGATCTCGCCTTGCAGGCGCTTCCCGATGTCTATGCCGTGATGCCGGCGAGCGTCAGAAGAGCGCTCTTGCTCCTCGATCGTGCGCTTGCGATCGAGCCGAATTATGCGGCGGCGCATGGCTACGCCGCGATGTGCCATCATTGCCTCTTTCTCAGAGGCGGATTGCAGGAAGAAAACCGCGCCGCATCGATCGGTCACGCGCAAGCGGCGATTTCATGCGGCCGCGACGATTCGGTTGCGCTCACCCTCGCCGGCTTCTCCATGGGGATGGACGGCCACGATCGTGCCGCTGCTTTCGCGGCCTTCGAGGCGGCGCTCGCGCTCAGTCCTTCATTGGCACTGACCTATATTCTGGGTGCCGCGATTCTGTCCTGGGCCGGGGAGGCCGAGCGCACGATCGAATGGGCCGAACGCGCGCTGCGCCTCAGCCCGTTCGATCCGTGGAAATTCATCGCCTATCGGGCGCTGGCGCTCGCGCACTTCCTGCGCGGCCGCTATGAGGCAGCCGCGGAGGCCGGACTGAGAGCGGTGCAGTTCAATCCCGGATTCGGGAGTTCACACATGCTGCTCGCGGCATCGCTCGCGAAGCTCGGGCGCCACGACGAAGCGAACGCCGCCGTGGCGCGTCTCATGGCGCGGGAGCCTGGGTTTCATCTCACGGGTCAATTCGCCGGCGTAAACTGTGCGCCGGCGCTTGCGGCGTCGCTGCGCGAGGCGCTGCGCCCGACCGGGCTGCCGGAGTGATGTTTTGAGCAGCGCCCCGGTCAGGGCACAGCGCATAAGCCACGCGCTCCACCTCCCCCTGAAAGGAGGAGGTCGCCGAGCGAAAGCGAGGCGGGTGGGGGTCTTCTGTGCGTTTGACCCCCACCCCAACCCTCCCCCTTTCAGGGGGAGGGAGCGCACCGCATTCGTGGCAACGCTTCGATGCAAGACGATCCCGCGCTAAATCCGCTCCGGCAACCGGCTCGAATCCGCCAGGTTGGAGAAGCGCGTGACGTTGGCCTCGAACTGGAGCTGCACCGTGCCGGTCGGGCCGTGGCGCTGCTTGCCGATGATCAGCTCGGCCTTGCCGTGGACCGCTTCCATCTCGGTCAGCCACTTGAAATGCTCTTCGGAGCCCGCGCGGGGTTCTTTATTCTTCAGATAATATTCCTCGCGGAACACGAACAGCACAACGTCGGCGTCCTGCTCGATCGAGCCGGATTCGCGCAAGTCCGAGAGTTGCGGCCGCTTGTCGTCGCGGTTTTCCACCTGGCGCGAGAGCTGCGACAGCGCGAGGATTGGAACGTTCAGGTCCTTGGCGAGCGCCTTCAGGCCCGTGGTGATCTCGGTCACCTCCTGCACGCGCCCCTCCTGCGCGCGCCGCAACGAGCCTTGCAGCAACTGGATGTAGTCGACCACGATCAGGTCGAGCCCGCGTTGGCGCTTCAAGCGTCGCGCGCGCGCGGCGAGCTGCGCGATCGAGAGCCCGCCGGTTTCGTCGATGTAGAGCGGGATCGTCTCCATCTCGCGCGCGACCGCGGCGATGCGGTCGAAGTCGGCCGGATCGATCTCGCCGCGGCGGATGCGGTAGGAGGGGACTTCGGTCTGCTCGGAGATGATACGGGTCGCGAGCTGCTCGGCCGACATTTCGAGCGAGAAGAAACCCACGATGCCGCCGTTGATCGATTCGGTGCGGCCGTCGGGGCGCACCTCGCCCTCCCAGGCCTTGGCGATGTTGTAGGCGATGTTGGTCGCGAGCGCGGTCTTGCCCATGCCCGGCCGTCCGGCGAGGATCACGAGATCGGAAGACTGCAGGCCGCCCATCATGCGGTCGACGTCGGCGATGCCCGTGGCGAGCCCGGACAGCTTGCCGTCGCGCTGGTAGGCGCGCGCCGCCATTTCGACCGCGGTGGTGAGCGCGCTCGCGAAGCGTTGGAACCCGCCGCCATAGCGCCCGATCTCGGCCAGTTCATAGAGGCGGCGCTCGGCGTCCTCGATCTGATCGCGCGGCGCCAGATCGACCGGCGCGTCGTAGGCGACGTTGACCATGTCCTGGCCGATCAGGATCAGAGAACGGCGCGTCGCGAGATCGTAGATCGTGCGGCCGTAGTCCTCGGCATTGATGACGGTCGTCGCTTCCGCCGCGAGGCGCGCGAGATATTGGCTCGCCGTCAGTCCCGCGACCTCGAAGTCGGGCGGCAGGAAGGTTTTCAGCGTCACCGGGCTTGCGACCTTGCCGGCACGGATCAGGCTACCGGCAAGCTCGATGATCTTCTGATGGATCGGCTCGAAGAAATGCTCCGGCAACAAGAAATCGGAAACGCGATAGAACGCTTCGTTGTTGACCAGCACGGCGCCCAACAGCGCCTGCTCCGCTTCGATATTGTGCGGCGCAGCGCGAAACAGCGCAGGGCTCTCTGGCGCGGACTTGCGCGCGGTCTGATCGATTGCCATGAACGAGATGCCGGACTGATACGAAATCGACTCGGGTCTTAGCATCGCTGAACGAATCTGACGATCAACGGAAGCGCGGATCACCACTGTCCCCGTTGCTCACCGCGAATCATTTTCATTCGACATTGAGCGGAATTGGTCTTGACGGATTTATGTCCGCGTCGCGGACAAGATCGGCTGCGATCTACTCGCCGGCGAGACGCAACGGCGGGCGGCTGCCGCTTTCGAGGGAGCGCAGCCGGGATTCCTCGGGCCCGATGTAATCGCGTGTGATCGGAACCACATCCTGCCGTTTGGTCAACTGAAGCTGGAACACCATCATGCCCTGCTCGCGGAACGTCATCTCCGAAGAAGCGAGATAGAATTCCCACATGCGCACGAAGCGTGCGTCGTAGAGTCTCTCGACTTCCTCGCGATGCGCGAGGAAACGCTCGCGCCAGTTCTTCAGCGTCTCGGCGTAATGCAGGCGCAGGATCTCGATGTCGGTGACGAGGAACCCGGAGCGCTCGACCGCGGGCAGGACTTCCGACAGCGCCGGGATGTAGCCGCCGGGGAAGATGTATTTCGCGATCCACGGATTGGTGATGCCGGGACCTTCCGAGCGGCCGATGGAATGCAGCAGCATCACGCCGTCGTCGGCGAGCAGTTCCGCGGCCTTGCGGAAGAACACATCGTAGAAGCCGACGCCGACATGCTCGAACATTCCGACCGAGACGATCCTGTCGAAGTGCTCGTTGATGTCGCGATAATCCTGCAAGCGGAACTCGACGCGATCCGCGAGACCTTTCTCTTCGGCGCGCTGGGTGGAGAGCGCAAGCTGCTCTTTGGAAAGCGTGACGCCGGTTACGCGCGCTCCGGCGAGTTCGGCGAGATAGAGCCCGAGCCCGCCCCAGCCGGAACCGATGTCGAGCACGCGCGCGTCCGGCGTGACCAGCAGCTTCGCCGTGACATGCCGGCGCTTGGCGAGCTGCGCGTCATCGAGCGACTGATCCGGATGCTCGAAGTAGGCGCAGCTATATTGCCGGTCGGCGTCGAGGAAGAGCGAATAGAGCCTGCCGTCGAGATCGTAATGATGCGCGACGTTGCGGCGCGACCGCGTGCGCGCGTTGAACTGCGCGAGGCGCCGGCCGAGATAGCGCAGCAACCATCGCAGGCGTCCCCAGCGCGGCGGCTTGCCGGAATGGTCCTGCGACAGCGCGAGCGCGAGCAGCTCCGTGATCGAGCCCTGCTCGATCACAAGAGTCCCGTTCATGTAGGTTTCGCCGAGCGCGAGTTCCGGATCGAGCAGCATCGCGCGCTGTGCCGCAGGTGTCATGAAGCGAACGGCGATCGGTGTTCCGGTGCCGTCGCCGAGCATGAAGGTCGTTCCGTGGGCCGTCGCGACGCGCAACATCCCTTGCCGGAAGAACGACTGCAAGACCGTCCGTAGCACCCATTCCATGGGCCGCCCCAAGCACACATACGTCCGCCTGGTCCATCGTCGGGCGGCAGGGCAAAAGAAGCGACACCGCGCGCTCGGCAGGACCGCCGGCTCGCTTCCACCCCTCAAAACCCCAGGCAGTCGCGTCCGGATAACACCATTAAAACAAAGTCATTCATTATCGGCAACACCCATGCGCGGTCCGGCTGCATTTTCGGCTGGCACGGCCGCGGGAATGCGCTAAAGGACGGCAGGGCCGATCGGCGGATTGGCCCCCGGCGTGACGCAGGAGGTTTGGGGTGGCCGGCTTTGGACGGATCGTATTGATTGGCGCGACCATCGCGGCCGGGCTCGGCACCGCGATCGTGCGCGCGCAAACCGTTCTGGAAGACCCCAAGAACTCGGCGAAGATCTTCGCCGGCACCTGCTCGGGCTGCCACAAGAGCCCGGCGGGTCTTGCCAAGCGCGGCGGCACGGCCGCATTCCTGCGCGAGCACTACACGACCGGGCCGGAGATGAGCAGCGCGATGGCGGCTTATCTGGCGTCCGCCGGGAACGGGCCGCCTCCCAGCGCCACCAAGAAGAACGAAAAGCAGAAGGAAGCGGCCGCGCCGACCGCGACCAAGACCAATCCCGGGCAGAAGCAGATATCCACCGGGCCGACCGAGACAGGGCCCGAGGGTACCCGGCCGTCCCTGCGCGGCAAGCAGCAGAAGAACGCCAAGGGGCCGCCGAATGAGCCGGCTCAGGCCACCCCGCCGAACCGTGTGGCGGCGCGCCCGGCCGAGCCGACCCCGCTGCCGCCGGAGCGTCCGGCGCCGCCCCAACAGCCCGCGTCCGCGGCGCTCAGCACCAGTCCGGTGGCCAACCCGCAGCCCGAGCCTGCGGCACCGGCGGTCACGCTCGACCTGCCGCTGCCGCCATTCCCGAGCGAGCCGCCCGCCGACCTGCGTCAGCCCTCGGCTTTCTCCTCCGCGCCGCTGCCCTGATCGTCTTCCGGCTGTTCGGGCTTCTCGAACACGGCCGCGGCCGCTGCGGCGGCTGCCGCATCGTCGGCGTCCTCGCCTCCCTCGCGATGTTGCGTCACGTTCTCGCCGCGCGCCTGGCGTTCGGCCTCGTCGGCGTTGCGTGCCACGTTGATGGTGATCGACACCTCGACTTCCGGGTGAAGCGCGACCGGCACCTTGTGTAGGCCGACCATCTTGATCGGCGCATCGAGCGCGATCTGGTTGCGGCTGACCGTGAATCCGCCGTCGCTCAGGAGCGTTGCGATGTCGCGGCCCGACACCGAGCCGTAGAGTTGGCCGGTGTCAGACGCCTGCCGCGTCACGATGAAGCTCTTTCCGTCGAGCTTCTTGCCGATGCCTTCGGCCTCGCCCTTGGCCTCGAGATTGGTCGCCTCGAGTTGCGTCTTCATGCCCTCGAAGCGGCCCTTGTTCTCCTTGGTGGCGCGCAGCGCCTTGCCTTTCGGCAGCAGGAAATTGCGTGCGAACCCGTCCTTGACGCGCACGACATCGCCCATCTGGCCGAACTTGGCGACGCGTTCGAGCAGAATGACTTCCATCTTGGTTTCTCCGTGGTTGGATTGGGTTGAATGAAATTCCGTTAGACCGGTTTAGGAGGCGGGCCGCGCTTGGCGGCAAGCCGCGCACGCAGGGTGAACAGGGTCTCGATGAGGCCGAGCAGCGCCATCAGCAGGACCGGCCAGCCGAACAGGCCGAGCGTCAGGTAGGTGCCGGTGAGCATGAAGCCGCGGCCGTTGATCCCGACGGTGAGGGCGTGCATGACCGCGAGGCCGAGTAGTGCATAGGCGACGAGCAAGCTCGCGCTCAGGATGCCGGAGCCGATGCCGATCAGGTCGGGCAGGAACGTGCCGGCGACCGCGAGCGCGAGCAGGGCTGGCGCATAGGACGGAAACGTCATCGCCGAAATCTTCGGCCAGGGCCGCTTGAGCCGGCCGGACAGGCGCACGATCAGGCCCGCGAGCCAAAGATTGATCAGGCTGGTCAAGGTCGAGAGCACCGCTGCGACCGGCGGGATCAGCACGACCAGGAGGTCGAGCACGCGGCCGGTATCGGATATGCCGGGAAGCTGCAGCGGCGCGTCGTCGGCGGCGCCGGTCTGGGCGCGCAACACGCGCTCGAACACGCGCCGCAGGCCGCCCCGGAAGCTGTCGGCATCGAGGCCGAAATTCGGGATCGCGATCAGCACCACGACCGCGCCGAGGATCGCGGCCCACACGACCAGCCGGCCGACCGGATACCATTCGAGCGCTTCACCTGCGGGTCCGGCAACCGGCCGGGCGAGCAGCGCCAGATAGCCGAGCCACCACGCAGGGAGGCCTACGCCGAGCAGGAAGGCGAGCAGCAGGACCTGACCGAACACCGCGGCGAGGCCGCCGGCGGCGACGAGGGCCGCCACGAGCCCGGCCACAGAGCTCCAGCCTATCGCCGCGATCATCAGCGGCAGCGCCGCCAGATAGAACAGCGCAACCGACAGGATCGAGCCGGACACCACGGACGCGAACAGGAGCGCCGACGCTGCGCCCGCCGCAATCCCGATGAGGACGATCTGCACCATTCGAGCTGTCCCGCGTCTAGGTTCCTAGAGCGGTTAGAGACGGATCCTTGCCCGTCCCAACCATCGGCCGCCGGAAACGCTCCGCCGGCCTCGTAAAGGCAGTGACCCGGTTAGCGGATCACGTAAGGCAGCAGGCCGAGGAAGCGCGCGCGCTTGATCGCCTGCGCGAGCTCGCGCTGCTTCTTGGCCGAGACCGCGGTGATGCGGCTCGGCACGATCTTGCCGCGCTCAGAGACGTAACGCTGCAGCAGCTTCACGTCCTTGTAGTCGATCTTCGGCGCGTTGGTGCCGGAGAACGGGCAGGTCTTGCGGCGGCGGAAGAACGGCCGGCGGGCAGGGGAGGATGACGATGTGAAGGCCATGATCCTTACTCCTGCGCCGCTGCGGGGGCGGGTTCGGCGTCCTCGCGCGGACGACGTTCGCCGCGGTCGCCACGATCGCCGCGGTCCCCACGGTCGCGATCGCCGCCGAAGCGGTCACCGCGGCCGCGATCGCCAAACCCGCGGTCGCGGTCGCCGAAGCGGCCACCGCGCTCGTCGCGGTCGCGATCGCGATCGACCTTGCGCATCATCGCCGAGGGGCCTTCCTCGTGCGCGTCGACGCGCACCGTGATGTAGCGCAGCACGTCTTCGTTGATGCGCTGCTGGCGCTCGACCTCGGTCAGCGCGGCCGGCGGCGCGTCGACCCTCAGAAGGGTGAAGTGCGCCTTGCGGTTCTTGCGGATGCGGAAGGAGAGCGACTTGACGCCCCAGTATTCGGGCGGGTTGACGAGCTTTCCGCCGAGCCCTTCGATGACGCCGGTAAAGGCGGTCGTCATCTCCTCGACCTGCTGCGCGCTCAGATCCTGGCGCGCCATATAGACGTGTTCGTACAATGGCATGATGGCCCTTTCCTAAGACTTCAGGCTCGATCCCAGCGCCTAGCCGCCTCGGCCTTTCGGGAAAGGCACGAATGCTCGAAGTGCGGGAACACGGGACGTCGGGCCGACTGGCCCTGCCGGGCGTCCCAAAGGGGACGCACAGCCGTCCGTTCAGCTCCCGGCCGGGATCGAGCGGAAGCGGCGTTATAGGGATTTTGGCCGCAAATGCAAGAACGAGCGCCCCGGGCGGGCCATCAGGCCAACGGCACACTCTGGGCGTGACGGAACACGTTATCGGGGTCGACCGCCGCCTTGATCTGCTTGAGGCGAGGTAGGTTCGCGCCCCAATAGGCGGTCGGATAGTCGGGCAGCTCCACGTCCGGGTAATTCACATAGGCCGCGCCCGAGACATACGGGCGCATCGCCGCATAAAGCTCGCCGATGCGCGTCGTCTCGCTGGCGCCGTTCGACGTCTTCGCCCAGTTGATGAAGTACTGGATCGAATAGAGCATGTCGCGGTGGCCGAACGCGGTCGCATCGCCCGGAACGCTACCAACCGCGCCGCCATAGGCATCGCAGATCGCGCCGACCGAGGGGCTTTTCAGCATTTCGCGGAACAACATCGCCATTCCGTTCTCGCTCATCGGCGACTTCACGTAGTCGGACTTCGCCTTCTGGAACAGCGAAGGATAGGCCCAGCCCGAGACAGGCTTCTTCGGCACCTGGCGGGATGAAACCGTGATCGTCGGCGTCGCGGCCGCGACCTTAGTCAGCTTGGCAAGCTCGTGCCGCACCTCGTCGGTGGACCCGGGCGACTGCCCGGAGCACGTCAACGCGACGCGTCCCTTGCCGCCGTTGGCGAGGACAAGGACGGTCGTGAGATTGGCCGGCGCGTGCGGGGCCCAGGCCTGCCAGGCCTGCATCAGCTTGACTGCGCTTGCCGGATTAAGCTTCCAGCTCACGCTGAAATGCACGATCTGCTGCACCTTGTGGATCGTAAAGCGCATGCGCGTGACCGCGCCGAAGCTGCCGCCACCGCCGCCGCGCAGCGCCCAGAACAGATCGGCATTGTTCTGCGCGTCCACCGTGATGATGTTGCTCTTCGCGTCCACGAGCTCGGCCCATTCGAGGTTGTCGCAAGCCAGACCGAAAGGCCGCCCCATGAAGCCGAAGCCGCCGCCGAGCGCATGCCCGGTGACCCCGACGGTCTCGCAGCTTCCGCCCGGGAAAGCGAAGCCGGCGGCGTTGATTTTCGCGTAGATGTCGCCGAGCGCGGCGCCGGCTCCGACCGTCATCGTCGCGCTCGCGATGTCGATGCGGTTCATCTGGCTGACGTCGATTGCCACGTCCTCGCTCTGCGAAAAGCCCTCATAACTGTGGCCGCCGGCGCGCAGCGCGAACGGCAAGCCGTTGTCGCGCGACCAGTTGATGACCGCCGCAACGCCTTGGGGCGTCTTGCAAAGAGCGCGCAGCCGTGGCGCCTTGATGGTGCGCAGGTTGTAGGCGACCTGGAATTTCTTATAGCGCGCGCTGCCGGGCACCAGCAGTTCGGCGTCGCTCGCCGGTAAGGTCGGGAGCGTCGGGAGGGGAGCGGCTGCGGCCAGCGACGAGCGCGCCAGCAGCGGTGTTGCAGCGGCCGCCGCCATGGCCTTGAGGTAATCGCGTCGGCTGATCGGACTTGTTGGCATCGCCTCTGTGCCATCTCGGGTTGAAATCGCACTGTAGCCAAGGTGGCGGCGCCTTGACAGTCCCGTCATCGACGTGTCTTTCGGCGCGTTTTCCGGGGGTGGCAGATGTCCGTCGCGTTGGTGTTTCCGGGCCAGGGTAGCCAGGCCGTCGGCATGGGCAAGGCGCTAGCCGAGAACTTCAAGGCGGCGGCTGAAGTCTTTGCCACCGTTGACGATGCGCTCGGCGAGAAGCTTACCGCCGTGATCTGGGACGGGCCGGCCGACAAGCTCATGCTGACCGAGAACGCCCAGCCGGCCCTGATGGCGGTGTCGCTCGCGACGCTGCGCGTGCTGCAAGCCGAGGCCGGCTTCGACTTGAAGCGCGACGTAGCCTTCGTCGCCGGCCATTCGCTCGGGGAATATTCCGCGCTCGCGGCCGCGGGCTCGCTCACGATCGCCGACACCGCACGGCTCCTGCGCATCCGCGGACGCGCGATGCAGGCGGCGGTGCCGGTCGGCGTCGGCGCGATGGCGGCGCTGCTTGGGCTTGAGTTCGAGCAGGTTGTCGCCGTCGCCGCAGAGGCCGCCCAAGGCGAGGTCTGTCAGGCCGCGAACGACAATGGCGGCGGACAGGTGGTGGTCTCCGGCAACAAGGCCGCGGTCGAGCGCGCGGTGGAAATCGCCAAGGGGAAGGGTGCGCGACGCGCGATGCTACTGCCGGTGTCGGCTCCCTTCCATTGCGCGCTGATGCAGCCCGCGGCGGACGCGATGGCCGAGGCACTGGCCAATGTGACGGTCAAGGCGCCAGCCGTCCCGCTCGTCGCCAACGTGCTCGCGCGCCCGGTGACCGCGCCGGCCGAGATCGTGACCAGCCTGATCCGGCAGGTGACCGGTACGGTGCGCTGGCGCGAATGCGTGGCCTTCATGGCCAATGCGGGCGTTGATTCATTTTATGAGGTCGGCGCCGGCAAGGTGTTGTCCGGACTCGTGAAACGCATCGCGGCCGGCGCGACCGGAACGGCGATCGGTAGCCCTGAGGATGTCGCGGCATTCAAGGCGCGCGCCTAGATGCTCGATCTTGCGACAGCGCTGATGTGCTTGTGCGAGGCTGTGTTCCGCCCGCCCACGCGCGCTGGCCAAGCCATTGGAAGTATGATAACCGAACCCCGTCTTGGGTGGGGCAACCAAGCGAGGGGGCTGCTGAAACGGACCCTCCATCGACGACGGTTGTGCGCCGCCTTGCACCACGACGAGGCTGTGACGGCTTGAGGTCGCGCGGCCGACAGCCCATTGAGAAGAACACGAGGGTCAAGCGATGAGTGACATTGCCGAGCGGGTCAAGAAGATCGTCGTGGAGCATCTCGGCGTCGAGCCTGACAAGGTGGTCGAGGCTGCAAGCTTCATCGACGACCTCGGCGCCGACAGTCTCGACACGGTCGAACTGGTGATGGCGTTCGAGGAGGAGTTCGGCTGCGAGATTCCCGATGACGCGGCCGAAACGATTCTGACCGTCGGCGATGCCGTCAAGTTCCTCGAAAAGAACGCGAAGAGCTGATTCCCGCTTCAGGCACGTCGCAATTCTGCTCACGGCCGCAGCCGTCACCGTCTCCGCGATGCGAACGCGGAAGCCTAGACGATGCGACCGGCCGCTGCGCGATGTCGACGTCGCCAATCAGGCGGAAACCGGCAACTTTATGATCCTAGTGTGATTTTCCGGATTTTAAGTTCCATTACGAGCTTGCGGCACTGTCATAGGAGCTTCAAAATCCGCCGCGTGGGGCATTTGAAGGATCGTCCGACGTCGCCCGCGCCGGGCGGCCGGCGCGATCGTCCCGTGTTGGAGCCGGCATGAGGCGTGTCGTTGTCACAGGGCTTGGCATGGTCTCGCCGCTCGGATGCGGCGTCGAGATCACGTGGCAGCGACTGATCGCCGGACAGAGCGGCGCCAGCCGAATCGAAAAGTTCGACGTCTCCGACCTGCCGGCCAAGATCGCCTGCCAGATCCCGCGCGGCGACGGTACCGGCGGCACCTACAATCCCGATCAGTGGATGGAGCCGAAGGAGCAGCGCAAGGTCGACGAGTTCATTACCTACGCGCTCTGCGCCGCGCGTCAGGCGCTCGCCCACGCCGGCTGGAAGCCGGAAAGCTACGAGGACCAGATCGCGACCGGCGTGATGATCGGCTCCGGCATCGGCGGCGTCGAAGGCATCGCCGAGACCGCGCTCATTCTGCATGAGAAGGGCCCGCGCCGGGTGTCGCCGTTCTTCATCCCGGGCCGCCTGATCAACCTCGCCTCCGGCTATGTCTCGATCGCATTCGGCCTGAAAGGCCCCAATCATGCCGTGGTCACCGCCTGCTCGACCGGCGCGCATGCGATCGGCGACGCCTCGCGGCTGATCGGGCTGGGCGACGCGGACGTCATGGTCGCGGGCGGCACCGAGTCCCCGGTCAACCGGCTGTCGCTCGCGGGCTTTGCCTCCTCGCGCGCGCTTTCGACGCATTTCAACGACACGCCCGAGCGCGCGTCGCGTCCCTATGACCGCGACCGCGACGGCTTCGTGATGGGCGAGGGGGCGGGCATCGTGGTGCTCGAGGAGCTGGAGCACGCCAAGGCGCGCGGCGCCACGATCTATGCCGAGGTGATCGGCTACGGCATGTCGGGCGACGCTTATCACATCACCGCGCCTTCGCCGGAAGGCGACGGCGCCTATCGCAGCATGCAGGCCGCGCTCAAGCGCGCCAAGATCAGCCCCTCCGAGCTCGACTACATCAACGCGCACGGCACATCGACGCCGCTTGGCGACGAGATCGAGCTTGGTGCCGTGCACCGCCTCGTCGGCAATGCGGCCGGGCGCATCTCGATGTCGTCGACCAAATCCTCGATCGGCCACCTGCTGGGGGCGGCCGGCGCCGTGGAGGCGATCTTCTGCATCCTGGCGATGCGCGACAGGATCGTGCCGCCGACCATCAATCTCGACAATCCGTCGGTCGAAACGCCGATCGACCTCGTTGCTCACAAGGCGCGCGAACGCGACGTGGATGTGGTACTATCCAACTCGTTCGGCTTTGGCGGCACCAACGCGTCGCTGGTGTTTCGTCGGTTTGCGGGGTAGCCAGCGGTGTCGCTTCACCCTTTCGCCATATTTGCACTTAACCTGCCTGCGCGGTCCGGCGCGACATGACGGATTGGGGCCGACGCACCGTGGGCGATCCCGGAGACATCAAGCGCGTAGCACCGCGCAGCCCGCGCGCGGCGCTGGAGCCGGAATACATGGTCGATCCGAGCAACCGACCGTCGCGGCGCGTCCGTCATCCGCTCGTCATCGCCGGCAATGCCATCTTCACCATCATCCTGATCGCCGCGATCGCGGGCGGCCTCGTGTATTCGGTCGGCAAGGGCCGCTTCGATGCGCCGGGCCCGCTCGACCGCGACAAGATCGTCAACATCCCGCGCGGCCTCGGCTTGCGCGACATCGCCGACGTGCTCGCGCGCGAAAGCGTCATCGACCAGCCGTGGTTCTTCATCGGCGGCGTCGTGGTGCTCAAGGCGCGCGAAGATCTCAAATACGGCGAATACAAATTCACCAAGAACATCAGCCTGCACGACGCGATCGAGACCATCATCGAAGGCAAGGTGATCCAGCATTCGGTCACCATCCCGGAGGGCCTGACCTCCGAGCAGATCATCGCGCGGCTGGTCGAGGTCGATTTCCTCGCCGGGAACATCAAGGAAGTCCCGAAAGAAGGCACGCTCCTGCCTGAGACCTATAGCTTCCCGCGCGGCACGACGCGCGAGCAGGCGATCCAGCGCATGCAGCAGGCGCAAAAGCGCGTGCTGCAGGAGGTTTGGGAACGGCGCAGCGCCGACGTCCCGGTCAAGACGCTGGAACAGCTCGTCACGCTCGCGTCGATCGTGGAAAAAGAGACCGGCAAGCCCGACGAGCGCACGCGCGTCGCCGCGGTGTACGTCAACCGGCTCAAGCTCCGCATGCGGCTCCAGGCCGACCCGACCATCATCTACGGACTGGTCGGCGGCAAAGGCACCCTCGGCCGCCCGATCATGAAATCCGAGATCGACCAGCCGACGCCGTACAATACCTATGTGATCGAGGGGCTTCCGCCCGGCCCGATCGCCAATCCGGGCCGCGGCTCGCTCGAGGCGGCTGCCAATCCGGCGCGCACCAAGGAAATCTTTTTCGTCGCCGACGGCACCGGCGGTCACGCCTTCGCCGAGACGCTCGCGCAGCAGCAGCAGAACGTCGCGCGCCTGCGCCAGTTCGAGCAGCAGGTGCGCCAGGCAAACACGCCGTCCGACACCGCGATCCCCTATGCGCCGGCCGCCGATCAGTCGACACCCGTGACGGCTCCCACGGCGCCGCCTCCCGCGGCCAAGAAGGCTGCCGCCAAGAAAGCCGCGACCAAGACGACGCGCCAGCCGTAACGGCGCCGGAGCGTTTTCCGGCGAAGTGGGAACCAGTTCGCCGCAGAAAACGCGACCAAACAAAGAATCCTCGCTGCTTGTGACGGCCTCGCGGCGCCGCTAAAACCGCTCTTCAACGCATGATCCCGAAACAGCCTGCCCCGCACTTGATGCGGGGTTGGAACTGGTTTTCGGATAAGATCATGCGTGAGTAACCGGGAATCGGGCGATGACGCTGTCGAGCATGACCGGCTTTGCGCGGGCCGACGGCGTCGCCGGGGCCTATCACTGGGCCTGGGAGCTGAAATCCGTCAACGCCAAGGGGCTTGAGCCGCGGCTGCGGCTGCCGCCGGGCTGGGACGCAATCGAGCCTGCGCTGCGCGCACGCGTCGGCAAGGCGCTCGCGCGTGGCTCTGTGCACGGAAACCTGACCGTGCAGCGCGCCGGCGTACCGCCGGTGGTGCGCATCAACGAGCCCGTGCTCGCCGCGGTGATCGCCGCCATGCGCGATGTCGCAAAGCGTGTCGACAGCGACCGGCCGAGCCTCGACGGCGTTCTCGCGCTCAAGGGCGTGATCGAGGTGATCGACGAGGACGAGCGCGAAGAGGACCGCAGCGCCGCCGAGGCGGCGGTGATCGCGGGGTTCGATACGGCGCTCGCAAGCCTTGGTGAGATGCGCCGCCGCGAGGGCGAGGCGCTCCAGGCCGTGCTCCTAGGCCGGCTCGACGAGATCGCGGCGCTCACTGCGCGCGCCGAAAACGTGCCGGGGCGCAAGCCCGAGGCGATCAAGGCGCGCCTTGCCGAGCAGATCGCGGCGCTGCTCGAGACCTCGACGCGCTTCGATCCCGACCGCCTGCACCAGGAGGCGATTCTGATCGCCTCCAAGGCCGACATCCGCGAAGAGCTCGACCGGCTGGTCGCCCATGTCGCGCAGGCGCGTCATCTGATCGCGGCCGGCGGGCAGGTCGGTCGCAAGCTCGATTTCCTGTCGCAGGAGCTCAATCGCGAATCCAATACGTTGTGCGCGAAATCCAACGACGTCGAGCTCACGAACATTGGCCTCGAACTCAAAACCGTGGTCGAGCAGTTCCGTGAGCAGGTGCAGAATCTCGAATGAACGCCGTCCCTGAGATCGCCCGCCGCGGCATCATGCTGGTCGTGTCCTCGCCGTCCGGCGCGGGCAAGACCACGCTGACGCGCAATCTGCTGGAGCAGGAGGAGAATGTCGGCCTCTCGATCTCGGTCACGACGCGGGCGCGCCGCGCGAGCGAGATCGACGGCATCCATTACCGCTTTATCACCAAGCGCCGCTTCGAAGCGATGCGCGACGGCGACGAGCTTCTGGAATGGGCCGAGGTGCACGGCAATTATTACGGGACGCCGCGCGAGCCGGTCGAAACCGCGCTTGGCGCCGGCCGCGACATGCTGTTCGACATCGACTGGCAGGGCACGCAGCAGCTTTACGCCAAAATGCGCACAGATGTCGTGAGCGTGTTCGTGCTGCCGCCGTCGGCGGCGGAATTGCGCACGCGGCTCGAACGCCGCGCCGAGGACTCCGGCGAGGTGATCACGCGCCGCCTGCGCAACGCGGCCGAGGAGATCCCGCACTGGAACGAATACGACTACGTGCTGGTCAATCGCGATCTCGACAAGAGCTTCACGCGGCTGCGCGCCATTTTGACGGCCGAGCGCTTGAAGCGCGTGCTCAAGCCGAACCTGCACAGCTTCGTCGCCGAACTGCTCGCGGATTTGAGGAAGATCGACGGGTAGCGGGGTATCCTCCCCCGCGTATGGCGCACCCGATCAAGCCCGATCCGAGGGGGCGTACGCACGCGCATATCGGTCGTCCGCCATCACGGAAATCGGGCGTGTAGATCGGGTGGGTTGATGCGAGCGGTGAGGTCATCGTGCTCGAAAGGAGCACGCAATGATCTTCCGCATCTTCGACCAGGTTCTTGCCAATCACACATGGAGCAGCACGGGACGTCTGTGCATCGCGCAGGCGCCGCAAACGGTCTCGTGCGGAACGTGTTCTTCAAACGCAGAAATCGTCTCGCTTCTTGACCGGCTCATCCTGCGCTCCAGGTCGGATCGGATCATGTGTCGCGCCGCGAGGCGTTTGGTGACGAAACCGTCGATCCCGCTGGATGAATTGGCTCGGGAACTGGGCGTTACCGAGCGATACCTGTTGTCGGGACTCCGCGCGGTGCTTGGAGTCGACCCGCAACGAGTTTTCGTCGAGCTTCAGAAGGGCGCGGCTGCGGCAGATCAGACGACGATGTAGAAAGGGCGCGCTACGGCGTCAGCACCGCGCGCCCGATCACGCGACCGTTGCGCAGGTCATCGAGCGAAGCCTGGGCGGCGCTGAGCGGCCGCTCCTGCGTCGGCACCGGCGTCACCTTGCCGGCGCGTGCGAGCGCCATCATCTCGTGCGCTTCGGCGAGCGTGCCGGTCATCGTGCCCTCGATCGTCATGGCGCGTAACGGGAACATCGCGATCGCGGTCTGATAGCTGCCGCCGAGGAGCCCCGTGATCACGACCTTGCCGCCCTTGGCGATGGCGCCGGTCGCGAATGCGAGCGAGCCGTCGGAGCCGACGAAATCGACCGCGCCGGCAACGCCGCCGGTCGACTTCAGCAGCGCCTTGCGTGCGCCGGGATCGGCCGGGTCGTAGGCGGCGGCAGCGCCCGCGGCGAGCGCGGCCTCGCGTTTCTTGCCATCGATGTCGGCGACGATCGGCGCATCGGCAAGCATCGCGCGCGCGAGCGCGAGCCCCATCATGCCGACGCCGCCCAAGCCCACCAGCAGGATCGGCCCGCGCGCGGCGCGATCCGTCAGTCGCTTGAGCGCCGAGAACGCCGTGATGCCGGAGCACATGTAGGCGCCGGCGAGACCCGCCGGCAGCGGGTCGTGCTCGATCAGGTAGCGCGGGTGCGGCACCAGCACGTGGGTGGCAAAGCCGCCGTCGACCTGCACGCCGAGATGGCGCGGCGCCGCGCATAAATTCTCTTCTGCGGCTTTGCATGCGGCGCATTGCCCGCAGCCGATCCACGGAAACACCGCGTAGGATTTACCCATCTCGACCCGCGCATCCGGGCCCGCCTGCTCGACGGTGCCGGCGATCTCGTGTCCGAGCGTGAAGGGGAGGGTGCGCCCTTGCGTCACGTCGAGCTTCTTCTCGCCCCCGAGACCGAAGTAACCATCCTGCAGGTGGATGTCGGAATGGCACACGCCGCAGCGGCTGATCCGCACCAGCACCTCGGTACCGCGCGGCGTCGGCGCCTCAACGATCGTCTCGCACAGCGGCGTCGCATAGGCGACCAGCGATTGGCGGATCATGCGGGCCATGGAGGTCAGTCCGTTGCGTGGGATAGCCGATGCTCGGCGAATGCGCGCGCGAGCGCAACGAATCCTTCAACCGGAATTTCCTCGGCGCGCGCGGTCGGCTCGATGCCGGCAGCGGCGAGAAGCGCCATCGGATCGCACCCGAGCGAGCGCAGGCTCGCGCGCAGCATCTTGCGGCGCTGTCCGAAGGCCGCCTGTGTCACGCGCTCGAGCGCGCGGCGGTCGCAGGCGAGCGGTGTCGCGCGCGGAATGAGCGCAACCAGCGACGACGTCACCTTCGGCGGGGGCACGAAGGCCGACGGCGCGATGTCGAACAGGATCTTCGCCTCGCTGCGCCAGCCCGCGAGCACCGACAGCCGGCCGTAGGTCTTCGCGCCCGGCGCGGCGACGATGCGCTCGGCGACCTCGCGCTGGAACATCAGCACGAGCCGGTCGTACCAGGGCGGCCACGGCTCGGTGGTGAGCCAGGAGACCAGCAGCGCGGTCGCGATGTTGTAGGGCAGGTTCGCGACGACGCGCGTTACTGCGCCGTCGAGCAGCGGTCTCACGTCGAAGGCGAGCGCGTCGTCCGCGATGATCGTCAGGCGTCCAGGATAATGCGCCGAAATCTCTTCCAGGGCCGCGGTAGCGCGCGCGTCGCGCTCGATCGCGATCACGCGCCCCGCGCCCTCGGCGATAAGCGCCCGCGTGAGCCCGCCCGGCCCGGGTCCGACCTCGACCACGGTGACGCCCTCAAGCGGGCCCGCGGCGCGCGCGATGCGCCCCGTGAGGTTGAGATCAAGCAGGAAATTCTGACCCAGCGACTTGCGGGCGGAGAGGCCGTGCCGGCGGATCGCATCGCGCAGCGGCGGCAGGTCGTCGAGCGCGCTCATAGCGCCGCGGCGTCAGCGGCCACCGGGCTCGCGAGCCGCGCCGCGAGCTTGAGCGCCGCGATCAGGCTCGACGGGCTCGCGCGTCCGGTTCCCGCGATATCAAAGGCGGTGCCGTGGTCGGGCGAGGTGCGCACGAACGGCAGGCCGAGCGTGACATTGACCGCATGATCGAAGGCGAGCGTCTTGATCGGGATCAGCGCCTGATCGTGATACATCGCGAGCGCCACGTCATAGGTTCGCCGCGCCGCGGCATGAAACATGCTGTCGGCCGCCAGCGGGCCGCGCGCATCGATCCCCTCGGCGCGCAGCCGCCCGACCGCGGGCGCGACCACGGCGAGATCCTCCTCGCCGAGCGTGCCCTCCTCGCCGGCATGCGGATTGAGGCCCGCGACCGCAAGGCGCGGACGCGCGATGCCGAAGCGCTCCTTCAAGTCGCGCGCGACGATGCGTCCGGTGGTCACGATCAGCTCCGCGGTCAGCGCGCCCGGCACGTCGCGCACCGGCAAATGGATCGTCACCGGCACCACGGCGAGCTCGGGCGACCACAGCATCATGACCGGCTGGGCGGCCTTGCCGGTATGGGCTTGCGCGAGCTTTGCCAGATATTCGGTATGTCCGGGTTCGGCGAAGCCGTTGCGGTAGAGCACGGATTTCGAGATCGGGTTGGTGACGACGGCGTGCGCGCGCCCGGCGAGCACGGCCGCGACCGCGCGCCGGATCGAGGCGATTGCGGCCGGCGCGCTCGACGCGTCGGGATGCGCCGGCTCCGCGGTGACGGGCTCGTCGAGCGCGACCACCGGCAGCGCCCTCTCAAACACGTCGCGCGTCTCCTCGGGGTCGATCTCGCGCACCGGGACGCTCAAGCCGAGCAGCTTGGCGCGGCGGGCAAAAAATCCGGCGTCGCCGGCCACGTAGAATGGCGGCAGCCCGAGCTCGGCGCGCCGCTCCCACGCCGCGAGCGTGATATCGGGACCGATCCCGGCCGGCTCGCCGAGCGTCAGCGCCAACGGTCCCGTCATCGCGGCGCGGCCTACCTGATCTCGATCAGTGCCTGGGTACGCAATTCCTTGAGGAATTTCTTCGCCAGAGCCGTATATCGTTCGGCGAAGATCTCGTCGCGTGCTTCGCGCCGCGTCGGCGTGTCGGTGGTGGTGGCCACCTTGCCGCAGATCGCAAACACTTCGATTCCCTGTATGCTGATGTCGGGCGGCGTCAGATGTCCGAGCGGCGTGTTGTTGAGAACTTCGCGTTGCGGCGCGGGGAGATCGGCCGATTGCCGCCGGATCGGGTCGCGCACCGCCACGTCCGTCAGGGCCATCGCGAGGCGTATGCCTTCGTCGCAACTCTGGAAGCGAGTCCGCAGAGCCTCGACCTCGCGCCTGCGGGCCTCGATCGCCTCGGGAGACGCGCCGTTCGGCAACAGCAGCATGATCGGACGCAGCAGATATTCGTAGCCGACCGAATCCGGCTTGTTCTTGGTCTGCAGCGCGGCCATGACGTCCTTTTCGCCGATCTGCAGGCTTCCCTGGTATTTGCCGCGGATGATCTGGCCCCAGACGAAGTCGGCATGGATACGCACCTTCAACGCCTCGACGCTGACGCCGTCCTTGGTGAGGGCCTGGGTGAACTGCTGCGTGGTCAGGCCGGCGCGCCGCGCCATGTTGGCATAGGCGCTGTCGATCTCCCGCTTCGGCACTTCCGCGATGAAGCGCTTGGAGAGTTGGATTTTCAATTTGTCGTCGATCAGTTCGTCGAGCACTTCCTGGCGCGGCGGCGCCTTGTGCGTCGAGAGCTGCAGCAGCTTGCTGCGCTGCGCGATGTCGGTCGCGGTGATTGGCTCACCGTTGACGATCGCGACGATCTGCGCGTGCGCGGGCAGGTGGCCGCCGCAGAGCAGCGCGGCGGCGAGCACAGCCGCCGCACCCGCACGGCGCGCGCGGGCAGGTTGGCGGACAAGCCATGCCGCACACCGATCGCCGGACCCGCCGGCACTCGTCGCGATGAAGGGCGTCATTTTCTCATCCTCGCTGTCGCCCCGCCAGTGGCACCCATCCCGGCCGATCAAAGGCCGAGGCCGGTAGCATTGTTGCTGGAGTTGTTCTGGGTCACGCTCTGGCTGAACGACGTGCCGCCAAGCGTGCGCAAGTTGATCACGACCATCACCTTCTGGTCCGTCGCCGTGGTGCCGGCGTAGTTATAAGTGGTGATATAGTTGAGCGAGATCGCAAAGCAATCGTCGATGTAGCCGAGGCCGAGCCGGTGCTCGTCGATCTGGCCAGCCTGGATGTCATAGCGTGCCGACGCGATGACGCTCCAGTTCTGGGTGACCTTGAGGTTCACCGATCCGACGATTCCCTGCCGGCGCTCGACGAATCCGATCTCGGGCTGCGGGGCATAGTCGCCGTACAGCACGGATAGGCCGATGCGATCGAAATTGGCGCGGGCCTCCAGTTCGATGCGGCGGACGTTGAAGGTCTGATGATCGATCAGAAACCGCGAGATGAAAGTATAGATGTTGTCGGGCTGATAGGCGACGCGCGCGACGTAATCGGAAACCGGCGTGTCCAGCCCGCTGCCGAGGCCCGTATTGACGCTGTCGGCGGTTGCGAACGAGTTCTGCCCGAACAACTGGTAGGACTGGCCGAACAGCACGTTCACGAATCCGGCCTTGTTGAATTGTGCCGTGTATTGGACGCCGGCGTTGACGCGCGTGCCGCCCTCGACGCGGTCCCAGCCGGAGAATTTGTTGACGCTGAACAGGTTGCTGTCGTCGAAGATCAGGCTCTGGGCGTCTTCGTTCGGCAGCCGGCCGACCGCGGTCTCGTTCGGGCGTACGATGAGCTGGGCGATCGGCTCGATCGTCTGGGTGCCCCAGGACTGCACGTCGATGAACGGGTAGCGGTATTCGAGACCGACCGCCGGCATGAAGCGTCCGACCGTGCTGTCGCCGGGGGTGAGGAAGTTGGAGACCCCCGGCTGGGCTGTGACCGACAGCGCGGCCACGTCGGCGCGCATCGAAATGAACGGCGTCCACTTCTCTCCATAGGGATCGATGAAGGTGCGCTTCCAGGTCGCGTCGGCCGAGGCGCGCGAATAGGTTCCGGGAAAACCACGCAGGATGCAGTTGGCCGGCGTCTTGAGCGCCGAGTCCGCGCTGATCAAGTCGCACTGTCCGGTCGCAAAAGCGACCGGCGTGATCGGGTCGAAGTCGGCCTGGGCGCGCGAAAGGCTCGTCAGGTTGAACCGATAGGCCAGATCGCCGCCCAACAGCGACTGCACGTTCTTGTAGTCGATCACCGGAAGAACGACGGGGAGCTGCGTCTGCACGTCGCTCGCCGCGAGGCCGTAGAAGTACATGCCGCGGATGTCGAAGTAGCTGCGCGCGCCGCGTCCCGTGAGATAGAGCTGCGAGACCGTCTCCAGGCCGCCGGACCGCATCGGATCGGAGGTCGTGAAGTAGGTCTGCAGGCCGTAGTCCTGCAGGAACAGCTTGTCGGTCAGCAGCGAGCCGTCCCAGCCCCAGACCCATTGGTTATTCAGGCTGAACTGGCCGGTGGTGTCGATATTGCCGCGAAAAAGGCGATCGCCGGGCGAACCGGGGCCGACTGTGTCGGCGAAGTACTGGCGGTCGAGCTGGAAGATTCCCGCCGCGCGCACCGAGTAGGACCCGTTCATCAGGCGCTGACGCCACTCGCCTTGCAGCAGCAATCCCTGCTTCGACGTCAAGGTCGGCGTCAGCGTGAAGTCGTAGTCCGGCGCGAGCGCCCAGAAATACGGGGTCGTCACGGCGGCGCCGTACGCGCTCGAATAGGAAGCTCTCGGCTCGAGCATGCCGGTCTTGCGCTTCACGGTCGGGTCGGGCGTCGAGAAATACGGCCAGTAGAATAGCGGCACGCCGAACGCTTCGAGCCGCGCCTGCTCGAAGTAGATCATCTTCTCGTTTTCGTCGTGGATGATACGCGTTGCCTTGACCTGCCAGCGCGGCGGCTTGGTCGGATCGTCCTTGCACGGCTCGCAGGCGGTGTAGACGCCGCTCTGGAACACCGTGTAGCGCTTGTCGCTGCGCTCCGCGCGCGGCGCGGCGAAACGCGTCTTGTCGGCCGCCTCCACTTGCAGCGAGTCGACGAACCCGTCGCGGAAATGCTCATCGAGGTCGAGCGTCTCGCCATGCACGACCTTGCCGTCGGCCTCGATCAGCCGGACGTTGCCTTCGGCGTGCAGGCGCTTGGACTTCTTGTCGTAGATGACCTTGTCGGCTTCGAGCTGCGAGCCCTGGTAATAGATCTGCACGTTGCCGATCGCGAGGACGCGGTCGTTGGCGTTGTCGTGCTGCAACTCGTCGGCGCGCACGAGCATCTGCGCATTGGGATCGCGCTCGTCGGCTCCAAGCCGCGAGGAGGCGGTGGGCGGCGGCTTGGTGGTCGGCACTCCGACCCAGGGCTGCGGTCCGTTGTTGAACTGGGCAAACGCAGGGCGAGCCCCAACGCCGGCCGTGAGCACGATCGCCACGACCGCCACAAGGGCAGAAGCCGCCAAGCGGCTTCCCTGACTCACTCTACGAGGCCGAGCGGTGATCGCCGCGGCCATCACCCGTCCTCCTGGTACAAAAGCACGATGAAGCCCGTCAGTCCCCCTGCGAGGACAGGCATCCAAGCCGCCACCGCCGGGTGCAGCAGCTCGGCTTTGCTCAAATCCTCGGTCACTTTCGACAACACATAGAGCAGAAACCCCGCCGCAATGCCACCCAAAACCATTTTGGTAATGCCACCAAAGCGAAAGAATCGTAAACTCACGCAACACGCGAGCATAACCATTGCGGCCAGAAAGAAAGGCCGAGCAATCAGGAGGTGGTACTGGAGCTTATAGCCTGCGGCGACCAGACCTGACCGTTCCGCGACCTCGATATACGCTGGAAGATCCCAGAACGGCACGGTCTCTGGTGTCGAAAAGCTTTCGCGCACCTGCGCGGACGTCAAGTTGGTCTTGACATCATAGGTCTCGTATTCGCGCGGCGCCTCGCCGACCACGTAGACGCGCGCCTGATCGAGCCGCCAATGCCCGGTTTCGAGCGTCGCGCGCTTGGCTTCGATGCGTTCGAGCGGCTTGCCGGCCGGGTCGAAGGTGAACACGCTCACGCCGTCGAGGCGCACGCCCTGTTCCTGGCTGGAGGCCGCAAAGACGATCGATTGGCCGTCGATGCTCTTCTGGCGTACCCAGAAGCCGGAGACCGTAGCCTGCAGCGCGGATTGCCTCTCGCCAAACATCTCCGCTTCGAGCCGCTTGGACCATTCGCGCATCATCGCCGACAGCGGATTGTAGACCGCCGTCGCCACGATCCCGAGCGCGAATGCCGTGATGACGGCGGGCGCGACGAACTGCCAGGCCGACATTCCGGCCGAACGCGCCACGACCAGTTCGTTGCGCCGCGACAGCGCGAGGTAGCAGGCCATGGCCCCGACCAGCACGGAGAACGGCAGCAGCCGCTCGGTCAGTTGGGGAACGCGGAAGAACGACGTCTTGGCGACGACCCAGGCCGACAGGTTCGGCACGTCGGAGGCGCGGCGCATCAGCTCGATGTAGTCGACCAGCACGACCAGAATGAAGATGCCGAAAAACACCGACATCACCGCGCCGAGAAAGCGCAGGCCGATATAGCGGAGCAGGGTGCGCGAGACCATTGGCTCGACGTCAGGTCGGCGCAAGGCGTTGCGTGAGCCGTTCGAACAGCGAACCGAACGGCTGCGTGACGAACGATGGAGCCTCCAGCACGAGCCCGCGCGCGATGACGTAGACGCCAATCCCGATCGCCGCGAACACCGTGGCATAGAGCACGACGACCGCGAGCACGGTCTGTGCCGCCAGCACGTTGCAGACAAATCCGATCAGGCGCAGCGCGGCGGTGCTGGCGAGCGCCAGGATGACCGAGGTTTCGCGGCTCTGCCGGCTCGTGCGCGGCGCACCCAGTATGGCGAAGCACATCACCGTGAAAGCTATGGGATAGAGCGGCGCCACCAGCCGGTCATGCAGCTCGGCGCGGAAATGCGTCGGCACCTGCTTGTAGACCGGGTCGGCCGGATCGGGGAACGCGAGGTCCCACAGATTCCGCTCGCGCACGCCGAACGGCTGCACCGTGGGGCCCGCGGTAAAGCGCGACAGGTCGAAGGCGTAACGCTCGAACCGCACGATGGTCGGATCGGTGCGTGTGCTTTCGAGCCGCTGCACGCTGCCGCTCGTGAGAACCAGGAACGTGCCGGTTCCGGTCTGGACGATTTCCCCATAGTCGGAGAGCGACGTCACCCGCTCCTTCGGATCGCGCCGGTCGTCGATGAAGATGCCGAGGAGCTGACCGTTTGGACGGCGCTCGCGGATATGCAGCGTGAGGCCGCGCTCGATCGTCGTGAAGCGGCCCGGCTGGATGATGTTGACGACGAAGTCCGCCTTTACCTTGGTTGCCCAGTCGCGCAGCGTGCGCAGCCCCGCGGGCGCCACATAGGCGCTGACCGCCGCGACCAGAGCCGAGACCACCAGGGTGGTCGTCAGGAAGGGACGGAAGATGCGCCACGGCGACATGCCGGAGGCGTTCATCACCACGATCTCGGAATCCGTATTCAGGCGGTTGAGCGTGTAGCCGACCGCGATCACCAGCGCGATCGGCGCGATGATCAGTACCAGCATCGGGATCAGCAGTCCGGTGATGCCGATGAAGGTCAGCACCGTCTGGCGCTGATTCGTCATGAGGTCGATCTCACGCAGAGCGTGCGTGAGCCAGATGATCATCGTAAGGCTGACGAGGATCAGCAAAAACGCGCCGAACGTCGTGCGGAAGATGTAACGATCGAGCGCACTCATTGGGCGGCAGCTTCCCCCGGGTTCCCGCGACGCAGCATCCCCCGATGCAACGCACCTGACCCCTAAACCCGATCGATGGCAAGAGCGGGGCAACGACCTCGCAAGACGGCGCTCAATGCGCTAAAGGAAGGCCCGAAATGGCCCAAGTTTCGCGGAGTTCCCCGCGCTCCAGCCTCCGTTTACCAAGATCAGGATAAGGACTCGTTCTCATGGCCGAAGCCCCGAAACTCTTCTTTGCGCCGATCGCGGTGCCGGGAAGCGGTGTTCTCGTCGTGTTCACGGACGCCGATCTGCGTTTTGGGGCCAGGACCCGCGCGGTGCTCGGGTCCGCTCTCGACATGGTGACGCGGGCCGCCAAGGCCGACCGGTTCACCGGCAAGAGCGGCTCTGCGCTCGACGTCGTGGCGCCGGCGGGGATGAAGGTGTCGCGGCTCGTCGTGGTCGGCGCCGGGAAGGCCGCCGAGCGCAAGCCGCAGGACCTCGTCAAGCTCGGCGGCGCCGCGATGGGACGCATTCCGTTGGCCGCAAGCGACGCGACGATCCTGCTCGAGCTCGGAGATGGCGTCGTCAAGCCTGACGCCGCGGCGGATGTCGCGCTGGGCGCGACGCTGCGCGCCTATTCGTTCGATCGCTACAAGACCAAGCGCAAGGAGGGCGAGGAGCCCGCGGCGAAGCGGCGCGTCACGCTCGCCGTTGCCGACGTTGCCGGCGCGCGCCGCGCCTGGGGCGCCCGGCGGGGCATCGCCGACGGCGTCGTGCTCGCGCGCGACCTCGTCAACGAGCCGCCGAACGTCCTCTTTCCCGTGGAGTTCGCGCGCCGCGCCGCCGGCTTGCGCAAGCTCGGCGTCGGCGTGGAGATCCTCGACGTCAAGGCGATGACAAAGCTCGGTATGGGCGCGCTGCTCGGCGTCGGCCAAGGCTCCGCGCGTGACAGCCGCGTCGTGGTGATGCGTTGGAACGGCGGCAAGAAGGGCACGCCGCCATTGGCGTTCATCGGCAAGGGCGTGTGCTTCGATACCGGCGGCATTTCGATCAAGCCGGCCGCCGGCATGGAGGACATGAAAGGCGACATGGCGGGCGCGGCCTGCGTCGTCGGGCTGATGCACGCGCTTGCCAGCCGCAGGGCCAAGGTGAACGCGATCGGCGCGATCGGGCTCGTCGAGAACATGCCGGACGGCAACGCGCAGCGTCCGGGCGACATCGTCACCTCGATGTCCGGCCAGACCATCGAGATCATCAACACCGACGCGGAAGGCCGCCTCGTGCTCGCCGACGTCTGCCACTACGTCAACACGCGCTTCAAGCCGGCGTTCATGATCGACCTGGCGACCCTGACGGGGGCGATCATCGTCGCGCTCGGCCAGGAATACGCCGGCATGTTCGCCAATGACGACAAGCTCGCCGAGCGCTTGACGCAGGCCGGGCTCGATACCGGCGAGCGCGTGTGGCGCATGCCGCTCGGGCCCGAATACGACAAGATGATCGATTCGAAATTCGCCGACATGAAGAACACCGGCGGCCGCTTCGGCGGCTCGATCACGGCCGCGCAGTTCATCGGCCGCTTCGTCGGCAAGACGCCGTGGGCGCATCTCGACATTGCCGGCACCGGCTTCGCGTCGAGCAACTCCGACATCAACAAGAGCTGGGGCTCCGGCTGGGGCGTGCGGCTGCTCGATCGGCTGGTGGCGGAGGAGTATGAGGGGTAAAGTCGAATCGAGAGGATGCAGTCATGGCACGGGAAAATGTGTCGATCTCATTGCCGCCGAAGATTCGGTCACTGGTCGACCGGGAAGCGAAGCGCGGTAAGCGCAGTCGCTCCGCGGTCGTGAACGACGCGCTACAACTCTATTTCCGGCTCCGGCGGATCGGGGATGAAGCTCCGAGCGCGGGCGAACGTGTAGCCGTGAATGAAGGGCGCCGGGCGCATAAGCAAGGCGAAGTGATGACACTCGACGAGTGGCGCCATGCCGTGGAACTTGGCGATCACTAAGCCTGCCGCTCGCGATCTCAAGGCCATTCGCGCGGAGGATCTTCAGCGCATCGATGCGGCATTTGAAGCAATGCGGAACGACCCGTTCGGTGGTGACGTCAAGTTTTTACGCGGAATGGGCGGCACCTTGCGACGACGCGTCGGAACGTGGCGGATTTTGTTTGAAGTTCATCAAAAGCAGCGCGAGGTGGTGGTGCTCGGCGTAAGGCGCCGCACCTCCACAACGTACTGACGGCGCCTCGATGACCGAAATCCTCTTTTACCACCTCCAACGCCAGCCGATCGAGCGCGTGCTTCCCTCGCTGCTTGAGCGCTCGCTCGAGCGCGGCTGGCGTGCCGTCGTCCAGGCCGCAACAGACGAGCGCGTTGACGCGCTCGACGCGCACTTATGGACCTATCGCGAGGACGGTTTCCTTGCGCATGGCACCTATCGGGAGAGCGAGGCCGCCGCGCAGCCGGTGCTGCTCACCGTGCATGACCACAATCCGAACGGCGCGCACGTGCGCTTCCTGATCGACGGCGCGCCGGTGCCGGCGGATGCCGCCACCTATCAGCGCGTCGTGCTCCTGTTCGACGGCGAGGACGATGACGCGGTTGCGGCCGCCCGCGCGCATTGGAGCGAGGCCAAGGCCAATGGCTTTGCGGCGACCTACTGGCAGGCCGACGAGCACGGCCGCTGGGAAAAGAAAGCGTGATGATCGCGCTTCTACTCGGCACGATCATGATCTAACAACCCGCCATGCTCGAGATCGACGACATATCCCTGCGCGTGGCCGGGCGCCTGCTGCTCGACGGCGCGTCCGCGCGTATTCCGGACGGCGCCCGCGTCGGCCTCATCGGCCGCAACGGCATCGGCAAGACCACGCTGTTCCATGCGATCATGCACGAAATCCCACTGGAGAGCGGATCGATCGCGATTCCGGCACGCGCGCGGGTCGGACGGCTCGCGCAGGAGGCGCCGGACGGACCGGAAAGCCTGATCGAGGTCGTGCTCGCGGCTGATGCCGAGCGCACCGCGCTTCTAGCCGAGGCCGAGACCGCGCGCGATCCGCACCGCATCGCCGAGATCCAGACCCGGCTCGCCGATATCGGCGCGCATGCGGCGCCCGCGCGCGCCGCATCGATCCTTGCCGGCCTCGGCTTTGACGAGGCCGCGCAGCAGCGCCCCTGCGCCGACTTCTCCGGCGGCTGGCGCATGCGCGTCGCGCTCGCGGCGGTGCTGTTCGCGCAGCCGGATCTCCTGCTGCTCGACGAGCCGACCAACTATCTCGACCTTGAAGGCACGCTCTGGCTCACCGACCACCTCGCCCGCTATCCGCACACCTTCATCGTCATCAGCCACGACCGCGACCTGCTCGACGAGGCGGTCGACTGGATCCTGCATATCGATGCCGGCAAGCTGGTGCTCTATCGCGGCGGCTACACGTCCTTTGCGCGCCAGCGCGCTGAGCGCCAGGCGCTCGACGTCAAGCATGCCAAGAAGCAGGAAGCCGAGCGCAAGCATCTGCAGGCCTTCATCGATCGATTCAAGGCCAAGGCCACCAAGGCGCGCCAGGCCCAATCACGCGTCAAGCGCCTCGCCAAGATGGAGCCCGTGATCGCGATAACCAGCGACGAGGTGCGCCCGATCGTATTTCCGCCGCCCGCAAAGTCGCTGTCGCCGCCGATCATCGCGATGGAGAAGGTCTCGGTCGGCTATGAGCCGGGCAAGCCGGTGCTGCATGACCTGTCGCTGCGCATCGACAATGACGATCGCATCGCGCTGCTCGGTCCGAACGGCAACGGCAAGTCGACGCTGGCGAAGCTGCTGGCGGGCCGGCTCGCGCCGTTTAAGGGCACGATCACCCGGCCGGCTCGCATCGAGGTCGCGTATTTCGCCCAGCACCAGCTCGACGAATTGATCCCGGAGCAGAGCGTCTACGATCACGTCCGCCGGCTGATGCCCGACGCGCCCGAGGCGAAGGTTCGCGCGCGCGCCGGCAGCGTGGGATTCTCCGGCCAGACGGCGGATACGCCGGTCGGCAATCTTTCGGGTGGCGAGAAGGCGCGGTTGCTGCTCGCGATCGCGACGTTCGCAGGACCGCATCTTCTCATCCTCGACGAGCCGACCAACCATCTCGACATCGACAGCCGCGCCGCGCTGGTGCAGGCAATCAACGAGTATCCCGGCGCCGTGATCCTGGTGTCGCACGATCGCCACCTGATCGAAGCCTGCGTTGAGCGCCTGTGGCTCGTCGGCGGCGGAACGGTCACGCCCTATGACGGCGATCTCGATGATTATGTGCGCCTCGTACTCGGGCGCGGGACGCGCCGGCGCGACACCCGCGACGAGGCGGAGCAGGCCTCGCGCACCGACCAGCGCCGTGCCGCGGCCGAAAAGCGCATCGGGCTACAGCCGCTCAAGCGGCAGATCGACGCCGCCGAAAAGGCCGTGACGAGGCTGGCGGCCGAGATCGCGCGCATCGACGGCGAGCTCGCGGGCGGCCTGTTCGCGCGCGATCCCGCGAAGGCCACGACGCTTGCCAAGGCGCGCAGCGAGGCCGCCGGCGCGCTCGCCAAAGCCGAGGAAGACTGGCTCGCCGCAAGCGCGGCTTACGAGGACGCTATGGCGTAGCCGCGCCCGCGCCGATCACGCCACCAGCAACAGCTTGTAATACGTCTCGGCGTGGTGCTCGAAGAACTCGTCCGAGCATTCTTGCGGATTGGAGCAGGGAGAACCCATCAGCGAGAAGTTCGTCGCCGCGTTGACGTAGTTGAACGAGAACATCAGCGGAAGGTCGATGCTTGCGCCGGGAACGGCCGCGGCGGGTCCGGCCTTGGCGGTCACGAGCGCTTGCAAGGCAGGGCGAACGCGCGCGATTTCGCGCGCGACGATCAAGTGGCTCGCGTCGTGAACCAGCGTCGTGATCGCGCGTACATGCATCGCGGCGCCGATCCTGATCAACTGCTCGGTCTGGGTGAGCACGCTGAGCGGGTTCGGCACGTTGATGTCGCTCAGGATTTCGATCGTGAACGGCATCTGCGGCACCCAGTCGAGCGAGTTGGTCACGCGATAGCCGAGGCCCGTGTTCGAGAACCGGTTCTCGAAATCGGCCGCGTAGTGGTCGTTGCCGGGCTTCGGCTGGGCGAAGACGTAGGTCTTGTAGCCGATCCCCTGCGGCATTCCGGCGCCGTATTGCAGGTAGGAGCGCAACAGCGTCGCCATCGCGGCGCCCTGGCTGTGTCCGGTGACATAGACGTTGCTGCCGGCGCCGACCCCGTTGAACTGCAACTGCTCGAGAATGCCGATAATGGGAAGCTGGGCCACGAGCAGCGTCGCGGTTGCGAAGCCGAGATGGACGCCGGCCAGCGGATCGGCCGCGAATGAATAGGGGAGCGACACGCCGTCGACGGTGATGGTGCCGGTCGCCTCGATCATCAGCGCCAGGAGATCCTCGACGATGCTGCCGGGCTGATACACGGTGCCGCGGATCGCGATCGCGAAGGCGCCGTCGCGGTCGCGTTTCCACAATTGCCACATGTTGTCGAACGGTGGGATCACCGGCGAGACGAACAGCGAGGTCCAGCCCGCCGGCGGATCGGGGATCGGCGGCTGCACCTTCAAGGGAGCCAGTTCGACGATGGCGCACATCGCCAGCATGTCGAGGGCTTCGGCGTGATCGAATCCGGCAGGTAGGGACATGACAGCCTCCGCGCGGCCGACCGCCGGCCGCGCGGGAAATACTATCTCAAGTTGCCGCCGCTGCAACCGCGAACTGCTGGCGCCGCCGCGCCGCTATCCGCGCGGTTTCTCGGTGGATTGCCCGACGGCGCGGTAGAGCCGCTCGGCGTCATCGCGCAGCGCGCGGCGCGAGGCGTCGCGCGTGTAGTACATGTGGCCGCCGCCATAGACCGCGAGCTTGAGCCGCTCCGGCGTCGCGAAGGCCGGCATCTGGTCGAGGATGAGCTGATCCTCGAAATAGGGCGTGACCAGGTCGCTCGCGCCGTGGGTGATGAGCACGCGCAGCCGCGGATCGAGCGCGAGCGCGTTGCGGAGATCGCTCACGATTTCTTGGGAGTCGCGGCCACCGTCCCAGTCCCAGCGCGACGAGACTTGGTTGTTGAGCAGGCGGTAAGGGTCTTCGACGCGCCAGTTGAGCACGCGGTTATAGAGGTCGGTCATCGCGGTCGCGAGCGGCGCCGTCACCACATTGAGGACCGCATCGTCGGAGCGGGAATCCGCCGCGCGCGGGTTCGGATCGAGCGCCGTGACGGTCCCGTCGTAGTTGCTGGCGACGAGACCACGGTCGCGGTTGAGCTCGCGCAGGAACGTGCGAGTATCGATCCGCGCGGCGAGCCGGCGCACCAGCGCCGGGTCGAGTCGCGTGTAAGCCGCGACCTTTGGCACCATACGGTCGATCGCGGCGGCGTCGCGCTCGCCGCGCATCAGGTCCTGCATGTATTCGCCCGACGCGTAGCGCTCGACCTCGCGCAGCGCCTCGCGGTCGAACGGCGCGTTCTGCTCGCGCGCGGCTGCCGCCATCGACGGCAAGCGCGCGATCCAGTTGTTCGGCATGTGCCGGCCATTGCCGCGCCAGCCGAAATCGAGCACCGGCGAAACCATCACGAGCCCGCTGACGCCGACGCCGTCGCCCATGAGCTTGCGCGCGAGCTTGGGCGCGCGGAAGCCGCCGTAGCTCTCGCCCGCGATGAATTTTGGCGAGACCTGGCGGCCGGCCTTCTCGATCCATTTGCGCACCGCCGTCGCGAGATAATCGATGTCGCCCTCGACCGACAGGAAGCGCTTGCGCACGTCGTCGCCGGTCGAAATGAAGCGGCTGTAGCCGGTGGCGACCGGATCGATGAATACGAGGTCGGTGAAATCGAGCCAGGTCTCGGCGTTCGGCACGATGACCGGCGGCGTCGAGGGCGTGACGCCCTCGAGCGGCAGACGCCATGGCCCGAGCGCGCCAAGCTGCATGTAGCCGGAGGCAGCGCCGGGGCCGCCATTGAACACGAAGGTGAGGGGACGGCCTGCGGCGTCCTGGTCCGTGCGCACATAGGCGATGTAGGCAATTTCGGCGAGCGGCTTGCCGTCGGTCGCGTCGTTGATCGGGATGAAGCCCGCGGTCGCCTTGAAGTGCAGCGTGCGGCCCGGAAGCTCGACCGTCTGATCGGTCGTCACGTCGGCCGGCAGATGCCGTCCTTCCGCGGGCTTCTCCGTGGGAGACGGGGAATGCTTTTCGGGCGATTGCGCGAAGGCCGAGCTCGCGAATGCGAGTGTCAATGCGGCGGCGGTCGCTACGGCAAACAGACGCCGGGTCTGATGGGATTGGGTCATGCGCCGATCTGTCCTGAAGGTTTGCGGCAAGTCCATGGCCAGGTCCGTGGCTGCGTGAGCTGTTCGCGGCGTTGTGACCCGCGCTGCCGGAGCGTCAGGCGGGCCGCCGAAACAGCGCGCGCCAATGCGGCTTGCCGTCGGTCGGGTCGGGACGCCGCTCGATCGCCTCGGGCGTCAGGCCATGAGCCGTGAACGCCATCAACTCCTCGCGCGCGAGCGGCCAGGGTCGCCCGGGCGAAGGCGTTGCGCTTTCGCGCATGCGCGCGATCACGAGGAGAGCCCCACCGGGCTTCACGAAGCCTGCGATCGCCGCCATCGCTTCGCCGTGCACGCGATCCGGCAGCGCCTGCACGGTGTAACACTCATGCACGAGGTCGAATGCGGAGCGCCAATCCGCCGGCGCCGAGAACAAGTCGGCAGCCGCGAAATCGACGTCCGGGAAACGCCGCTTGGCCCAGCCGGTCGCAAGCTCCGAGAGATCGAATGCGGTGACCTTGAATCCCTTCGCCGCGAGTGCGGCCGCGTTGTCGCCGAGGCCGCAGCCGATGTCGAGCGCGCGCGCACCACTCGGCGGCGCCGCGGTCTTGGCGAGCCATTCGGCGAGGAGGGGATGCGGAGCAAGATCGGCCCACGGAATCTGGGCCGGGTCGTCGCCCGCGAGCGCATAGACGGCTTCGAACCAGGCGCGCCGGTGGGGATCGCTTGCGCCGCCGTCGTCGATCGCGTCGAGCCGCGCTCGCGCTGCCAGTCGGCGCGCGGCGAAGCCCGGATCGTCGACGCTCATGTGGCTGGCTTGGCTTTCGCGGTCTTCTTGCGCGGGGGCGCCTTCTTCGGCGCCGTCTGCGGCGCCTCGACGCGCTCCATCGAGGTGAGACGTCCGTCGAGGAAGCGGTAGATGCCGGGCCGCGCGCCGCTCATGTAGGTGAGCGTGACGCTGCGGCGGCCGGCCTCGGCGCCGATCTCGACGCGATCGGTATTGCCCACGAGCTGCACCACTTGGCATTCGGTCATCGCGAGCGCGACGCCGCGCGGGCCCTCGCGCACTTGAGGCGGCAGGGTCCCGGTCGACGGCACGTTGCCCGGCTGCTGCGGGCTGGCTTGCGGGCCGGCGGTGAAATAGAGCGCCTGGTTGCTGCGCGGATTGACCGGCTCGGTCGTGGCCTCCGGCGGCAGAGCCGCGCCGCGCGGTGGCGCGGACGGATAGGGCGCCGCCGTAGCGGGTGCGGCCTCGAACGCGCAGTGACCGTCGGGTCCGACCAGGTCGGCCGCCGTCACGGCCCCGTTACCGCGCACGTCGTTTCTATAGAACATATTGTAATCGGCGCTGCGCTCAACGCCGCCCGAGAACGGATTGAGGTTGATCGAGGGCCCGTCTGCCGAACAGCCGCCAAGCGCGATGGTCAATGCGGCCGCGAGCGGGGCCAGCGTTCGCAGGCGGACGCCGGGTTCCGGCACAGGCAATTTCTCGCTCATGCGCGATGGCATTGCTTGAGTTTGCGTCATTGTTGCGGCGCTATCAACCGCGCGGCGGCCCTTAAGTCAATCGCAGTGCCGCGGCGGGACGTCCTTTGTGACGGCATGGTTTCCGGCGGCCGGGTCGGCAAGTTATGTTGTATTTACCAGGCCGGACACGCTATCAGGTGCACTGATTGACTGCGGGGCGTCGGCAATATCGGGAAAATCGAATGACAAACAGAATCTCAGTCGTCGCGAAACGCACGGCACGCACCGGTACGATCGCGCTCGCCGCGCTCTCGATGCTCGCCACTCACCTGCCGGCGCAGACCGTGGCGCAAGACGCGCGCGGCGGCATGACGGAGTTCTCCTCGGAGCACAATCCGCAGATCAGCGCCGGCAAGCCTCACGGCGCCCCGCAGCGGGTGGTGCCGCAGCAAAAGACCTTCCAGCAAAAGACCTTCCAGCAGAAAAACTTCGCGCCGCGCAATCTTCAGGTCGTGCCCGGCGGGCCGGGCCCGCGCTTTCGCGGTCCGATCGGTCGCGGACCGGCCGCCGCCTTCCGCGGTCCGGTCGGCGCGATGCGATTCCATGGCGTCAATGCCAACTTCATCCGCGGCCCGCACCGCTTCTTCCGCAATGGCATCTATATCCCGTTCGTGGCGCTCGGCGTGCTCGCCGCCATCACGATCGGCTCGCGCTACTACACGCCTTATGCCTATGTCGACGGGCCGGATCCCGATGCGTGCATGGGCCCGACTGATGACGGCATGTGCGAGCTGCGCATGACCGACGTCCCGCTTGAAGACGGAAGCTCCGCGCCGCAGTGCGTCGCCTATTGCCCGCAGCAATAATCGATCGTTCGCGCTTCGCACAATAAGAAACCCCGGTCTCGGACGAGACCGGGGTTTTTGTTTTCGGCCATCAGGTCGATGATCAATCGCAAACTTGGATCGTGCGCACGTAGCCGTGGCGGCCAACCTTCTGCACGAGGTAGCAGTCGCTCGAGGGTGCGACATCGATGAGGCCGAGGCCGAAGCCGAAGTGCGAGTGATGCCAGCCCTTGAAGCCCCACGCGGACGCGGAGGTCGGAGCGAGCGCGGCGGCGCCCAGGGTGGCGATGGCGGCGAGGGCGAAGATGGACTTGCGGATCATGATAGTCTCCCAGTTGGGTTCGAGTTGATGGATTGTGTCATCCGCTCAATCAGTCGGCCCGCGGCGCGATAAGGTTCACGCTATCCATTTGAAAAATCGACCTGAATGGGCGTTCAGTGTAGCGCCGTTCGTATCGTTAGTGTCGCACGCCAGGTCGCGCTCGCGCTTGCTTGCCGGTGAATGTTGGCGCCGCTATAAGCCGCGGCAGCTTCCATCCGATTTTTTCCAGCAATGAAGAGGGATGAGCGATGGCGCTCGAGCGTACCTTCTCGATCATCAAGCCCGATGCGGTGAAGCGCAACCTGACCGGCGCGATCAATGCGATGATCGAGAAGGCGGGCCTGCGCATCATCGCGCAACGGCGCGTGCGCATCACGCGCGAGCAGGCCGAAACATTCTACGGCGTGCACCGCGCGCGGCCGTTCTTCGGCGAGCTNNGTCGAGTTCATGACTTCGGGTCCCGTCGTGGTGCAGGTGCTCGACGGCGAGAACGCGATCGCCAAGTATCGCGACGTCATGGGCGCGACCGACCCGAAGAAGGCGGCGGACGCGACCATCCGCAAGGTGCATGCGCTGTCGATCGGCGAGAACTCGGTGCACGGCTCGGATGCGTCCGACACGGCCGCGCAGGAAATCGCGCAGTTCTTTTCCGGCAACGAGATCGTCGGCTAGGGACTGCGACAAGGCGTCCCCTCGCGGCACGGACCGCTGATGCGATAGACCGACGGCGACAGGGGAAGGGATGCGGTGGATTACCTGCTGACCTGCTTCTCGCTATCGGCGTTCTGGGTCGCGGTCCTCAAGGTCATCGGCATCAACATCGTCCTCTCCGGCGACAACGCGGTCGTGATCGCGCTCGCCTGCCGGGGTTTGCCGCCGGACCGGCGCCTGTGGGGCATGGTCATCGGTGCCGGCGCCGCGGTCTTGCTGCGCATCGTGTTCACGCTCGTTATCGCGCGCGCGATGGAATATCCCGGCCTCGAACTCGCGGGCGGCGCCTTGCTGCTGTGGATCGCCGTGAAGCTGGCGGCACCCGCGCACGCCCGCGGCGCGCAGGTGAAGGCGGCCGACAGCCTCCTGCGCGCCGTGTGGATCATCGTCGTGGCCGACATCGTGATGAGCCTCGACAATGTCGTGGCGGTCGCGGCTGCGGCGCAGACGGCCGCTCTCGCCGTGGACGCGGAGCATGCAGCCGCGATCAAGTCCACCTTGATCGTGGTCGGCCTTGCGATCTCCATTCCGCTGATCGTCGGCGGCAGCGCGATCCTGGTGGCGCTGCTTGAGCGCTTGCCGATCCTGGCATGGGCCGGCGGCGCGCTCCTCGGCTGGGTCGCGGGCGATCTCATGATGCAGGACAAGGCGCTGCTGTACCTGCTACCCGTGACGCCGATCCATGATCTGCATGAGTGGGCCGCGGCCGCGGGCGCGCTGTTCGTGATCGCGCTCGGGTTTCTGCTCACGAGGTCTCGGCGGCGCCTTCCGGAGGATATATAGTCCTCTTCTCAAACCCGGCGATTCCGATGAACAAGCCGCTCCGGACCGAACTGCGCGCGTCGACCTGTCCGCACGACTGCCCGTCGACCTGCGCGCTCGAAGTGGAGGTGCTCGACGGCCGCACGATCGGCCGCGTGCGCGGCGCGGAGGACAATCTTTATACGGCGGGCGTGATCTGCGCCAAGGTCGCGCGCTATGCCGAGCGGATCCATCATCCTGACCGGCTCACGCATCCGCTCGTGCGCACGGGGCCGAAGGGCTCGGGCCAATTCGCGCCGATCACTTGGGACGATGCGCTCGATCTCACGGCGGAGAAGTTCCTCCAGGCCGAAGCGCGCCACGGCAGCGAGACTGTGTGGCCGTATTACTACGCCGGCACCATGGGGCTGGTGATGCGCGACGGCATCAATCGCCTGCGCCATGCGAAGAAATATTCGGGCTTCCATTCGACCATCTGCGTCAATCCGGCCTGGACCGGTTTCATCGCCGGCACGGGCCGGCTCGCGGGCCCCGATCCGCGCGAGATGGCGAAATCCGATTGCGTGGTGATCTGGGGCACCAACCCGGTCAACACGCAGGTCAATGTGATGACCCACGCGATCCGCGCCCGTAAGGAGCGCGGCGCCAAGATCGTCGCGATCGACGTCTACCAGAACGGCACTATGCAGCAGGCCGATCTCGCCGTGCTGGTGCGCCCCGGAACCGACGGCGCGCTCGCCTGCGCGGTGATGCACTGCCTGTTCCGCGACGGCTTCGCGGATCGCGACTTTCTTGAGACATACACCGACGCGCCGCGCGAACTCGAAGAGCACTTGGCGACCCGTTCGCCCGCATGGGCGTCACGCATCACCGGCTGCCCGGTCGAGACCATCGAGGCGTTCGCGAAACTGGTTGCCGACAACAAGCGCACGTACTTCCGCCTCGGCTACGGTTTCAGCCGCGGCCGCAACGGCACGACCAACATGCATGCGGCAAGCTGCATCGCGGCGGTGCGCGGCTCATGGACGCTGGAAGGCGGCGGCGCATTTCATAACAACGGCGCGATCTATCACTGGAACAAGACCATGACCGAGGGGCTCGACGTGATCGACCCCGCGATCCGCACGCTCGATCAGTCGCGCATCGGGCCCGTGCTCGTCGGCGAGCCCGACGCGCTGATCAACGGCGTGCCGGTAACCGCGCTGTTGATCCAGAACACCAATCCGGTCTCGGTCGCGCCGGAGCAGGACAAGGTCAAGCGCGGCTTTGCGCTCGAGGATCTGTTCGTCTGCGTGCACGAGCAGTTCATGACCGAGACCGCGAAGATGGCCGACGTTGTGCTGCCCGCGACCATGTTCATGGAGCACGACGATTTCTATCAGGGCGGCGGGCACCAATATATCCAGCTTGGGCCGAAGCTGATCGATCCGCCGGGCGAATGCCGCAACAATCATGAAGTCCACTGCGCGCTCGCAAAGCGCCTCGGCGCAAGCCATCCGGGCTTCGACATGACTCCGCGCGAACTGATCGACTGGACGCTGCAGCATTCCGGCTGGGGCACGCTTGCGGAGCTTGAGGCGAACCGCTGGATTGATTGCCAGCCGGACTTCGACACCGCGCATTACACCAAAGGCTTCGCCTGGCCCGACGGAAAATTCCGCTTCAAGCCGGAGTGGAAGACTGTGCCGTTCCGTTCGCCCTGGCATGCGGGACCGGTCGAGCAGATGCCGGCGCTGCCCGACCACTGGGCGGTGATCGAGGAGGCGACCGACGAGCATCCGTTTCGCTTGGCGACCTCTCCGGCGCGTAATTTCCTCAACTCGACCTTCAACGAGACGCCCACCTCAATTGCGCGCGAGCGGCGCCCGAACGTGATGATCCATCCCGAGGATGCGACCGCGAATGGCATCGCGGATGGCGACAAGGTGATCCTCGGCAATACGCGCGGGCAGGTGCGTCTGCACGCGAAGGTGTTCGACGGCGTGCGCCGTGGCGTGCTGATCGCCGAATCGATCTGGCCGAATTCGGCCTACGAGGACGGCCGGGGCATCAATACGCTCACCGGCGCCGATGCGATCGCGCCCTATGGCGGCGCGGCGTTCCACGACAACCGGGTGTGGGTGAAGAAGGTCGGCGCTTCCGTGGCCTGAGATAAAAGTCAACCTGCCTCGCGCTTCAGTTGTTGGAATGCATTGGTGATTTCCGCTTGACTGCGCCCGAGTTCCTCAAGAATCCCGGCGTAGTTCGAGATTGCGGTTTCAAAATTCGAGTGATGATGGCCCGTCCTGCGGTAAAATTTTGCAAGAATAAGGGCCGCACGCCGCGCCACTCGCTGACATTCTTCATGGCGATGCGTGGCAAGAAGCAAGCCAGCAAGATTTGAAAGCACGGATGCTAATGAAGGATGGTCCACGCCTAAAGTGGCTTCTTCGATTTTGAGTGCGCGCCTGTAAGACGCCTCTGCCTCCACCAAACGGCCTGTGGATTTTAGTAAAATTCCCAAGTTGTTTAAATGCCGTGCCACATTTGGATGGTCGGCGCCGAAATGTTGTTCGTCAATTCGAATTGCCCGAATCATCAACTTCTCAGCTTCGCCCAGTCGTCCCGTACTGGCTAACAGCGATGCCAAAGTTCCCAAGAATGAGGTTAGCTCTAGATCGTCCGCATTAAGCTGCTCTTGCGCGATCCTAAGCGCTCGCCGCATCTCAAGTTCTGCATCTGCACGCTGGCCGCGATCGCGAAGCACTTCCGCGAGGAACTTTACATTTTTCGCGACCTCGATGTGATTTTGTCCGTACGCATTTTTGTCGATTTCGATGGCTCGCCGTATCAGAGGCTCGGCCTCATCCGGGCGGCTAGTTCCGAGCAGCAGATGCGCTGTCGTAATTAGATCAATTGCCACGTTTGGGTGGCTCGGCCCCAAGTGGAATTCGTCTATCGCGAGCGCTTTTCTCAGCAATGGCTCCGCTTGATGATGGGATGCGTTCGCCGTAAAGAGCATGCTCAATTCATTCAACAACTTCGTGGTCGGCTTGCGAATCCCGGCGCTGACCGCATGTGTTGTTAAGACCTCGACGTGAGACGCGAGCGCTTCCGCAATCGGCCATTGCGTAACATCATAGAGGTCTGCGGGAAACGCATTGCTGACCCAGTTAAGTGCCTCCAATAAACGCAGATCGCGCTTCTCTTTAGAAAGCCCGCGCCGTGTCACGTCCTGCACGAGGCGGTGCACAAGAAAGTACGGTTGTTCGGGGTCTCGCGTGACCAGCGAATAGGCCGCAAGATCGTCGAGCGCGCCGCGTAGATATTCCGTTACGGCCCCCGCGGCTGTTTCGTCGAGAAGAAACTCCGGGACCTTTTCGGGAGCCAGAAACGCAAGAATTTCTAGCAGGTGACGACCGTCTTCAGCCAGTTGCGCGACCGAGGTCTGCCATGTGACGGCGATGGCACGCTTGTAGCCGGTCACGGTCTCATCGAACCAGTCGAGCACCTTGTCGCGATTGGCCGACTGCCACTGCTCTAGATAGCCTGCGAACGTGAGGCGTGCGCTTTGCGATGTATGCGGCTGCTTGCTCCAGTGCGAGCGCAAGACCGTCCAGTTCTTTCGCGATCTCTCTCGCTTTCGCCTCGTCGTCGGCCGAGCTGCGCCTTCGGCCTTCGGTGCGCGCCAGCAGAAATGCGGTCGCGTTGTCAGGAGAGAGCACATTGAGCGGGAGCGGTGCGAAGTTGCCGGAAAAATCCGACAGGCGGCTCGTGATAAGGACTTGGCCGCCGTGAAGAGTCTTCAACAAGCCTTCGACCGCAGCCAGCGCTTCCTTGGAGTCCACGTTGTCGAGGATCAGCAGCCAGCCGGGATTGGACCGAAGCCAATTGAGCACCGCAACAAGGCGGTCATCGTCTGGGGCTTCTTGAAGTTGCGGTGCGAGCGCCGATGTGAGCGCAACGAGGTTGGCGCGCAGCGCTTCGGGCGTCTCCGCGACCACGAACAGGAGCGCGGTGCAGTCGATCTCGTGCGCCCAGGCATATTCGACCGCCGCGCGTGTCTTGCCGATGCCGCCGAGGCCGTACAGCGCCTTGCTGGTGATCGCGGTATTGCCGCCGCGCGCGAGGCTGTCGTGCAGTTGCCGCATGAACCCTTCGCGGCCTTTGAACAGCGGCCCGAGCGATGGGTAGGGGAGCACGATCGGTTTGGTGGTCGGTTGCGTCGCCACGATCGGCTTGGCCGAAAACTCCTCCTTGAGAACCGCGCGCGCAAGTTGGTCGATCGTGGAGAAGGGCGTTCGGTGAACGCCTTGATCTTTTAAGTATTGAACGAAAGCTTCCTGCCGCTTGTCAGGATCGGCAGCTTTGTCGGGCGTCCAATCGTCATTCGCGACGTAGACGTAGAGACGCCGATTGAAGTGGCGGGCGAAAAGATACTCCCATTGGGTGTAGCTCGCCCGGGTCATCCCGGATGGGAGCATGTCCTTGAACCGTTCGGCTGCCGCCGCCGGCGGATAAGCGCCGGTTCGCTTGCCGATGAGACAAATGACGCCGTGGCAATCACGGACGTAGTCGTACAACGACTTAAGTAGCGTGACGCTGTCCGGTCCCTGTTTGAAGTCGCTCTGTATCGTGAGGTCGCAATCACGCGCGCGAAGGTCGGCGCCCAATCCATTGCGCGCCGATTCAAACTCGCCGGTAACCGCAGAAATAAAGACCCGAGCCTTGCCGTCCGCCATCCGTCCATTCAAGCACGGCGTGTCGCGTGGCGGAAAGACCCGAATGAGTTGAGCCTCGCCCTCAATTCATCGGCTTGAGCGGCAGCGGCTTGTCCTCCGGCAGCGGTACCTCGGCGACGTTGAGCGTCATCGAGACCGCGACGTAGTAGCCGCTCACCCCGACGAGATCGATCACGCCTTGCTCGCCGAACAGCGTCTTCACGCGGTTGAACGCCGCGTCGTCGACCTTTTTGTTGCGGTGAAGCTGGATGAGGAAATCGTAGACCGCGGCCTCGTCGTCTTTCATGGTCGCGGGGCGTTTCCCGTTCGCCAGGTCCTCGGCGATCTGCGGATCGAGCCCGGCCTTGATGGCGAGGATGTGGTGCGCGTACCACTCATATTGCGAGGTCCATTCGCGCGCCGTAATCAAGATCGCAAATTCGTTCAGGCGCCGCGGGATCGAGGAGTGGAAGCGGATCTGTTCGCCGACGGCCTGAAGCTTGAGGCCGAACTCCGGGCTGCGCAGCCATGCATTGAACGGGCCGCCCCGCAGCACGTGCCCGGCCGGATCGTTGCCGTAGTTCTGGCTGCGCGGGCCGGAGACGATGGTGTCGAACAGTTTCTTCTGCTCGGCATTCATGTCGCCCGGCTGGATGATCGGAAAGCGGTTCTGCGCCTGCGCTCCGCCGATGCCGGCGATGAGCGCCAGGATGGCGATTGTGAGTCTCATGACGTCCTCCCTTGTGTTGCGTGCGGCTTTGCGCCGTCACGTCTTCCCGTACATCTCCCGATAAACCCCGTTCTCGATCTCGTCGATCAGCGTGCCGCCTTTCGGCGCCCAGCCCAGCACCTTGCGCGCCTTGCCGGCGCGCACGCGGCTGTTGGAGCCGAAGCTCAAATGCGCGCCCGGCCCGAGCCCCTCGACCGCGTCGCCGATCGGCCAGTCTTGCGTCGCCTCGCCCAAGCCCAGCATGCGCCCGATTGCCTGCGTCGTCGTCTTGAAATTCGTCTCGGCGTTCTCGAGATAGAACAGCGAGCCGGCGGGCGCGTGGTCCAGCGCGAGCAGGAACGCGTCGGCGACGTCGGCGATGTGGACGTTGCCCCAGATGTTCAATCCGCGTCCGACATGGCGCGGCACGCCGGCTTTCCGCGCCGCGTCGATCAGCTTCGGGATCTGGACGCTTGCGGCATTCACGCCAATGCCGCGGCCGTAGATCAGCGTCGGCCGGATCACGATCGTGCGCACGCCGTGGAGAGAAGCCGCGAGGATCGACTGGTCGATCGCGACGCGCATCGCCTTTTCGGGCGCGGGCGTGAACGGCGTGTCCTCGTGGAAGATGTCCTCGCTCGCCTCGCCATTGTCATAGGTGCCGACGATGCTCGACCCGCTCACCTGGATCAAGGTCTTAGCGTTGCCTTTGAGCGCGGTCAGCAGCGCGTGGACGACAAACGGATTGTCGGAGCTCGCCGCGTTGATGACGGCGTCGACACGCGCCACGGCCTCGACGAACGGCGTGTAGAGATTGAGCTCGCCGCGCAATGGCTCGATGCCGCGTGCTTTCAGCGCCGCGTCGGCTTGCGCCGAGCGCGCAAGCCCGATCACCGTGTGGCCCGCTTCCAGGAGCCTGGTCGCGACCGATCCGCCGACATAGCCGGTCGCGCCTGTCACGAAGATTTTCATGTCTCACATCCCGGGATGACGAAGCAGGCGTTCACCGCTGCCTCACGGCATCGGAATCTCACCCACATCCTTCGGCACCTTGTAGCCCTTCTGCACCGCCGGGCGGCCGGCGATCGCCAGATACCAGCGTTTCACGTTCGGATATTGCGCCATGTCGATCGTCTGCCACTCGAAGCGCGAGATCCACGGCCAGATCGCGATGTCGGCGATCGAATAGGTGTCGGCGACGAACTCGCGCTCGGCGAGGCGGCGGTCGAGCACGCCGTAGAGCCGATGCGCTTCTTTGAGATAGCGCTCTTCCGCGTAGGGCGCTTTGCCCTTGTTGTACTTCACGAAGTGATGCACCTGGCCGAGCATCGGTCCGGGACCGCCCATTTGCCACATCAGCCATTCGATCACGCGATAACGCGCGTCGCCCGATTTCGGCAGCAGCTTTCCCGTTTTGTCGGCGAGGTAGATCAGGATCGCGCCCGACTCCATCAGGCTCATGCCGTTGTCGCGATCGACGATCGCCGGGATGCGGTTGTTCGGGCTGATTTTCAGAAAATCCGGCTGGAACTGTTCGTCCTTGGAGATGTCGATCGGGTGCGCCGTGTAGGGGAGCCCCAGCTCTTCGAGCGCGATGGAGGCCTTGCGCCCGTTCGGCGTCGTCCAGGTGTAGAGATCGATCACTGTCTCATCCTCTGTGTCATCGCATTTGATTCGGCCGCTCGGTTGATGGCCGCCTAATGGAACGCAGGAAGATATCCGCGAATGAGCAACGAATGCCACATCCTTCGGTCAACGATTGGAAACGCCGCGGAAGATTTCTCGTCGCACGGTGCGATACGATGCTCGCGCATCGCGTCCCTTGCGCCACCGGCTTTTGTCTTGCAACGGCCGTATTTTTCGGTTTTGGTCCGCGCGCAATCGGATTTTGGCCGCTCCGGCCGTCCGCTTTCTTAAGTTCAGGCTTAGGGGCGCGCTCGTTTCGGACCTCCCAAGAACCGGCCTGTGGCGCGGAGTGCAGCGATGCATCTCGGCGTCGACTTTTATTGACTAGACTAGGAGACCGACCGTGCAACAAGGCACCGTCAAATGGTTCAACCCGACCAAAGGCTACGGGTTCATCCAGCCGTCGGATGGCGGCAAGGATGCGTTCGTCCACATCTCGGCCGTCGAGCGCGCGGGTTTGAGCACGCTCAACGAAGGTCAAGTCGTCGAGTACGAACTCGTCACCAACCGCGGCAAGACATCCGCGGAGAATCTCAAGGTCAGCTAACGCGGCCATCGCCGGACGTGCATGTCCGGTCCCGGGTCAAACCCGTAGCCCCCGGCTCACCGCCGGGGGCTTTTTGTTGGCCGTGCGACAGTGGCCAGCTCGGTTGCACGGTCATGGCCACAACGCCGACGAGATCAGCACCATTCCGGCGATGGTTGACCAAGTGAAACTCTCTCCGAGAATCAGGACGCCGAGCACCACAGAGAAGCCCGCCCGCAGATAACTGCCGCTGGTCGTTGCGAGCGCACCAAGCGTCCTCACCAGACGGAAATAGACAATCATGGCGATCGCCGTGCAGAGCACCGCGAGAACGGCAACGGCACCCACGGCTTCGGGCGTCGGAGTCAGTGCCCACGGCCGATCGACAAGCAACGCAGCCGGCAGCATCAGCAAGGCTGCGCAACTCATCGCGCCCGCTGCCGTCACAATCGCCGGGAGGTGGGCAAAGCGCCGCCCCCACATCGGCGCGAGCGCGTAGCAAAGGCTCGCTCCGAGCACTGCGACTTGCGCCAACGGCGCGACCCTGCCGACGCCCCCGAGCGTCTGAGCTCCCAT
The DNA here is from genome assembly GCA_003140315.1 of Hyphomicrobiales bacterium. Classification (GTDB taxonomy): domain Bacteria; phylum Pseudomonadota; class Alphaproteobacteria; order Rhizobiales; family Xanthobacteraceae; genus PALSA-894. Next base: position 57,302 of record PLJS01000205.1, read on the forward strand.
GATGACGAGTACGCCCGCAAGACCGAGGCCAATGCCAAGGACTTTTTGAGCGCCGATGCGCTGGCCCTCGTATCGTGTCGCGAGCGTGATCAAGAGAACGAACATCGGGGGCGTGGCGTTGAGCACGCCGGCAAGACCGCTTGCAATATGCTCCTCACCCCAACTGATTAGTGTAAACGGCAAAACACTCTGGAGCAGACCCTGAACGAAGAAGGCTGCCCAAGTCGCGCGGTCGCGCGGCAATGCGTATCCGCGCATTTTCGCGAGCAGCAAAAGCAGAATGGCTGCAACCGTGACACGTGCCGCAACCATGGTCGCGGGTGGGATGGTGTCGATCGCCACCTTGATCAGCGTAAATGAACCGCCCCAGATCAGCGCCAGCAGCGTGAGAAGCGCGATTTCCAGCGCGAGGTTCATATTTCGCGTGCCAGAACCAGACTTTGTTCTTGCGGTCTCAAATATTGAGCTTTTCATCATGATCGACCCTGTTTGATAATTCCGAGGGTGATCCAAAGCGGCCGGGCGTGCTGGCCGTCATCGGACCTCATCCCCCGATCAGGTCCGATTCCAGCTAGTCAAACGCCATCGCTCAGCCTAACTCTCCGCCATGGCACCGAGCCCGCAGCCACCATCCCCACATCTGGACTGGGCAACATGCGATCGTGCGCGTCTTGCACGTGATCACGGCTTTGACGGCCTTTTCTTCTCGGGTGTTCGTTCGACGCGCATCTATTGCCGACCGGTATGTCCCGTGCGCCCGGCACGCTCGGAGAACGTCACGTTTTACCCGACTGCCGCAGCAGCCGAGCGCGCGGGATTTCGTCCTGCCTGCGTTGTCGGCCCGAAGCGGCTCCAGGCTCGCCGGCTTGGGCGGGTACCGCGACGACCGTGGCGCGCGGGATGCGCAAGATTGATGATGGTTATCTTGAGCAACGCTCGGTCACCGAACTGGCTGCGGCGCTTGGTGTCGGCCCGCGCCACCTTCTTCGACTGTTCTCGCGTCACGCTGGCGCGACACCGAGCGAGATCGCCGCAACGAAGCGCGTTCAGAAAGCAAAACGGCTGATCGACGAGACAGCCATGCCATTGGCCGAGATAGCCTTCGCGGCGGCCTTCGGCAGCGTCAGACGCTTTAACGACGCCTTCTCGTCGACCTACAAGCGAACGCCATCGTCACTTCGGAGCCCGCCGGCGGCACGTCCGCGAAAATCCTAATTTTGCGAACAGAGGGCGCTGCCGCCGAACGAGCGGAGCTCGGACGAGTCGGCTCATCGCTTATAGCTTCGGAACCACCAGTGCTTCGTCCGGCGCCGCCGCGCCGTCGATCAGGCAGCGGCCATCGGCGATCCGGATCCGGTCCTCGGCGAGAAGCTTCAGCGCAAGCGGATAGATATGGTGTTCGAGCCCGAGCACGCGCGCTGCCAGCTCATCGGCGGTGTCGCCATCATGCACCGCGACCGCGCCCTGCATGACGATCGGACCCGCGTCGGTCTCTGGAATCACGAAATGCACGGTCGCGCCGGATATCTTCACGCCGGCGCGTAGCGCCTGCCCATGCGGATCGAGGCCGGGAAACGATGGCAGCAGCGACGGGTGGATGTTGAGCATCCGCCCCTGCCAGTGCTGCACGAACGCGGCCGTGAACAGCCGCATGAAGCCGGCGAGGCAGATGAGCGCGATGGCGTTGGCATCGAGCACGCCCTGCAGCGCCGCCTCGAATGCCGCGCGGTCTTTGCCGAAGCGCCGGTGGTCGATGACGGCGGTCGCGATGCCGGCGTCGCGCGCGCTAACAAGCCCGGCGGCGTCCGCCACGTTGGACACGACAAGCGCGGTCTCGGCCGGATAGTCCGGCCTCTCGGCCGCCTCGATCAGCGCCGCCATGTTGGAGCCGCGGCCCGAGATCAGGATGGCGATGCGTTTGCGGATCATGGCGGCCCTTCGCGCGCCTCCTACGTCGGAAAGCCGCCATGCGCAATGGCCGTGCCCGCCATCCGTGGCGGTGCGCTTGGCAAGAGGGCGCGCGCGGTCTATGTGCCACACTTGGAAGCAAGCCGGGGCTTCGTTTGAGTATCCCAAACCTCATTACGCTGGGTCGCATCCTGCTGGTGCCGGTCGTCGTCTGGGCGATCGCATCGGGCGCGATGCTGTCTGCGTTCTTGCTTTTCCTGGCGGCCGGCGTCAGCGACGCGGTCGACGGCTTCCTTGCCAAGCGTTTCGGGATGACCAGCGAGCTCGGCGCCTACCTCGATCCGCTCGCCGACAAGGTGCTCATCGTTTCGATCTACATCTCGCTCGGCATTGCCAATGCGCTGCCGCGCTGGCTGGTCATCCTGGTCGTGTCGCGCGACCTGCTGATCGTCGGCGGCGTGATGCTGTCATGGGTGATCGGCAAGCCGGTGAGCGTGAAGCCGCACATCGTGTCCAAGCTCAACACGGCGGCGCAACTCCTGCTCGTGGCGCTCGTGCTCGCCGCGCTGGGCATGGGCTTCGATGCCGGCTGGGCGCTGACATTGGTGACGATCGCGGTCGCGACGCTGACGCTTGCCTCGGTCGCGATCTATCTGCGCGAATGGGTGCAGCACATGGGCAGCGCGCCGTGATACCGTGATGGCGGGGAGCAGGCCGCAACGATGACGCTGACGCGCCAGATGATGTTCTGGATGTTGACGCTGCTCGTCGCGATCGCGGTGCTCTGGATGCTGCGCGAGATCCTGCTGCCGTTTGTCGCCGGCATGGCGCTCGCCTATCTGCTCGATCCGCTCGCCAACCGGATGGAGCGGATCGGGATCAACCGCATGGTCGCGTCGCTAATCATTCTCGGCACCGTCGTGTTCCTGTTCGTGCTGCTCATTCTGTTGTTCGTGCCGATCCTCGCGGGCCAGCTCGGGGCATTCATCGAGAAGCTCCCCGGCTACGTGGCGCGGTTGCAGGAGCTCCTGATGGACCCGAACCGCACCTGGCTGCACAAGATCGTGGGCGAAGGCGTCGCCGACACGCAGCTCAGCGAGCTCGTCAAGCAAGGCTCGGGGTGGATCACGACCTTCCTCAAATCGCTGTGGTCGGGCGGGCAGACCCTGATCTCGATCTTCTCGCTTGTCGTCGTGACGCCGGTGGTCGCCTTCTATCTGCTCTACGACTGGAACAGGATCGTCGCGGCGGTGGACAGTTGGGTTCCGCTGCATCACCGCGACACGGTGCACGCGCTGGCGCGCCAGATGGACGACGCGATCGCCGGCTTCATGCGCGGGCAGACCGCCGTATGCCTCATCCTCGGTTCGTTCTACGCGGTCGCGCTGACATTTGTCGGCCTGAGCTTCGGCCTGCTGATCGGGCTCGCCTCGGGCGTCATCACCTTCATCCCTTATGTCGGCTCGATGACGGGGCTGGTGCTTGCGACAGCGGTCGCGATCGCCCAGTTCTGGCCCGAATACACGCCGATCCTGACCGTGGTCGGCATTTTCCTCGTCGGCCAGTTCCTGGAGGGCTACGTGCTATCTCCCAAGCTGGTCGGCGAGAGCGTTGGGCTGCATCCGGTGTGGCTGATGTTCGCGCTGTTCGCGTTCGGCTACCTGTTCGGGTTCGTCGGCCTGCTGATCGCGGTGCCGCTCGCGGCGATCATGGGCGTGCTCGCGCGTTTCGGGCTGAGCCGATATCTCGCAAGCCCGTTCTATACCGGTGAGCCGGCCTCGGGCCCGGTTGGATTCCGGCCGCCATCCGCGCGCGAGATCGGACCGATCTGAGTGCCATGCTGAGTACCGCCGCGCCGCGTCAGCTTGCCCTCGCGCTCGACCATGAGGAGAGCTTCGCGCGCGCGGATTTCCTCGCCGGCGCTTCGAACGCCGATGCGCTCGCGCTGATCGGGCGCTGGCCCGATTGGCCCGACCGCGCGCTCGCGCTCATTGGCCCGCAGGGGTCCGGCAAGAGCCATCTGGCGGCGATCTGGGCCGAGATCGCGGGCGCGCGCTTCCTCTCCGCGCGTGCGCTCGGCGAGACGAACCTGCTCGCGGCGCTTGCGACCGGCGCGCTCGTGGTCGAGGACGCGACCGATGCGCTCGACCAGCGCGCCCTGTTCCACCTCATCAACCTCGTGCGCGAGGAGGAGGCATTCCTGCTGATCACCGCGCGGACGGCGCCGGTGGGCTGGGGCATCACGCTGCCCGATCTCGCCTCGCGCCTGCGTGCGATACCCGCCGTGACGATTGCGCCGCCTGATGATGCGCTGCTCGGTGCGGTGCTGCGCAAGCTGTTCGCGGACCGCCAGATCGTGGCGGATGAAACCCTGGTCGGCTATCTGGTGACCCGCATCGAACGCTCGTTCGCGGCCGCCGGCGCGGCGGTCGACGCTCTCGACCGCGAAGCGCTGCGCCTCAAGCGCCCGGTCACGCGCGCGCTGGCGGCGGAGATGTTTCAGCGCGGCGCATAGGCCTGCCAGGCGATCGTTGCGAGCGCGAGGCCGCACAACGCCGCATAGGTGAGGGGATAGCCGAGCCATTCCACCGCAAGAATCCCAAGGAACGCGCCGGCCGCAAGCCCGAGGTCCGACCATGTCGTGTAGGCGGCGATCGCGCCGATGCGGTCCTGCGAGCGCCGCGCCGCCACCATCGGCGCGATGATGAAGAACAGCGCGCGCGAGCCAAGCAGCACCGTGACGCCCGCATAGACGTAGCCGAGCGCGATTGCCGCGAGCCCGGCTGCGATCGCGAGGCCGCACGGCAGCAGCATGCGTTGCGCGTCGAAGCGGTCGACCAGCGGTCCGCCGGCGAGCGCCAGAATGGAGGTCAGCACCCGCTGGCCTGCGAGTAGCAGGCCCGCGCCGATCAGCGCCGACGTGACCGGCATGATATCGGCAAGCAGCAGCGACAGCGTCGCGGTGAACACGCCGTCCGCCGCGAGCGCGGAGACGAAGAACAGCGTGTTGAGCGGGCTCGGTTTCCAGCGCCGCTCGGCGGGGGCGTCGGGCGCGCTCGGCGGGTGGCGCAGGGGCGGCAGCGTCAGCGCGAGCGGGACGGCGAGGAGGCCGACGAGGCCGTAGATGACGAACACGGGCTGCGGCCCGAGCCAGGTTACGAGAAAGCCGCCGAGACCGAGCGCCATGATCGGTCCAAGTGTGCTCACCGCGCGGTTGATGCCGATGCGCATGCCCGCCTGCGTGCCGTCGCCATAGGCGTAAGCCGTGTTGGTGAGGTTGATGACGCCGTAGGCGCCGCCCCATGCGAGCCGCGCCACGAACAGCAGCACGAAGCCGGTCGTGAGCCCGTAGGCGAGCGTCGAGAGCGCGGCGGCCGCGCAGGCGGCGGCGGTCAGCGTATTGGCACCGAACCGGCGCGCCAGCGGCGACACCCAGCCATAGCCGAGAATGCGGATGACCCGGTTCGCCGAGAGCAGGATCGCGATCGCCGTGGTCTCGATGCCGAAGACGTCGGGGTAAAGCGGCAGGACCACATAGATGAGCGCATCCCCGGGCCAGACGAGCCCCAGCGCCGCCGCCGCGATGATGGTGTCGGAATAGCCCCTCGCGTCGTCGGCCATTGTTTATTCGTTCCGTAGCGGAAACCTTGCGCGCCGGAACCGCTTGACGGGCGCCCCCCGGCAGGCGGCATCATGTCACCGAACGGACACAGGGTCCGGTTAGTTTTTGTGATGAATACGATTTTGTGTCATGGGTGATCGCGGCGAAGCCATTGTATTGACGGAACAATCTCCTTCCGTGGAAGCGCCGCGCGGCGTTTCCGCGCCGGCCGCGGTCGTGCCCCTGAATGACCTGTCGACAAGCCCGGAACGCTTCATCAACCGCGAGCTCTCCTGGCTGCATTTCAACCGGCGCGTCCTCGAAGAGGCCGAGAACGAAACCCATCCGGTGCTCGAACGGCTGCGCTTCCTATCGATTTCGGCCAACAACCTCGACGAATTCTTCATGGTGCGCGTCGCCGGCCTGAAGGACCAGGTGACCGAGGGCGTCACCACCAGGAGCCCGGACGGGCTGACGCCAGCCGAGCAGCTTGTCCGCATCACCGAGGCGGTCGCGACGCTGAGCAGCGACCAGCAGGCGCGCTGGCGCGCGTTGCGCGCCGAGATCGCCGAGAAGGGCGTCGTCCTGGTCGATGGCGCCGATGTCAGCAAGAGCGAGAAGATCTGGCTCGACGATCACTTTCTGCAATACGTCTTCCCAGTGCTCACCCCGTTCGCGATCGATCCGGCGCATCCGTTTCCCTTCATTCCCAACCTCGGCTTCACCATCGCACTGCAGCTCGCCCGCATGAGCGACGGCAAGGGCATGAACGCACTGATCCGCGTGCCCGGCGCGATCGACCGCTTCATCCGCCTGCCGGACCCGGAAGGCGGCAGCCAGCGCCTCATCACGCTGGAGCACACGACCGGCCTGTTTATTGCCAAGCTGTTCCCCGGCTACACCGTGAAGGGGCAGGGCGGCTTCCGCGTCATCCGCGACAGCGACGTCGAGATCGAGGAAGAGGCCGAGGACCTGGTGCGCGGGTTCGAGACCGCGCTGAAGCAGCGGCGCCGCGGTTCGGTGATCCGCCTCGAGGTCGATGCCGCGATGCCGTCGGAGCTGCGCGCCTTCGTGCAGCGCGCGCTCAGCGTCGCCGACGATGAGGTGGTCCGGGTCGACGGCGTGCTCGCGCTCAACGAGCTCTCGCAACTCGTCGCCGTCGACCGCCCGGACCTCAAGTTCAAGCCCTATGTGCCGCGCTTCCCCGAGCGCATCCGCGATCAGGGCGGCGACTGCTTCGCGGCGATCCGCCAGAAGGACCTGATCGTCCATCACCCTTACGAATCCTTCGACGTCGTGGTGCAATTTCTCAACGAGGCGGCGCGCGATCCCAACGTGGTCGCGATCAAGCAGACACTTTACCGCACCTCCAACGATTCCCCGATCGTGAAGGCGCTCGCCGAAGCAGCCGAAGCCGGCAAATCGGTGACGGCGCTGGTGGAGCTGAAAGCGCGCTTCGACGAAGAGGCCAACATCCGCTGGGCGCGCGACCTGGAGCGCGCCGGCGCGCAGGTGGTCTACGGCTTCATCGAGCTCAAGACCCACGCCAAATTGTCGTTGGTGGTGCGGCGCGAGGGCAGGGCGCTGAAATCCTACGTCCATGTCGGCACCGGCAATTATCATCCGGTGACGGCGCGCATCTATACCGACCTCTCCTTCTTCACCGCCGACCCGGTAATCGCGCGCGACGTCGCGCGTATCTTCAACTTCATCACCGGCTATGCGGAGCCGGCCGAGCTTGAGAAGATGTCGGTCTCGCCGGTCAACCTGAAGAAACGCATCCTCGATCACATCGCCGACGAGGCCGCCAATGCCAAGGCCGGCCGCCCGGCGGCGATCTGGATGAAGATGAACGCGCTCGTTGATCCGCAGATCATCGACGCGCTCTATGAAGCCTCCGGCGCGGGGGTCGAGATCGATCTGGTGGTGCGCGGCATCTGCTGCCTGCGCCCGGGCGTCGCGGGTCTCTCCGAGCGCATCCGCGTGAAGTCGATCATCGGCCGCTTTCTCGAGCACAGCCGTATCTACTGCTTCGGCGCGGGCCACGGCCTGCCGCATCGTAAGGCCGCGATCTACATCTCCTCCGCCGACATGATGCCGCGCAACCTGGATCGCCGCGTCGAGGCGCTGTGCCCCATTCTCAATGCGACGGTGCACGAGCAGGTGCTCGACCAGATCATGCTGGCGAATTTCAGGGACAACGAGCAGAGCTGGAACCTCTTGCCCGATGGCACCTCGATGCGTATCAAGGCCGCGCCGGGCGAGGAACCGTTCAACGCCCATAAGTACTTCATGACAAATCCGAGTCTCTCGGGACGTGGCAAGTCGCTCAAGGAGTCCTCTCCCCGCAGCCTCACGCGCCGTCGCGAGCGCGCGTAGAGACTTGCCCGGCAGAGACTTGGCCAACGCGCAGGGCCGGCTCGACCTCGGCCCTCCGATCGCCGTCATCGACATCGGTTCCAACTCGGTGCGCCTCGTCATCTACGAGGGCCTGACCCGCTCGCCGACGCCGATCTTCAACGAGAAAGTGCTCGCCGGCCTCGGCCGCGAGGTGCAGTCGACCGGGCTGCTCGCGGCCGACGCGGTCGAGAAGGCGCTCGCCGCGCTGCGCCGCTTCCGCGCGCTGTGCGACACCGCCGGCGTGAAGCGGATGTGGTGCGTCGCCACCGCCGCCTGCCGCGACGCCGAGAACGGACCTGATTTCATCGCCGCGGCCGAGCGCATCTGCCGCAAGCGCATCGCGGTGCTCTCCGGCCGCGAAGAGGCGACCCTCTCGGCGCTCGGTGTCGTGTCGGGCCTTTACCGGCCCGACGGCATCGTCGGGGACCTTGGCGGCGGCTCGCTCGAGCTCACCGACGTGCACGGCCATCAGATCCGGCGCGGCATCACGCTGCCGCTCGGCAGCCTCGCGCTGCAGGACGTGGCGGACATGTCGGTCAAGAAGGCCGACAAGGTGGTGCGCAAGGCGCTCGCGCGCGTGCCGCTGCTGCGCGAGGGTCACGGCCGCACGTTCTACGCCGTCGGTGGCACCTGGCGCGCGCTCGCCCGGTTGCACATGTGGCAGACCGGCTATCCACTGCATGTGATGCACGGCTACGTGATCCCGGCACGCGAGGCGCTGGAGTTTTCGCGGCTGGTGCATCGGGTCAATCCCGAGATGCTGTCGCGCATTGAGATGGTCAATGAGGCGCGTCGGCCGCTACTCGCCTATGCGGCGCTGGTGCTCGAGCATGTCGTGCGCATCGCGCGGCCGAAGGAGGTCGTGATTTCGGCGCTCGGCGTGCGCGAGGGTCTGCTCTATTCGCTGCTGTCCGCGCGCGAGCGCCACAAGGACGGGCTGATCACCGCCGCGCAGGAGCTCAACGTGCTGCGCTCGCGCTCGCCGCGGCATTGCGAGGAACTGATCCCCTGGACCGATCGTTTCATGGCGTCGTCCGGGATCGACGAGACCGCGCAGGAACGCCGCCTGCGCCACGCCGCCTGCCTGCTCGCCGACATCGGCTGGCGCGCGCATCCCGACTATCGCGGCGAGCAGTCGCTCAACATCATCGCCAATGCGGCGTTCGTTTCGGTGGACCATCCGGGCCGCACGTTCCTGGCGCTGGCGGTCTTCTTCCGCCACGTGGGCCTGACCGACGACGAGCTTTCGCCGCACGTGCGCGAGCTTGCGTCCGCCCGCATGCTCGATCGCGCGCGCGTGCTCGGCGCAGCGTTGCGCGTCGCCTATCTCGCCTCCGCCTCGATGCCGGGCGTCTTGCCGAACGCGCCGCTGGTCGTGGAGCGCGGCAAGCTGAAATTGAAGCTGAAGGGGCGGTTCGCGGCGCTCGCCGGCGAGCGACTGTTCAATCGCCTGCGCCAGCTCGCGCGCCTAGTCGGCCGCGAGCCGGTGATGGAGACGTCGTAGCGCTACGCCCGCGTCCCTTGAAACGAAAAGCTGCCGAACATGCCGGTGTCGGCGCTGCCGCTGATGCTGTTGCCGTCGACCGTGCCGCTGAAGCTGAGCGTCAGCGGCATCGGATTGGTGATCGCGACCTTCCACGACACGCTGTCGCCGGCGACCGATCCGTCGGTGATGTCGGTGGTGTTGCCTTCGGCTTCTTGGCTGCCGGTCAGCGTGCCGCCCGCGGTGGAGAGCGTCAGCGTGCTGCGCCGTTCGCCCATCGGGGTGTCCAAGGTCAGGTTCCAGGTGCCATCCGCCGCCATGAGGTAATTCCTTGTCTTGCGCTGTCGTTTGAAACGTTACCGCGAACCCGCGATGATTTGAACATTCCGCCGGAGGTCAATTTGCTGCGTCATCGCTCCACCGCGACCACGCGGTGCTTGTCGACCGCGAGCGCGAGCTTGCCGGCCTTCAGCGCGAGCGCTTTCTCGCCGAACATCTCCCGCCGCCAGCCCTTGAGCGCCGGCACGTCGGCGCCGTCGTCGGCGGCGATCTGCTCGAGATCATCGACGGTCGCGATCACCTTGGCGGCGACGCCGTTACGCTCCGCCGTCATGCGCAGCAGCACCTTGAGCAGTTCCACCGTCGCGGCGCCGTTCATGCCGTTCTTGGTGCGCTCCATCAGCGGCAGCGACTTCGGATCGCGCGCGAGCCCGCGCTTGACGGCGTCGAGGATCTCGTGGCCCCACTTCGAGCGCTCGAAACCCTTCGGCAGCGAGCGCAGCCCTGCGAGCTTCTCGGCCGTGGTCGGCGCCTGCACGGCGATGTCGCCCACCACCTCGTCCTTGAGCACGCGCCCGCGCGGCACGTCGCGCGCCTGCGCCTCGCGCTCGCGCCAGGCCGCGACCTCCATCAGCACGGCGAGTTCCTTCGGCTTGCGCGCGCGGGTCTTGAGTCGCTGCCATGCCGTCTCCGGCTCCATCCGGTAGGTCTCGGGTGAGGTCAAAACCTTCATCTCGTCGCGCACCCAGTCTTCGCGCTTGCGCTTCTCGATGTCGGCGGAGAGGGCGAGGTAGACGTCGCGTAGGTGTGTGACGTCCGAGATCGCATATTTGAGCTGTGCGGCGGTGAGCGGCCGGCGCTTCCAGTCGGTGAAACGATGCGACTTGTCGAGCGCATCGCCGGTGATGCGCTGCACGAGCTGATCGTAGGAGATGGAATCCCCATAGCCGAGCACCATCGCGGCGACCTGCGTGTCGAACACCGGATGTGGGATCAGCTTGGCGCGGTGCCAGACGATTTCGATGTCCTGGCGCGCCGCATGGAAGACCTTGAGCACCTTCTCGTTCGCCATCAGCTTGTAGAAGGGCGCGAGATCGATCTCCTCGGCGACGGTGTCGACCACCACGGCTTCGTCGGTGCTCGCCATCTGCACCACGCACAGGATCGGGAAATACGTCGTTTCACGTAGGAACTCGGTGTCGACCGTAATGAAGTCATGCTTGGCGAGCCGCGCACAGGCGGCGCTCAATTCCTTCGTGGTGGTGATCGGCTCCATGATCGGCTTTTACCGGAGTCGCTCCCCGCTGTCGCGGGCGGAGAGCGGCCGCCGGAGCCCATTTTCATCGCGGTCGCGGAATCATCGAAAAAGCGAGAAATGACAGCTATCTATTTGTTTATAGGGCCTTATCAGCCCCGAACCTTGCCCATCAAAATGAACTCCCAGGGGCTCGGCATCGGCCCGACCGGCATCTCGACCAGGGTTGGGCCGTCGCGCCGGGCAAAGCCGCGCTTGAGCGCGCCGCGCAATTCCTCCGGGCTGCGCACCCGCTCCGCCGCCGCGCCGAAGCTTTGCGCGAGCTTCACAAAGTCCGGATTGGTCAAGTCTGAGGCGATCAGCCGGTTGCCGTAATTCTCCTCCTGGATGCGCCGCACATTGCCGAACGAGCCGTCCGCGAACACGATCGCCACCAGCGGAATGCGATGGCGCACCGCGGTCGCCATTTCGTTGGCCGTGTACATGAAGCCGCCGTCGCCGTTGATTGAGACGACCGGCACGTCGCGCCGCGCGTCCTGCGCGCCGAGCGCGGTCGCAAAGCCCCAGCCGAGATTGTCCTGGTAGCCGGGCGAAAGGAACGTGCGCGGCCTATAGACCGGCAGCACAAGGCGCGCCGCGAAGCCCACCTGCGTCACCTCGTCGACGAAAATGCCGTCCTCGGGGAGTTCGGCGCGGATCGCTTCAAGGATCGCGAGCTGAGGCGCGAGCTTGGCGATCTTCTTGTCCCATTTCGCGTGACGCTCGCGCATCTCGTCGGCGCGGGAAGGGCGCTTCTTGTTCTGCGCCGGCACGAGGTCGATCAGCTTTCGCAGGATCGGTGCGGCGTCGCCGATCAATGCCACGGCCGGCGGCCGGTGCCGCGCGGGCTCATCGGGATCGGCATTGACGGCGATGATCTTGAGGCTGTCGTCCACGCCCCACATCGTGTGCTCGAAATAAAGCCGCGTGCCGACCGCGAGCACCACATCGGCCTCGCCCCATAATTCGCGGCCGAGCGGCAGCGTGACGGCAAGCGGATTGCGGCTGTCCAACACGCCCTGGCCGCGGCGGAAGCCGCACAGCACCGGCGCCTGGAGCATTTCGGCGAGCGCCGTCACCTCGGGCGAGGCACCCTGCGCGCCGCCGCCGACCACGATCATCGGATATTTCGCCGCGCCGAGGCGCTTGGCCGCGTTGCGCAACACGTCCTCGTCGAATTCCGGTTCGGCGGGCGGGAAGGGCGCTTGCGGCGTCACCGCACCGGACGCGCCCCACACGTTGATCGAGCAGGTGAGTGCCGCCGGCCCCGGCCGCCCCGAAGACATCGCGCGGAACGCCTCCGCGACAAGGCGCGGGGCGGCGTCGGCCGACGGGATCGAGGCCGAATGATCGACAAGCCGCGCGACTATGCCCGCCTGGTCGCCGATCTCATGCAGGTGGCCGATACCGCGGCCGATGTCGCGATCCGGAATCTCGCCGATCAGCGCCAGCACCGGCGCGTTCATCCCGTAGGCCGTCAGCAGCGCCGCGCTCGCGTTCAGGAGTCCCGGCCCCGGCACCACCGCGCAGGTCTGAGGCTTGCCCGTGGCGAGCGCCGCGCCGAGCGCCATGTAGGCGGCGCCCTGCTCGTGGCGCGTGTGCACGGTGCGGATATGGTCTTGCGCCTTGAACAGCGCGTCGAACAGCGGATCGTTCTGCACGCCGGGCAGCGCATAGATCGTGTCGAGCCCATGGGCGATCAGCGCGGCGACGATCGCCTCGGCGGTGGTCATTTGCGCGGACGCATTCTTCTTTTTCGCGGCTTTTGTCATGACGGCTACATAGCCGAAGAATGCGCGCGCTGTCGCGCTCTGCACTGCTTGACAAAGCAGACCCTGCATGCGCCTTTCGCGCGCCTTTCGTCCCGCGCGAATTTTTCTCGAGTCCGCCATGCATCGCTATCGTTCCCACACCTGCGGCGCGCTGCGCGATGGCGACATCGGCGCGGTCGTGCGGCTGTCGGGCTGGTGCCATCGCATCCGCGATCACGGCGGTGTGCTGTTCATCGACCTGCGCGACCATTATGGCCTGACGCAAGTCGTCGCCGACCCGGATTCGCCCGCGTTCAAGGTGGCCGAGACCTTGCGCGCCGAATGGGTGGTGCGAATCGACGGCAAGGTGCGCCGCCGCCCCGGCGGCACCGAGAACGCCGATCTGCCGACCGGCGCGGTCGAGGTCTATATCTCCGGCATCGAAGTGCTCGGGCCCGCCGCCGAACTGCCGATGCCGGTGTTCGGCGAACAGGAATATCCGGAGGAGATCCGGCTCAAATACCGTTTTCTCGACCTGCGCCGCGAGCGGCTGCACGCCAACATCATCAAACGCGGACAGATCATCGACTCGATCCGCCGCAGGATGCGCGAGGGCGGCTTCTTCGAATTCCAGACGCCGATCCTGACCGCGTCGAGCCCCGAAGGCGCGCGCGACTTCCTCGTGCCGTCGCGGCTGCACCCAGGCAAGTTCTATGCGCTGCCGCAGGCGCCGCAGCAGTTCAAGCAGCTCACGATGATCGCGGGCTTCGACCGCTACTTCCAGATCGCGCCCTGCTTCCGCGACGAGGACGCGCGCGCCGACCGCAGCCCTGGCGAGTTTTACCAACTCGACGTGGAAATGAGCTTCGTCACGCAGGACGATGTGTTCGGCGCGGTCGAGCCGGTGATGCGCGGCGTGTTCGAGGAATTCGCCGGTGGGAAGCCGGTGACGCCGAAATTCCCGCTGATCCCGTATCGAGAAGCGCTGGCCAAATACGGCACCGACAAGCCGGACCTGCGCAACCCGATCGAGATGCAGGACGTGTCCGAACACTTCCGTGGCGCGGGCTTCAAACTGTTCGCCAAAATTCTCGACGCAAATCCCAAGAACCGGGTTTGGGCGATCCCGGCGCCGGGCGGCGGCTCGCGCGCCTTCTGCGACCGCATGAATTCGTGGGCGCAGGGCGAAGGTCAGCCGGGGCTCGGTTACATCTTCTTCGTGGAGGAGGGTGGCGCGACGCTCGGACGCGGCCCGGTCGCAAATAACGTGGGTCCGGAGCGCACCGACAAGCTGCGCACCCAACTCGGTCTCAAGGCCGGCGACGCGGTGTTCTTCGTCGCAGGCGATCCGAATGTGTTTGTGAAATTCGCCGGCCCCGCACGCACCAAGATCGGCGAGGACCTCAACCTCATCGCCAAGGACCAGTTCGCGTTCTGCTGGATCGTCGATTTCCCGATGTATGAATGGAGCGAAGAGGAGAAGAAGATCGACTTCTCCCACAACCCGTTCTCGATGCCGAACATGGAGCCGGACGCGTTCCTGGCGCTTGACGGAAGCGACAAGGACACGATCCTTAATCTCAAGGCCATTCAATACGATATCGTCTGCAACGGAATCGAATTGTCATCCGGCGCGATCCGCAATCATCGCCCCGACGTGATGAAGAAGGCCTTCGCGATCGCCGGCTACTCGGAAGACGTGTTGGAGGCGAAGTTCGGCGGCATGCTGCGCGCGCTCTCGCTCGGCGCCCCGCCGCACGGCGGCATCGCGCCCGGCATCGACCGCATCGTGATGCTGTTGTGCGGGGAGGAAAACCTGCGCGAGGTCGTGCTGTTCCCGATGAACCAGCGCGCCGAGGACCTGCTGATGGGGGCGCCCTCCGAGGTCACGGCCAAGCAGTTGCGCGAGCTGCATATCCGGCTGGCGCTGCCGGAGAAGAGCTGAGGCTCGCCGTTACTTCCCCGCCACCGCCTCGACCTGGAAGCGCGACAGCGCGTCGAACGGGTTCGCCTTGCCCGCCTCGATGAGCTGCGCCAGCGGCACGCTCCCCTTCGGCGTGAGCTTGATCGTCAGCGTGCCGCCCGGCGTTTCGATGAAGCGCGTGATCGCGCCCGCGATCACCATCGCGTCCCGGTTCAGGATGATCAACCCAGTCGCGGTCTGGCGGATATTGTCGGTGATCGCCTGGCGTGCCGCCTCGGGCGAAACCTTCTGCGTGCGGGCATAGTCCGCGACTGCGAGATCGATCCCGCCGGTGTCGCGCAGCGTGAGTTCGACCGGACCCGCCTCGACCAGCGAGGCCGCGATCATCAGCTCAAACGGATCGATGGTGAAAATCTCGCGTGGCACGTTGCCGATCGTGAGACGCGCCGAAAGCGTCCCGACACGGTCGAGCTCGACCGTCCCGGGCTTGAGCTCGACGGTGTGCGTGTCTTCGGTCCAGCCCGCGCCGAGGTCGAGGCTGACGGTGGCGCTGGTGAAACCCGCGGCCAGGAGCATCTTGAACGGATCGCGGTCCTTGTCGTTCAGCGGACCGGACATCTTGGCGCTCACGCGCAGCTTGCTCGGCAGCGGCCCCACGTAGGCGCCCCAGGAGATCTCGGCCGATTCGACATTGACCGATGCGCCGTTCGTCTCGGGCGCGACGAGCCCTTTCAGTTCGGCGCCCTCGATGAGGTGAAGCATCGCGACGATCTGCTCCGGCGTCGGCTGCGGATTGCCGGGCGTGAACTGGGCCGCGAGGCGCATCAGTCCTGCGATGTCGAGCGCCTTGAGCGCGAAGCGGCCGATCTTGACCGGAGGCCCAGGCAGCGCCGCGTCGAGACCTTCCAGCGCGAACTCGCCGATGCGGCCGTTCTCCATGCTGGCGAGCCGGATCGTGCCGATCTTCACCACGCCGTTTGGCATCGTCATCGACAGGCCGCGCATCTCGAACTGCCCGATGCGCAGGCCCTCGTAGATTGCGGCGACCTTCTGCATCATCTGCTGTGCTTGCGCCGACGAGGGCTGCGTGCTGGGCGGCGGCAGCGTATCGACGAGCGACATGATATCGGCGATCTGCAGCTTCGAGGGCCGCAGGCCGAGGTCGTCGGCCGTCATGCCGTCGAGCTGCATCTTCACGCCCGACCCGAGCGTTGCCGTGTAGGCCCCACCCGTCACCTGCCGGTAGGCGCGGTAATAGGTGTCGTCCTTGGCGTGCGCGGGATCGAGCATCGCGAGCGTCGCGGCAGCGTCGAAATCCAAGATCGCGAGATTTTCCATCTCGCCGGTCACCGGCTCGGTGCCCTTGGGGGTGGCGACCGTCGTCGTATAGGTGAAGCGGTCGATCGTGGCCGATGCGATCTTGCCTTGGCGCACGTCGCGCACCGCGATGCCCGAATAGGTGTATTCGGCCGGTCCGATGCCCTTCGCCTTGCCGGGCTCGACCGGGGCGAGTGATGCGCTGATGCTCGGGATCGCGATTGAGTCCGCCGTCATCGCGGCGAAATGCTCCAGCGCGAAGCGCCACAGGTCGATCGGCGAGGTGGGATCGAATGCGCGCAGCGGCGCCGACGGGCCCGAATAGGCCGTAATCTCGATGCGCGGCGCCTTGTAGCCGACCTTCAGCCCGCCCTGCATCGAGAGCGTGCCGGCCGCGTCGATATCGGTGATGTCGATGCGGTTCGCCGCGAACCGCCCGGTCTGCATGATGTCGACGCCGGCGGCGGTGAACTGGCCGATCTTGACGTCGACCGGGGGCTGCGCGTCGGACTTCACCACGATGTCGGCGATGGTGAGGGTGCGGCTGAAAAGATCGAATGCGAGCTTGCCGCGCGTCGCGCTCGCGCCGTTCGCGCGCATCTGCGCGAGCGCCGCATCGACCTGGGCGGTGATTCGGCTCTGGATATAGAACTCGAAGCCGAAATACCCGACACCGCAGGCAACGACGATTGCAACGACGGCAACTAGGACCTTGCGCATCGGGACGCCTCCCTCATGATCACCGGCCGCCGGGCCTTACGGCCGCCATGACGTGTCATCCGCAAATGCTATTCTCAAGTTCGGCTGAACGGGAGTGTGGCTATGGCCTCGAGCATTTCGGACGACTTGCGCACCGGCGCGCTGGTCTATCACCGCTTGCCGCGGCCGGGAAAGCTCGAGATCCAGCCGACCAAGCCTCTCGGCAACCAGCGCGACCTGGCGCTCGCCTATTCGCCNNGTCCTGTTCAAGAAATTCGCCGGCATCGACGTGTTCGACATCGAGATCGAGGCGCATGAGGTCGATCACGTGGTGTCGGTGGTCGCGGCGCTGGAGCCGACCTTCGGCGGCATCAATCTGGAGGACTTCAAGGCGCCGGAATGCTTCGACATCGAGGCGAAGCTCAAGGAGCGCATGAAGATCCCGGTGTTCCACGACGACCAGCATGGCACCGCGATCATCGTCTCCGCCGCGGTGCAGAACGCGCTGCATCTGACCGGCAAGAAGATCGAGGAGGTGAAGCTGGTCGCATCCGGCGCCGGCGCGGCGGCGCTCGCCTGCCTCAATTTGCTGGTCACGCTCGGTCTCAAGCGCGAGAACATCTGGGTCTGCGATATCGAGGGCGTGGTCTACGAGGGGCGCGAGAAGCTGATGGACCGCTGGAAGTCGGTCTACGCGCAGAAGACCGATAAGCGCACGCTCGGCGAGGTGATCGACGGCGCGGACATCTTCCTCGGCCTCTCGGCGCCCGGCGTGCTCAAGCCCGAGATGGTCGCCCGCATGGCGAAGCAGCCGCTGATCATGGCGCTCGCCAATCCGGTCGGCGAGATCAGCCCGGAAGAAGCCTATAACGTGCGCGCCGACGCGATGATTTGCACCGGCCGTTCCGACTATCCGAACCAGGTCAACAACGTCCTCTGCTTTCCCTACATCTTCCGCGGCGCGCTCGACGTCGGCGCGACCACCATCAACGAGGAGATGAAGCGGGCGGCGGTCGACGCGATCGCTGCGCTCGCGCGCGAGGCCCCATCGGAGGTCGCGGCGCGCGCCTATGGCGGGGAGGCGCCGACCTTCGGGCGCGGCTCCCTGATCCCCAACCCGTTCGACCCGCGCCTGATCCTCCGGATCGCGCCTGCGGTCGCCAAGGCGGCGATTGCGTCCGGGGTCGCGGCGCGCCCGATCTCGGATTTCGCCACCTACGAAGAGCGGCTCAACCGTTTCGTGTTCCGCTCGGGCTTCATTATGAAGCCGGTGTTCGCGAAGGCCAAGGCGGCGCTCAAGCGCGTGATCTATGCCGAGGGCGAGGACGAGCGCATCCTGCGCGCCACGCAGGTCGTGGTGGAGGAGGAACTCGCGCGGCCGCTCCTGATCGGCCGGCCGGCGATCGTGGAGCAACGGCTGGAGCGCTTCGGCCTCTCGATCCGGCCCGGCCGCGACTTCGAACTGATCAACCCGGACGACGACCCGCGCTACCGCGCCTATGTGGCGGCCTATGTGGAGGCGGCCGGCCGGCGCGGCGTGACGCCGGACGCGGCGCGCACGATCGTGCGCACGAATCCGACCGTGATCGCGGCGCTCGCCGTCAAGCTCGGCCTTGCCGACGCGATGATCTGCGGCGTGGAAGGCCGCTACATGGGCCATCTGGTCCACATCCGCGACATCATCGGGCTCGCGCCGGGCGTTGGGCATTTCGCCGCCCTGGTGACGGTCATCACCGCCAAGGGCGTCTATTTCCTCGCCGACACGCATATCAATCCGGACCCGTCGCCTGAGCAGATCGCCGAGATGGCGGTGCTCGCCGCCGCGCATGTGCGCCGGTTCGGGATGGAACCCAAGATCGCGCTGCTTTCGCGCTCGGACTTCGGCAGCTACGAGTGCTCCTCGGCACACAAGATGCGCGAGGCGCTGGGACTCATTCTCCGGCAAGCCCCTGGCCTGCAAGTCGACGGCGAGATGAACGGCGAATCGGCGCTGGCTCCGGCTTTCCGCCAGCGGGTTTATCCGCACTCGCGCCTGACCGGCGAGGCCAATGTGTTGATCATGCCGAACCTCGACGCCGCCAATATCGCCTACCAGATGATCAAGGTTCTGGCCGATGCGCTGCCCGTCGGTCCGATTCTCATCGGCGCGGCGCTGCCCGCCCATATCCTCACGCCTTCGGTCACCGCGCGCGGCGTCGTCAACATGACGGCGGTTGCGGCGGTCGAGGCGCAGGCGGTCGGCGAGCGCCAGATGGCGCTTGAACTCGGCACCGAGGCCGCGCGCGGCGCATAAGGGATTCATCGTTGAGGATGACGCAACAAATTTCTTGATTGCGACGTTTCTTGACCTTATGTCGGGTTCTGCCGCTGTGGATCGTTCCGCGTTCGGATTCGGCCGGCGGCATTCGCTTTCCGAGCCTCCGGCTTGCCGGCACTCGGAGTTCACATTCTGGTTGGGGAGGACGGCATGCATCAGGCAGCCCTCTTGCGATCGGACAAGGGCTTGGGAACTCCAGGTACCGACCGAAAGAAAGCCAAGCCGGCGGTTACGCCGGTGAAAGCCAAGCGGACGGCTTCGCCGCCCATCGACGATCGCAAGGACCATTTCGTCGTGCGCAACGGCGTGCGCTGCGCCGGCGTGCACCTGATCGTCGATCTGTATGAGGCCAAGCACCTCGACAACATCGACCTGATCGACGAGGCGCTGCGCAAATGCGTCGCCGCCGCGGCCGCGACGCTGTTGCACATCCACCTGCATCACTTCGAGCCGAACGGCGGGGTTTCCGGCGTCGCGGTGCTGGCCGAGAGCCACATCTCGATCCACACCTGGCCGGAGGTGGCCTACGCGGCGATCGACATCTTCATGTGCGGCCACGCCAATCCGGATGCCTGCATCCCGGTGCTGCGCGCGGCGTTCGAACCGGCCCAGGTCGAGGTTGGCGAAAACTTGCGCGGGCGGGGGGCGTAATCCGAACTCCGTCATGCCCGGGCTTGTCCCGGGCATCCACGGCTTGTAGCCCTTCAAGCAAAGAAAGACGTAGATGGCCGGGCGTTAGGGCGTTCACGCCCGTCTTCGACGGGCTATGCCCGGCCATGACGGAGCATTTTGCAATGTCCGAGAAACGCTGGATTCCCGAAACCCTGTTCGACGCGCTCGGCTTCCGCATGACGTTCGCGGTCGAGAAGGTGCTCTATGAGACGCAGACCGAGCACCAGCATCTCGTGCTGTTCGAGCAGAAGCATTTCGGCAAGATGCTGATGCTCGACGGCGCGACGCAGGTCACGACGCGCGATGAATTCATCTATCACGAGATGATGACGCACGTGCCGATCCTCGCGCACGGGGCCGCCAAGAACGTGCTGATCATCGGCGGCGGCGACTGCGGCATCGCCGAGGAAGTGCTCAAGCACAAGACGCTGAAAAGCGTCGTGCAGGTCGAGATCGACGAGTCGGTTGTCGAGTTCTCCAAGGAGCATTTTCCGGAATTCACCAAGCCGGTATTCCGCGACAAGCGTTTCGAGAGCGTGATCGACGACGGCATGAAATATGTCGCCGAAACGGACCGCCGCTTCGATGTCATCATCGTCGACTCCACCGATCCGGTGGGACCCGGCGCGGTCCTCTTCACCAAGGCGTTCTATTCCGCCTGCAAGCGCTGCATGTCGCCGGGCGGCGTAATGGTGACGCAGAACGGCGTGCCGTTCTTCCAGCCGGACGAGCTGATTTCGTCGGTCGGCATGTTCAAGTCGCTGTTCGCAGACGGCGCCTGCTATGTCGCCGCGATCCCCACTTACGTCGGCGGCCACATGGCGATGGGCTGGGCGTCGAAAGACAAGAAGCTGCGCCAGCATCCGGCGCGCACCCTGGAGGCGCGCTACAAGAAAGCGGGACGCTTCAAGACCAAGTACTGGACGCCTGAAGTCCATGTCGCGGCCTTCGCGCTGCCGCGTTTCATCGCCGAGCACGTGAAGAGCGCAAAGAAGCGCTGACGTCGGCGTAGGGTGGGTTAGGCCGAAGGCCGTAACCCACCGAAGGAAGCTGGGGGGTTACGCGCTTCGCGCTAACCCACCCTACGGCACTTCCCGCCCTACGCCGCCTCCTTGAACGCGCGCTCCGCCGCCGCGATGTCGGCGCGCGTCGGCAATGACGCCTCGATGCCGAGATAGCGCACCGAATGCGCCGAGGCCGCGCGCGCGAAACGGAAGTGCGTCTCCCACGAGTCTCGCGGCGCGGCGAGATACGAATACACATAGGCGCCGTGGAAGATGTCGCCGGCGCCGTTGGTGTCGATCACCTCGTCCTTCGGCACGGCGAGCGCGGGCAGGGTCCGCATGTTGCCCTTCTCGTCGATCCACAAGAGCCCGTGCTCGCCCATCGTGACGCCGCCAATGCGACACCCCTTCTGGCGCAGGAACTGGCACAGCGCGGTCGGGGTCATGCCGAGCTGCTCGCACAGCCGCTGCGAGCAGATCGCGACATCGATGAATTCGAGCAGTTCCAGCGTGTTCGCCCGCAAGCCGCCGCCATCGAGCGAGGTGAGGATATCCGCCTGCCGGCAGAGCTTCGCGTAGTGGATCGCGGCGTCCCCCTGATGGCCGTCGAGATGCAGCGCGCGGCAGCCGGTCAAGTCGAGCGGCGGCACGGGATGCAGATAATCGTCGTCGCGGCAGCGGATGATCGCGCGCATGCCGTGGCTCGGCATCACGAACGAGAGCGAGGACTCGCGCACCTTCCGCCCATGCACCGGCACGCCGTATTTCGACGCCATGTCGAGGAACATGCGCGCGAGCCAGTCGTCGGCGAGCGACGTCATCAGGTCCGGCACGATCCCGAGCTTGGCGCAGCAGAAGGCGGCCGAGACCGCGTTGCCGCCGAAGCTCACCGCGTAGTCGCGCGCCACGACCTTCTCATCGCCGGTCGGGATGGCGTCGATCAGGAACGTCACGTCGATGTAGGTCTGGCCGATGAAGAGTGCGTCCATGATGTTCCGCGCGCGCAAGGCTGCTGTTCGACGGCGTCAACGCCCCTCCTAGCAACGCCGTGCCGCCGCCGCTCGTTTTTCTTCTCGGAGCAGTCCAATGCCGTAATGGTCTTTTAATACCACTAGGAGAAATTGTCCTGACAATTCAGGGAGGTCGCCGTGGGCCTGTAGCGTGGCGCAATCGCCTTGCGTGTTGACGCTCCGATTCTCCCTGATGTTGCATCGGGCGCATTTTCACTCGCCTGGCGTGTTGCGGCTGGGGGCGCGAATTAACCGATTGCTAACCATGTTGGGCCGACACCGGACCGCGAGCAACCATCGCGCGCGGCCGCAACCGGAGGCGGTTCAGCCGGCCTTAACGCTGGCCCGTCAGTCTGCGCCGACGGGGGAAAGATTTGCCGTGAGCCCGTCGAGGCACCGGAAGCTGGCTGCGATCGTCATCGGGCTCGCATTGGCGGGCATCCCGGCCGCGCTGGTGCACCTCTGGTTGTCGAGCTATGTCGAGCAGCAGGTCGCCGCCGATCTCGACGTCGCCGCCAAGCGCGTGATCGGCCTTGCCGAAACGCGCCTCGGCGCCGCCGTCGAGGCGCTCGACGATCTCATGAGCCGCGGCGTGCATTCGTGCGCGCAGACCGATCTCGGCCTGATGAACGACACGCTGTTCTCGGTCACCCCGGTCAAGGAAGTGTCGGTGCTCGGCGCCGACGGCGCCACCACCTGCACCAATCTCGGCATCCCGCTCGGCGAACGCCAGGTGATCTCGCAGCCGATCGCGAGCGCCTATCCGGGCGTCGTCATCGAAGTGCTCCAGCTTGGAGACCGGACCGAACATGTCGTGCGCCTGCGCAACATGAATGGGCTAGGCGGCGCCGGGCTCGCGGTGCTCGTGCCGGCCGACCTGTTCCTGCCGCGCACCTCCTCGGACGGCGGCCCCGTCCTCGTGCGCGCCCGCATCGATGCGGTCGACGGCACGTTGATCGGGGAGCGCGGCGCCGAGCACAGCGATGGCGCGAGCGATGACGAGCGTGTTGTCACGACGCTGCGCTCGGATCGCTTCGGCATCACGGTCACCATCTCGACGCCGCGCGGGCGGCTGCTCGCGAGTCATTCCGACCTGGTCATGATCGGCACCGTCGGCACCGGCTCGGCCGCGGCCTTGATCCTCGCGCTCGCGGCGTTCGGGCCGTGGCGTCCGCGCGGAAGCCCGGTCGCCGATCTCGAACGGGCGATCGAGAACAACGAATTCGTCGCCTATTACCAGCCGATCGTGGACCTCACCACGGCGCGGGTGGTGAGCGCCGAGGTGCTGATCCGCTGGCGCAAGCCGGACGGGACCATGGTGCCGCCGGTCCAGTTCATTCCGCTCGCCGAATCGACCGGACTGATCGTCGAGGTGACGCGCGCGCTGATGCGCCGGGTGTGCGCGGAAGTCGGCGCCGCGATCGGTAGCCGCCCGGACTTCTCGATCGGCTTCAACCTCGCGGCGCGCCACTTCAACGACGAGGCCGTCGTCGCGGACGTCGCCAAAATCTTCGGCGCGTCGCCGATCGCGCTCAGCCAGGTCCTGCTCGAAGTCACCGAGCGCCAGCCGCTCGAAGATCTCGCGATGGCGCGGCGCGTCATCGGCGCGCTGCAGGCGCTCGGCGTCCGCGTCGGCATCGACGATCTCGGCACCGGCCACAGCGGCCTGTCCTACATGCTCAAGCTCGGCGTCGACTTCATCAAGATCGACAAGCTGTTCGTCGACGCGATCGACACCGAGCGCTATTCGACCACGATCATCGAGACCCTGGTCGAGCTTGGCCGCAACATGTACATGGAGATCATCGCCGAGGGCGTCGAGACCTTCGAGCAGATGGCGCATTTGCGCGCGCGGAGCATCCGCAAGGCTCAAGGCTATGCGTTCGCGCCGCCGCTGCCCGGTCCTTCGTTCCTGCGGCTGCTCGAAGCCGCCGATCCGGTCCACCCGGGCGAGAAGGCCCTGCCGGCGTCCCGCGCCGCTTAGCAATAGCTCAGGCGTGGACGTCTGTCGTCTCGGGGGCCGCACTGTCCACGGGGTGGCGGCGGCCGCGCAAGGGAGCTATGGAACGCTCCGGTTATCCGTGAATTCTCCAGGCCAAAGGTTTTGTGATGATCCGTCTATTGCCGCTGGCAGCGCTCGCATTCCTTGCCGTCGCGACGCAGGCCTCCGCGCAAACGGCGGCGCCAGCCACCGAGAAGCCGGTGACGCCGCCCAATAGCTTCCGCGTGCTGATGGAGAACGAGCGCATCCGCATGATCGAGCTCAACATCAGTGCGCATTCGAAAGTGAACATCGAGACGCCGGCCGGGCGCGAGCGCTTCCTCTACATGCTGACCGACGGGGCGCTGGTGCTCTCGCCGCCCGGCAAGGCGGCCTACGAGTTCGCGCTGCATGCCGGAGAGACCGCGCTGTTTCCGGCGGTGTCCCCCACTGTGGAGAACGACAGCGACCAGCCGGTGCGCGCGCTGATGGTCGAGCTCAAGCAGGGCGTGCGCGTGGCCGCGCACGAGCCGCGCGCCAAGCGCCGGCACGCCAAGTCCACGAAGCGCAGCAAGTCTTCCGACAAGAAGCCCAAGAAGAAGAAACGCGACTGACGATCAACCGGCCGCCTTCACGGGGCCGAGTTCCGCGGCGCGGCGGCGCGCATCATAGAAGCTGACGATGCTGCGCGCGGTCGTGGCTTTCAGGCGCAGGAAGCCCGAATAGGCGCGGTCGAGGTCCGGAGGCGACATGGCGCGGCCCGCGGCGCGCAACAGGATCGTCTGCGCGGTGCTCCAGGCAAAGCCTGCGACCTTGGCGAGGATCACCAGCATGTCGGGGCTGTCGTCCAGCATGGCGCGCTCGACCACGTCGATCGGCGCCTCGGTCAGGAGCGACAGCGCGACCGCGGTCTGCTCGAACTTGCCCATCTCGGCGAACGCGCAGACTTGATCCTCGTCGAGCAGGTTCGCGCGATGCAGCGCCTCGACCTCGACGCTGGCGCTGGCGTAGTCCGTCGAGGCGCGCCGCGTCGCCGCGCGCAAGCCTCCGTCGATCTCCGCGATCACGTCGCGCACCGCGCTCGCGGTTGCGGGATCGGCCGCGGCGAGCTTGCTGCGTACCGTGGCGGAGGCGACCTCGATCAGCTTGAGCAGGTTCTGGCGCGGCAGGTCGCGGCGCGCGCCGACGTGAATCGCGAGGACGTCGTCGCCGCTCGAGCGCGCGACCAGCGCGCGGAATGCCACGTTGGAGAAGCGTGCGCCCCGGTTCTGCGCGACCGAACGCACCACCTCGCGGTCGCCGCGTACGACCAGCACATCGGTGAGGGCTTCGCTCAATTCGTTCCGCTGAGCGATCGCCAGTAGGTGCTGCTGGCCATGCGTCGCCGCGGTCGCGAGCAACTGCGTGTCGTCGAGGCGCTCCGAATGCCGCAGCATCGGCGCGGCGACCGCGATATCCGCATCGGCCGCGAGCGCGCGGCTGACCTTGGCTGGGGCATTGGGGATCGGCGCGAGCCGCCGCGCGAGCTTGGCGCGCGCGTCCGCCTCGATCGTCTCGGCCAAGCGCGAGATGACGTCGTCGAACAGGCCGACATGCTGCTCGGAGAACCGCTCCGCGCCGCCGACGAAGAGATCGGTGATGCGCGACAGCGCGGCATCGCGCTTGCCCTCGCTGGCGCGGGCGAGCACGTCGTCGATCTCGTCGATGAGCGACGCTGACAGCGGCATGCCGCTACCTTAGCGGAGAGGAATGAAAAGAAGCTTGCGCCCGCGCGGCCCGTCACGGCGCGTAAAGCAAAGGTTAATGCGCTACTTGCCTTTCGCCTTCCACGCCGCGAACGCCTGCTTCGTCTCCTCGTTCGGCGGGTAGAGCCCGAAGGTCTGCTGCCCGGCGCGCACGCGCTCCATCACGAAGGTCTCGAACACGTCCTGGGCGGCCGCGTCATGCGCGACCTCCTCGGCGATCGCGGCTGGGATCACCACGACGCCTTCGCCGTCGCCGACCATGATGTCGCCGGGAAACACCGGCACGCCGCCGCAGCCGATCGGCACGTTGAGGTCGGCGGCGTGATGCTTGATCAGGTTCACCGGCGCCGAGCCGCCGCGGCAATAGGCCGGGAAGGGGAGCCGCGCGATCTCCGGCGAGTCGCGCAGGCCGCCGTCGCTGACGACGCCGGCGACCCCGCGCACCATCATGCGCGTCAACAGGATGCCGCCCGCCGACGCGACGCTGGCGTCGCCGCGGCAATCCATCACCAGCACGCTGCCGGCCGGCACGTCCTCCACGGCCTTGCGCTGGGGATGCGTACGGTCGGCGAACACGTCGAGCGTGTCGAGGTCCTCGCGCGCCGGAATGTAGCGCAGCGTATAGGCCGGCCCGACCATCGGCGGCCCGTTCGGATTGAGCGGGCGCGCACCCTGCACGAAGACGTTGCGCAAGCCCCGCTTGAACAATTGCGTCGTGAGCGTCGCGGTGCTCACGCCCAGCAACGCGTTGCGGGCGGCCTCGCTCAACGGACTGGTCATGAGGGCCCCCGGCCGGATGCGTCGTGCGCCTGCGGCAAACCGCCGGGCGACGGACCTGATAGAACGGCGGCCCCTGCGGCGCAAGCTGTGCCGGCAAAAGCGTGGCCGAAGGAACGAAGCTTTGCGTCGTGGGTTCCCACGGGGTCAGTTGACCACTCCGGAGGACACACATGTCAAAAGACAAGACGCTCCAAGATCTGTTTCTCGACACGCTGAAAGACATCTACTTCGCCGAAAAGAAAATCCTCACCGCCTTGCCGAAGATGGCCAAGGCGGCGCAGTCGGAGGACCTGAAGGCCGCGTTCGCGAAGCACGAAGGCGAGACCGAAGGACAGGTCGCCCGCCTCGAGCAGGTTTTCAAATCCATCGGCGAGACGCCCAAGGGCAAGACCTGCGACGCCATCATGGGCATCCTCGACGAGGGCAAGGAGATCATGGACGAGTACAAGGGAATGCCGGCGATCGATGCCGGACTTCTCGCCGCCGCGCAGGCCGTTGAGCACTATGAGATTTCACGCTACGGCACGCTGAAATGCTGGGCGACCGAGCTCGGCCTGAAGGATGTCGTCAAGCTTCTCGACGCCACGTTGAACGAAGAGAAGAAGACCGACGCCGCGCTCACCGATCTCGCCGAGAGCGAGGTCAATGTCCATGCGCAGATGGCAGAGGCCGCTTGAGCGGCGAAGCCGCAGCCGCGGGTGAAAGCCCGCGGCTGCCGCCCGCCTAAAGTTCCATTTTACCGCGATGTAAAAAAGCGGGGTATCGCGCAGGAATATTCGGTAAAATGCGGCCGGGGCGATCATGGACCGCGCTCGGACCGTTGGGATGGAAAGCGACTTTACGTCCGACATCGATACCATTGCGAGCATCGAGGCCATTCCGACGATCCTGAATGTCGTATGCCGCGTCACCGGAATGGGCTTCGCGGCGGTCGCGCGCGTGACCGAGGAGCGGTGGGTTTGCCTCGCGGTCAACGACGAGATTGCTTTCGGCCTCAAGCCCGGCGGCGAACTCAAGGTCGAGACCACCATCTGCCATGAGGTTCGCCAGAGCCGGGAGGCCGTGGTCATCGATCACGTCGCCGAGGATGAGCTCTACTGCAACCACCACACCCCTGCGATTTACGGCATCCAGAGCTACATCTCGATGCCGATCTTTCTCAAGGACGGCAGCTTCTTTGGCACCTTTTGCGCGATCGATCCCAAGCCGACCAAGCTGAAGGATCCGGGCGTGGTCGGGATGTTCAAGCTGTTCGCCGACCTGATCGCGTTCCACCTCGACTCCGGCCGGCGCCTGGCTACGGCCGAGGCGAGCCTGCTCGACGTCCGTACCACGTCGGAGCTGCGCGAGCAATTCATCGCGGTGCTGGGCCACGACCTGCGCAATCCGCTTGCCTCGATCGGCGCGGGCATGAGGCTTCTCGAGCGGACGCCGCTGAACGAGAAGGCGAGCTCGATCATGCTGTTGATGCACCAGAGCATCGCGCGGATGTCGGCGCTGATCGACAACGTTCTCGATTTTGCCCGCGGGCGCCTGGGCGGCGGCATCACGCTGACGCGCAGCCGCGCCCCGCTTGAGCCGGTTCTGCGCCAAGTGATCGATGAGCTGCAAAGCGCGCACCCCGATCGTATCGTCCGCGCGAGATCGACTTGACGGAGCCCGTGCTGGCCGATCGCGTCCGCATCGGCCAATTGCTGTCGAACCTGATCGGCAATGCCCTGGTGTATGGCGACAAGAGCGAGCCAGTGCGCGTGCGTGCTTCGACCGACACCGAGTTCAGGATCACCGTCTGCAACGCCGGCGATCCGATCCCGCCGGCCACGATGGCGCGCCTGTTCCAGCCCTTCACGCGTGGAGACGTCCGGCCCCACCAGCAGGGACTGGGGCTCGGTCTCTACATCGCCTCAGAGATCGCGCGCGCGCACGGCGGAAAGATCGAGGTCGCATCGTCGGCGCAGGAGACCTGCTTCACATTCGCGATGCCGCTCGACGCCGGCACTCCGGATTGAGCGCACGCGGCCCGCTGCGGCGTGGGGCCGCTACTGGTTGAGCGGCGCCTTCCATTTCTTCAGCGCCCGCTCGATCAGCGCGTTGTCGTAGGTCTTCTCGTAGTCGACCTTGGCGTCTTTCAGCTCCGGCTCGAGGATCGAGATCGCCTTCCAGACGTTCCTGACGGCGTCTGGTGTCACGATGCCGTCCCACTGGAATGCAGAGAGGTTCTTCTCCAGCGACTTGCGATAGAGCTTCTCGTCGGCCTGATAGTATTCCGGCGGCAGCGACTTGATGATGTCGTCGATCGAGGCCGTGTGCAGCCATTGCATGGCGTGCACGATGGCGTTCGCGATCGCCTGCGCGGTGTTCGGGTTGGCTTTGACGAAGTCGATCGTCGTGTACAGGCAGTCCGCGAGATAGGGCCCGCCGAACGCCGCCTTGGTGCCTTCCTCGGTGCGGCTGTCCGCCATGACGTCGCCGAGCCCGCTATCGACGATCGCGTTGATCGCCGGATCGAGATTGACGATGGCGTCGAGATCGTTGCCCGACTTCATCGCCGCGACCGCGCTCAAGCCGGTGCCGATCGAGACGTAGCTCGCGTCCTTGTAGGAGACGCCGGCGCGCTCCATCAGCCCGGCGACGAAATTGTGCGTCGATGAGCCTGGCGCCGAGATGCCGATGGTCTTGCCCTTGAGGTCGGCGATCGTCTTGATCTTGCCGACAAGCGATTTCCGCACCACCAGGACGTTCGCCGGATAGCGGCCGAACACCGCGATGCACATCAGGTTCTGGCCCTTGGTCTGCATGCGCAGCGTGTGCTCGAACGAGCCTTCCACGACATCCGCGTTGCCGCCGATGAGGTTTTGCAGCGCCGCCGTGCCGGACGCGAAGGCCGTGGAGTCGACGGTGAGGCCTTCCTGGTCGAAATATTTCCGGTTCAGCGCGACGAAATACGCGACCTTGTTCATCTGGCTGATCGAGCCGCCGACCGAGAGCGCGATGTGCAGCTTCTCGAGCTTTTGCGCCTGCGCGAGCGCTGCGTCAGCGGCGACAAGGCCCAGTGCGCCCGCGAGCGCGAGCCGAACGACCAGCCTCATTCCTGATCCTCCCGAGAGTTTTTTGTGTCGCGGCGAGTGTGTCAGGTGCAATGCGCGGCTACAAGCTAGCCTTGGCGCGGCGTTTTGGCGGGCAGCACACCCATGCGGTGCTGCACCTCCGCGGGCACGCGATAGTCGCGCATCAACTGGCGCGTGTTGCGCAGGCCCAGCGCCTCGCGCTGCACCACGAACAGCCAGAGCGCGTGGCCCGCTTGCGCCACCAGTGCGCGGCGCTCCGCTCGGCGCTCGGTCTTTGCTTCGGCTGCTTGCGCATCGAAGGCGACAAGCGCGGCGAGTGCCGCCTCGAGCGCGCGCCCGAGGCGCCCGAGCGTCGAAGCTTTTTCCTGCGCGATCTCGTAGTCGAGCGCGGCGGCCGGGTTGTCGGTCCAGATTCTGGCTTGGAGCGGGCGCGGCGGTCTGACGGTCATGCGGGCCGGGATGTATCTTGCGTTAGGCCGCGCGGCTGATCTCGTGCTCGATCGCCGCGATGACGCGTGCGTCCATCGGCTCGATGTCCGAGGGGAACGAACCCACGATATGCCCGTCGCGTCCGACCAGGTATTTGTGGAAATTCCAGTGCGGCGTCTCGAGCGGGCGCTCGGCCGCCGCCCATTTGTAGAACGGATGCGGGCTTGCGCCTTTCACCACGGCCTTAGCGGCGAGCGGGAAGGTGACGCCGTAGCCCTGATGCGCGGTGTGCTCGACGTCGCTCACGCCGCCCGGCTCCTGCGCGCCGAAGTCGTTCGACGGCACGCCGACGATGACGAGGCCGCGGTCGCGATAGCGCGTCCACAGCGCCTGCAGCCCGGCATATTGGGGTGTGTAGCCGCACAGCGAGGCGGTGTTCACCACCATGATCGGCTTGCCGGCGTAATCGGAAAGGCGGATGTCGCCGCCGCTCAATCCGGAAAACGAGAACGCGTAGGCGGTCATGCGGCTCATCCCCGGCACCTGCGCCAGCGCGGGCGTCGAAAGCGAGCCAGCGATCAGCGCCAAGACGTGTCTGCGATCGATCATGGGGCATCCGTTTGGTCGAATCCAGGATAGCGCAAGGAGCCGGTGCACGCGATACGATCGCGCGGCGGCAGGGTTTCAATTCGCGCCGCGCCGCATTCACGAGGGCGTGAAAGCCGAAACCCGCACTGGGGTGCGCAGTAGCTTGCCGGGCGGCGGGCAGGGCCGCCTTTCGGCACGGGAGCTTGTCATGCGACACCTCATCATCGGCGTTGCCGTCATGGCATTCGCGCTATCGGCCGCGGCCGCCCAAAATGCCGCGCCGGAGAACTACGAAAGCTGGCGCCTGCATACGCCGACCTTCCCGAGCACGGGCGGCAACGGCGTCGTCATCGGGCAATACTATCCGGTCATCGACGGCGCCAAGTGCAAGACCGATTTCACCGCGACGCTTGCCGACGGCACCGTCTACCTCAATACCGTGGAGTTCGACGCGGTGCCGGCGCAGGGCGGTATCCTCTGCACCAACGGCAAATGGCGTGCCCGCGACGGCTCGAGCAACGGCACGACGCCGTACCGGGTGTTCTTCAAGGACGGCGTCGTTCGCGGCTCGTCCTAGTCCTACTGTGTCAGA
>PLJS01000098.1:0-4810 GCA_003140315.1 Hyphomicrobiales bacterium
CGCCATGACAATCTTCATGGGTTCTATCCCCTACGGCCCGCTCATTGATCACGCGGGCTCGATGACACCAGCCGCACGACGGGTGTTCCCGTCGGC
This sequence comes from Hyphomicrobiales bacterium, assembly GCA_003140315.1. Classification (GTDB taxonomy): domain Bacteria; phylum Pseudomonadota; class Alphaproteobacteria; order Rhizobiales; family Xanthobacteraceae; genus PALSA-894. The sequence goes on from PLJS01000098.1 coordinate 97, forward strand.
GGTACCGAGGGGAGCTTAATCAAGCCTCGTGCCAGACTCGTTCCGGCTGTCTAACAGTTTGGAAAGGCTAGGATTTCAGTTCCACCAGGCGTGCTCTTCGGCAATGGCCCGTGGTGCGGCGCACAAACGCGCGCCAAGACTGCATAATTGTTGGTCAGGGAATTGAGATGACTACGTCGTGCTCACAGCGCGTCCGCATCGGTCTCGCCGGTGCGGATGCGCAGCGCGTGCTCCAGGGGGCCGACGAAGATTTTTCCATCGCCGATCTGGCCGGTCTTCGCCGCGACCGCGATCGCCTCCACGACACTCGCGGCGCGCTCGTCCGGCACCGCGACTTCGATCTTCACCTTGGGCAGGAAGTTCACCGCATATTCGGCGCCGCGATAGATCTGGGTGTGGCCCTTCTGGCGCCCGAAACCCTTCACCTCGGTCGCGGTCAGGCCGGCGATTCCGAGCTTGGTGAGCGCGTCGCGCACGTCGTCGACCTTGAACGGCTTGATGATGGCGGTGACGAGCTTCATGGGGTCGATCTCGCGGTTGGAGACAACGGGGTGGGATCAGAAACCAAGCGGCCGCCTTGCGCAAGCAAAGGTTGGCCGTGCGCTCAGGTGTTTCGCCTGATCCGCACCAGCCCTTCCTGGGCGACGGACGCGACCAGCGTGCCGTCGCGCGTGAAGATGAGGCCGCGGGTGAAGCCGCGCGCGCCGACCATGGTCGGGCTCTCCTGCGCATAGAGTAGCCAGTCGTCGGCGCGGAACGGGCGGTGCAGCCACAGCGCATGGTCGAGGCTTGCGCCCATGAACTCCTTCTCGAACAGGCTGCGGCCGTGCGGCACCAGCGCGGTGTCGAGCAGCGCCATGTCCGACGCGTAGGCGAGCACGCACTGATGGATCGCCGGATCGTCGGGCAGCTTGCCGGTGGCGCGGATCCAGACGTTGAATTTGCCGTCCTCGTATTTCTTGCCGAGATAGCGCTCGTATTGCACGGGCCGCAGCTCGATCGGACGCTCGCGCTCGTAATAGCGCCGCGCCGGCTCGGGCATCAGCGGCAGCACCTTGGCGCGCATCTCGGCTTCAGTCGGCAGCTTCTCGGGCGGCGGCACGTCGGGCATCGGCACCTGGTGCGAGAGCCCTTCCTCGTCATTGTGGAACGACACCGCGAGCGTGAAGATCGCCTGGCCGTGCTGGATCGCGACCACGCGGCGCGTCGTGAAGCTCTTGCCGTCCCGGATGCGATCGACCTCGTAGATGATCGGCACCTTGGGGTCGCCGCCGACGAGGAAGTAGGCGTGCATCGAATGCGGCGGACGCCCCTCGACGGTGCGGCAGGCCGCGACCAGCGCTTGCCCGATCACCTGCCCGCCGAACACGCGCTGCCAGCGATCCTGCGGCGAACGGCCGCGGAACAGATTCACCTCGAGGGTTTCGAGGTCGAGAATCTCGAGCAGTGCCTGAACGGCGGAGGTGCTCATGTGATGTTCGACGAACGCGGTCGCGCGCAGTGACACGCTGCGGCACCGCGAAAGTCAAGACGCGCGATGTCTGTCGTCGCCGGCCAAGCTTGGCCGGCGACCAGGTGTGAGGGACTGCTTGTCAGCGCGTCATTGCTTGGCGCAGACGAGGCGGACCTTGATGCCGGTGCTGTTCGGATCGTCGCCGCACCGCGCCCCGTTGTCCGTCGGAGTCATCGCCGCGGGCGCCGTGCACATCGCGCTGATCATGACTTCGCCGGCGCCGCACGCGCCGCTCGCCGCATTGGACACCGTGACCCGCAGCGTCAGGCCGGCGGGGCCGGGAGCGCCTTTATCGCCGTGAACGCCCTGCGGACCGACCGGCCCCTGTGGTCCCGGGCCGCCGGGCGGTCCGGCAAGACCCTGCGGGCCACGCTCGCCTTGCGGGCCTTGAGGGCCTGCCACGCCAATATCCCCTTGCGGTCCCGGAGGACCGACAGGCCCGCGTTCGCCCTGCGGTCCCTGGGCTCCGTTGGGGCCCGCATTGCCCTGAGGGCCAACCGGGCCCGAGCAGCCCGCGAGCACCAGCGCGGCCGCGGCCGCCAGCATCGTCATGTGAATGCGCATTGTAGCCTCCCGTTACCGAACACCGATCCGCATCAGTGGTTCCCGCCGCTTGACGGAGCCGTTAGAAAGGTCCGCCGCCGCAGCCTACATGAACCAGGCTTCGCGGTAGATGCCTTGCTGGGCGTGTGACTGATGGCGGACCAACCGGGAATTGCCGAACAGGTGGATGTCGTGATCGCGGGCGGCGGCTCGGCCGGCCTGTCGCTCGCCATCGCGCTGAAGCTCGGACTGGGCCCGGCATTCTCGGTCGTCGTTGCCGATCCGATGTTGGGCGTTCCCGGCGACGACCTGCGTGCCTCGGCGATCGCGGCCGCGGCGCGACGGCTGTTCGAAGCGATCGGCGTTTGGGGCGAGATCGCCGAGAACGCACAGCCGATCCTCGACATGGTGGTCACCGACAGCCGTCTGAAGGACGCGGTGCGTCCTGTGTTCCTGACGTTTGCCGGCGAGATCGAGCCGGGCGAGGCTTTCGCGCACATGATCGAGAACCGCCCGTTGAATGACGCGCTCGGCGCGCGGGCGCGCGCGACCGGCGTGGTGATGCGCAAGACTAAGGTCGTGACGTTTCAAATAGAACCGGACCGCATGATCGTCACGACCGATGACGGTCTTGCGACCGCGGCCCGGTTGTTGATCGCCGCTGATGGCGCGCATTCGCGCATCCGCGAGCAGGCCGGCATCGCGACCCACGGCTGGTCCTACGGCCAGTCGGCGATCGTCACGACGGTCGCCCATGAGCGCGACCATGCGGGCCGCGCCGAAGAACACTTCCTGCCGTCGGGTCCCTTCGCGATCCTGCCGCTGAAGGGCCGGCGCTCCTCGCTGGTGTGGACCGAGCGCGCCGCGGAAGCCGGGCGCCTCGTCGCGTTGCCCGACGCGGAATTCCATGGAGAGCTGGAACGGCGCTTCGGACTGCATCTCGGCGAGATCGGCGTCGTTGGCGCGCGCCGCGCCTATCCGCTCGGGCTGCATATCGCACGCAGTTTCGTCGCCGAGCGCCTCGCGCTCGTCGGCGACGCCGCGCATGTGATCCACCCGATTGCCGGCCAGGGCCTCAACATGGGCCTGCGCGATGTCGCGGCGCTGGCCGAGGCGATCGTCGATGCGGCGCGGCTTGGGCTCGATACCGGCGGCGCCGACGTGCTCGACCGCTATCAGCGCTGGCGGCGCTTCGACACGGTCTCGATGGGCATCGCAACCGACGGATTGAACCGGCTGTTCTCCAACGAGTCCGATGCGCTGCGCGTGATGCGCGATGTCGGCCTCGGTGTCGTCGACCGCCTGCCGGCGCTAAAATCATTCTTCATCCGCGAGGCCGCGGGCGTCACCGGCGATGTGCCGAAGCTGCTCAGGGGCGAGGCGCTTTAAGCGAGCAGCCGTTTCGTGATCGCCGCGATGTGCACCGCGGCGCAGTCGATCGTCGGAAAGCCGGCATTGTCCTCGTTCATCACCATCGACAGATCCGTCCCGGCGAGCAGTACGGCCTCGGCGCCGTCGCGTTTGATCAGCGTGTGTGCCAACTCGCGCAAGCGGTCGATCGTCGCAGGCGTACTGCGGTCATAGACGACATCCAGATAGCTGTTGTGGATGAAATCGATCTCGTCGGGCTTCGGCATGATGACCTCCACGCCGAGGCGGCCGAACATGCGCGACTCGACGGTCGAGCGCGTGCCGAACAGCGCGATACGTTTCAGGCCGCGCGACCGAATCTCGTCTGCGACTCCGGACACCATGTCGATCAAGGGCACGCGCAGGAGAGGCAGAAGCTGCGCCGTGCAGATGTGGGGCGTGACCGCGACGATCGCCGCCATTTCGGCGCCGCCCGCGATCGTGCTGTCGATAAATCCCGCGAGGTAACGCGCGAGCTCATCGAGCTTGTTGGCCTCCGCGAGCGGACGGCCGCGATCGACGTCCGCGTGCGCGATCAGCATGCGCGCGACGCGCCCTTGCGCGGCATGCGCCGCCAGAAGGCCGCGATAATAGTAGACCGTCGCGCCCGGCCCGAGCCCGCCGACCAATCCGAGACAACGGCCTTCTTTACCGGACATTAGATCACGTCAGCGGAATGCCGCCGCAGTGCTCCTGGAACGGCGAGCGCTTACCAATCTCGCCGAACCAGCGTTCGAGGTTGGCGAGCTTCGGCCGCTCCGGCACCAGCTCCATGTAGCGGCGGATCATGACGCCGACAGGAATGTCGCCGTAAGAGAACGCGTCGCCGGCCATGAAGCGCGTCCTGCCGAGCTGCTCGTCCATGATCTTTGCGGCCGCAGTCGTCTTCTCCTTGCCGCCGTCGATCGCGGCCTGATCGCGCTTTTCCGGCGGGGTGCGAATGAGGCCCCAGAACACCGGCGTGATCGCGGGACCCAGCACCGAAAGCTGCCAGTCCATCCATTGATGCGCCTTGGCGCGCACTTTCGGGTCTGCGGGCTCGAGCCCGCCGCCGTGCTTGCCGGCGAGATAGCGCACGACCGAATTCGATTCCCACAGCGTGAAGCCGTCTTCTTCCTCGAGCGTCGGCACGAGCGAATTCGGGTTCATGGCGAGGTAGAACGGTTCCTTGGTCTTGCCGAAAGCGCCACCGACGTCGATGCGCTCGCAGGGCAGCTTCAATTCGCCCACCGCCCACATCGCCTTCTG
>PLJS01000098.1:4861-11842 GCA_003140315.1 Hyphomicrobiales bacterium
GGAATGCCGTCGCGGATCGGATAGGCAAGCTTGGCGGAGCGCGAAATCAGCTCCTGCTTTTCGCGGTCGTATTCGAGCGGGCCCTTGGTGAGCGGGCAAACCAGGATCTCGAGCAACTTGGGATCGACGCTGCTGGCGGGACGATCAGTCATGGCGGCCTCCGGAACATGAGGCGGACCATATCACGCCTACCGGAGCCGCAAACCGTCACTGCAGCTTCGTCTCGCCCTCGTTCGCGTCCTTGGCAAGCTCGATCTCGGTGACGGCGACCAGGATCTCGGCGCGCGTCTTCAGGTCCGGCGCTTCCAGCAGCGCCTGCTTCTCGGCCGCCCCGTAGGGCGACATCATGGCGAGCGCGTTGACCAGCGCTTCGTTCGGGGCTTTCTCGATGCCCTCCCAGTCGGCGTTGAGCTCGTTCGCCTTGAGGAACGAGGACAGCGCCTTCAACAGCGCATCGCGGTCGACCGCCTCCTCGCCCCTGCGGGCAACGAAGTCGTCCGCGAAGGGGCGGTAATCGACGCGGCATTGGCGATAAGGCGTGAGCACCGCCGGTTCTTCCTCGATGCGGAAACGCGAGACGCCGGTGAGCTCGATCAGATAGCGGCCGTCGCCGCTCTCGGCGAGCTGGGTGATGCGGCCGACGCAACCGGTCTTGTAGGTGTTCGGCTTGTCTTCGCGGCCGGGGTGGGAGGGATCGGGCTGGATCATGCCGATCAGGCGATGGCGGTCGACGAGCGCGTCGTCGATCATCGCCAGATAGCGCGGTTCGAAGATGTTGAGCGGCATCTGCCCGCGCGGCAGCAGCAGCGCACCGGCGAGCGGGAATATCGGAATGACGTGCGGCAACTCCGCGGGACCCCGATAGATCGCGTTCATCGGCATCGGAGTCTCCTCTCGCGTTGCTACGCGAACAGGATCGACGACAGCCTGCGCCGGCCGCTCAGCGTCGCCTCGTCGGCAGGGCCCCACGCGTCGAACAACTGGACAAGCTGCTTGCGCGCGCCGTCGTCGTTCCATTTGCGATCGCGCTTGACGATCTCGAGCAGGTGATCGGCCGCCTGCTCGCGCTCGCCATTGGCGTTGAGCGCAAGGGCGAGATCGAAGCGTGCCTGATGGTCGAGCGGATTGGCGGCGAGCTGCTGCTGAAGCTCCGTCACGGGGCCCAGCGTCTTGGCCTGTTCGGCGACGTCGAGCGCGGAGCGGGCGGCCGCCACCATGGCGTCGGCGCGCTTTGCCTCCGGCACGAGGTCGAGCGTCTGCTTTGCGTCTTCCAGGGCGCCGGTTGCCACATAGGCGCGCGCCAGTCCGGCAAGCGCCGGGACGTTGGCGCCATCCTCGGCGAGGATTTGGGCGTAGAGGTCGATGGCCCCGGCCGCATCGCCGGCTGCGAGCGCATCGTCGGCGGCCTTGAGCAGGTCCTTGGTCTCGCCGCCGACCTGGCCCTTCGTGACCCGCTCGATGAAGGCCGTGACCTGGCTTTCGGGCAGCGCACCCATGAAGCCGTCGATCGGCTGCCCATTGACGAACGCGATCACGGCCGGAATCGACTGGATGCCCATCTGCCCGGGGATCGCCGGATGCTTGTCGATGTCCATCTTGGCGAGCTTGATCTTGCCCTTGGCGGCCTTGACGACCTTCTCCAGCACGGGCGTGAGCTGTTTGCAGGGTCCGCACCACTCGGCCCAGAAGTCGACCAAGACCGGCTGGCGCTTGGATTCCTCGATCACGTCCTTCACGAAGCCTTGGGTCGTCGTCTCCTTGACGAGACCCTCGGCCGCCGGCGTCGCCCCCGCGATATTCTGCAGCATCGGTCCTGTTCCTTGACGCGCTTCTTGGGCCGGCGGCCCGTCCAGGCGCCGGAATTCATCGATTCACCCGATTAGATGGGTCAAGGCGCGGCCGATTGCAATCGGCCTGTCAGCTCTCGGGGCTGTCCGCGATCCGCTCGATGCGGGGCGTGTGGCCGGTCGCAAGGAGAAATTTCATCAGGTCATCGCGCGCGATGGACGTGGTCATGGTGTTGGTGAGCGGGTGGCAATTGATGATCGCATTCTCCATCAGGCCAGCGTCGATCACGACTGTGACGCGGCGCCCCGTGTCGTTGATCACGCCGAAGGCCGTGACCGCACCCGGCTCGACGCCGAGCAGTTCGCGCATCAGGTCGGCCGCGCCGAACGAGAACCGGGCGGTGCCGAGACGGGTATGCAAGCGCTTGAGATCGATCGCCGCATCCTCGGGCGCGACCACCAGGAATACGGCGTCCTTCTTGTCCTTCAGGAACAGGTTCTTGGTGTGACCGCCCGGGATGGTGCCGCGCAGCGCCCGCGACTGCTCGACGGTAAACAGCGGCGGATGCGTCACGGTCCCGTGCGCGATGCCGAGACCGGTCAGGAAGGCGAAAAGATCGTCAGGCGTTACGGGCATGATGAAGTTCCATGACGCTGGAACCCACGCGATTGCAAGCCGATAAGGGCATTCTCATACGGGTTGGTACGTATGGCATTCGCATCCGATCCGTAAGCGCCGATTAAGTCTGCCCGAGTTACCACGCGTCATCACCCGGTCCGCGCGATTTGCGCCAGGCCGCGGCAGATCACGCGATGGAGGCGATAATGACAACCGCAGTGCGTAGTCGTGGCGCGGCAATGTCCGCGTGGGGCGCGGTCGTCGCGACCGTATTCATGCTTGTCGCGATGTCGGCCGCGCCGGCTGCCGTCGACAATTTGGCTGCCAAGCAGCAAGCCGTCGAGGCGATGGTCAAGCGCGTGCAAGAAAAATTCAAGCAGGACGGCCTAGCCGCCACGATCGAGGCCGTGAACGACAAGTCCACGGCTGAATTTCACGACAAGGATCTCTATGCCTTCATCTACGAGGACGGTGTCTGCCTCGCCAACGGCGCGCGGCCGGCGCTGGTTGGAAAAAATCTCATCTCGCTGAAGGATCAGGACGGCAAATATCTGATCCAGGACATGCTCGCGATCGCCAACGGACCGGGGCGCGGCTGGCTCACCTACAAATGGCCGAGTCCGGTCACCAACAAGATCGAGGACTGGGGCGCCTACATCGAGAAGATGGGCATCTACTTCATCGGGGTCGGCTACGACCGCTGATCGCGCGCTCACTGTCTCCGTCGCGACGACGCCAAACCGATGAACAGGCTGCTGCAAAACGCGCCCATCCGGATCAAGGCATTCGCGGCCTCCGCCGTGCTGCTGATCTGCCTGGTCGCGCTCGGTGGACACGCCTACCTCGCGGCGTTCAAGGCCGCAGCCGATCTCAACGTACTGTCGAGCCACAGCCTGCCAAAGCGGCAGGCGATCCTGGATCTCAACGACGACGCGATCGCCACGCATGTGCGGGTGTTCCGTTTCGTGAGCTGGAGCAGCAACGGCGTCAATCCCAGCCTGTTGACGGCGATCAGCGCCGAGGTGCTGGTGGAGCTTGTCAACGTCAAGCAGCGTCTCGACTTCCTCGCAGCGCGCGCTGATCTCTCGGATGCCGAACGCGCGATCGTCGCCGATCTCCCGATCAATTGGGACAAATACGCCGACGCCGTGAGGGATACGCTCGACGTCGGCCGCACCGACGCGCCGATGGCGACGATGATGCTGGGCGCGACCGACGACGACTTCGAAAAGGTCGCCGGGGTGCTGCATCGCATGGGCGATCTGGTCTCCCTGCGGAACAATTCGGTCATGCAGCAGCTCGTTGCGGCCGCCGAGGAGAACGAGGCCGTGCTCGCCGTCGGCGGCATCATCGGGACTCTCCTGAGCATCCTCGTCACGCTCGTGATCGGCCGATCGATCGTGAAGCCGATCCAGTCGATCACCAGGGCGATGCAGCAGGTCTCCGCGGGCAACGTCGATATCGAGATCGGATATCGGGATCGAAGCGACGAAGTCGGCCAGATGGTGAAGGCGATCGCGGAGTTTCGCAGGCATCTGCGCACGCAGAATCTGAGGATGGACACCGCGCTGAACAACATGTCGCAGGGCCTTGCGATGTTCGATGCGGCGCAGCGTGTCGTCCTCTGCAACGATCGCTTCGCGCTGATGTATGGCATGTCGCCGGAGGAGGTGAGGCCCGGTACCGCCTTACGCGACATCGTCGCGCGGCGGATCGCGAACGGCATCTATGCGGGCGCGGATCCGGTGGCTTACGTCGACCAGCAGCTCGCTCCCGTCCTGGAGGTATCAACCAGGATCCAGGAACTCAGCGACGGCCGCACCGTCGTGATGTCGTGTCAGCCGATGCCCGACGGCGGGTGGGTGACGACACACGAGGATATCAGCGAGCGGCGGCACGCCGAAAAGCAGATCGCCTACATGGCCCACCATGACGCCGTGACCGACCTGCCGAATCGGATCCTGTTCCGGGAGCGGGTGGAAGACGCTCTCAAACGCGTGCCGCGCGGCGAGAGAGTGGCCATGCTGTGCCTCGACCTCGATCGGTTCAAGGCGGTGAACGACACGTTGGGACATCCGGTCGGCGATGCGCTGCTCCGCAGCGTAGCGACCCGGCTGACGGCATCGGTTCGCGAGGGGGACACGGTCGCGCGCTTCGGCGGCGACGAATTCGCCGTTCTCCAGATCGGCGGTCCGCAGCCGGAAGGCGCGATTGTGCTGGCGCAGAGGTTGGTCGAAGCGCTCGGCGTGCCGTACGAGATCGACGGCCAGCAGGTCATCATCGGCACCAGCATCGGCATCGCGATCGCTCCCATGGACGGCCCGGACGCCGACCAACTGCACAAGAACGCCGACACGGCGCTTTATCGCGCCAAGAGCGAAGGGCGGGGCACCTATCGTTTCTTCGAGCCGGAGATGGATGCCCGCATGCAGGCGCGGCGCGCGCTCGAACTCGACCTGCGCCGGGCGCTGCTGCGGGGCGAGTTCGCGCTGTTCTACCAGCCAGTGATCAATCTGCAGGACAACGAGGTGACGGGTTTCGAGGCGCTGCTGCGCTGGCAGCATCCCCAGCGCGGCATGATTGCGCCGACGGAGTTAATTCCGCTCGCCGAGGAGATCGGGTTGATCGTGCCGCTCGGCGAATGGGTACTGCGGCAGGCCTGTCGCGACGCCGTCACCTGGCCCGACCACATCAGGGTCGCCGTCAACGTCTCGCCGGCCCAGTTCCGCAGCAAAAAGCTATACGACGCCGTGATCACCGCGCTTGCGATCTCGAAGTTTGCGCCGCAACGGCTCGAACTGGAGATCACCGAAGGCGTGCTGCTGGTGGAAACCGAGGCGACGCTGGACTTGCTGCATCAGTTGCGCGCGTTGGGCGTGCGCATCGCGATGGACGACTTCGGCACTGGCTATTCGAGCCTGAGCTACCTGCGCAGCTTCCCGTTCGACAAGATCAAGATCGACTCCTCGTTCATCCGCAATATCGACGATGAGAAGGGTTCGCTAGCCATTATCCGCGCGGTGACCGGGCTTGGCGCGAGCATGGGGATGGCAACGACGGCGGAAGGCGTTGAAACCCCGGAGCAGCTCGACCGTGTCCGCGCCGAGGGTGCACCGAGGTGCAGGGCTTTCTGTTCAGCGCGGCGCGGCCCGCCGGCGAGGTGGGCGAGCTGCTCGCGCGGTTGCATAAGCGGCCGGCGGCGGCCGCCTGAGCGGGTTGTGTTCCCCGCCGCATCCCCAATGTTGCAATCCGGGACGCGTTTTGGCATACGGGGCGCGCCCGACGGCCACCCCGCCGCGGGGTCTTGTTAGGATGCGGGTGTAGCTCAGGGGTAGAGCACAACCTTGCCAAGGTTGGGGTCGAGGGTTCGAATCCCTTCGCCCGCTCCAATAAATTCAATAACTTAGGCGATGTATTGCAGCGCCCGTTGAATGCTTAGCTAGCATATAGCTAGCATCGTCGCGCATATTGCCGTCTTGGTATTGCAGTGCTTTCCATCCCCCTCAGCTCGCGGGCCGACTTATCTACACGGCGGCGTCATGGTCGCCAGTGCGCTCATGAACCGAGCGATGGCTTCCCGCTGGGCTTCGATCCCCAAGCCGCTCCGGCCCTGCTTTCCAGTCGATACGCGGATGCGTTTGGAGATGCTTTCGGGGTCAACCGACCGGTCGGTCCGGCGTCGTAGAGTGGGCGGGATCAAACCGGCGGCAGTACTAAGAGCACCACTAGAATCTGCCTCATGCGCGCACCGGCGACGCCGATGTGAAGCAAGGCTGACGACTGTCTTTTTATGGGTTGCACGCGTCGTTGGAAATTCAGCTAGCATCTGCGCTGTTACCGGTGGGGAGCAGAGCCATGCCATTGCGAGAAACGCTGCAAAAAATCCTGAGTGAATATCCAATCGCCAAAGGGCAACGAGGGCGGGCGGCGGTGCCCAGCGGTCGCCGCGCGTCGGCACCATCTTTGCCCCATACTTCGGGTCCCTGGGCAACGTGCGCGGCTTCGTCGATCCGATCCAGCTCGGTTGTGTATTCGGCGACGAAGCCGTCCGGCTCGATGAAATAGGTGAATACGTTGTTGCCCGGACCGTGACGGCCGGCACCCCACTCGGTGTCGAAGCCGTTCTGCTTGACCCGGCCGGTGCCCCGCATCAGCCCGTCGATATTGGGGACCTCATCGGCGACGTGGTTGAGGTCCGTTGGCGTGGACGAGCGCGATGAGCACGACATGGCTGATCTTGCTCGGGCGCGAGCGGTGGAGAGCCACATCGACGTGCTGCACAGTATCCGACGAGATGCTCAGCGTCCGGATTGTCGCTCGGAGATCGCGGTCACATGCGGCGATCGCGGCGCCCACCGCGACCTCAAGGCCGTCGCCGGCTGGCTGTGCTTGCATTGGCGCCCCTTGACTTCGTGTTCGTGGTTTGTACTCCGCGTCCGCGAGTGCGGTCCAGCCGCGGATTGGTCGCCCAGGATCCCGTCGAGGCTCAAAACCGATGCGATCGCGTTCTTACGTCGAAGACGCGGTTCGAGGTGTAGGCCGCCCAAGGGCCACCTCCGCCTACTTCAATCGCGC
>PLJS01000216.1 GCA_003140315.1 Hyphomicrobiales bacterium
CGCCGGCGGTCACGCTGCTGATCACCTCGGACGAGGAGATCGGCTCGCCTGCCTGCCGTCCGATCATCGAGGCCGAGGCGCGGCGGGCGCGCGCGGTATTCAACTCCGAGCCCGGTCGGCCGAGCGGCAATGTGGTGAGCGGCCGCAAGGGCGGCGTCTTCATGAAGATGGAGGTCACCGGCAAGGCCGCACATTCGGGCGGCAGCTATGCCGAGGGCATCTCGGCGATCGAGGAATTGGCGCGCAAGATCGTCGCGCTGCACGCGATCACGGACCTGACCAAGGGCACGACCGTGAATGTCGGTCTCATCTCGGGCGGGCAAACCGTCAACACCGTCGCGCCGTGGGCGAAGTGCGAGATCGATTTGCGCTACGTCACGCCGCCGGATCGCGAGGACGCGATGGCCAAGATCGAGCGTATCGTTGCGACCGCGAACGTGCCGGGCACGCGCGCCGTCCTGGAGATCGCCGGCGAGTTCAGGCCGCTGGTCGAGGGGCCTGAGAACAAGCGGCTGTTCGAGCACTATGCGGCGTGCGCGGGCGACCTCGCTCTCAAGGTTGAGGGCGAGTTCACCGGCGGCTGCGCGGATTCAGGATTCACCTCGGGCGTCGGCACGCCGACCATCTGCGCGGTCGGCCCGATCGGCGGCAAGGCGCATACGCCCGACGAATTCCTGATGGTGGAGTCGATCGTCCCGCGCGCGCAGACGCTCGCGCTTGCGGTGGCGAGGCTGACCTAGCACCCGCTCTTGGCGTAAGAGGTCGGCGAGATGCCGCGATAGCTTCTCGCCGTCGACTGCGCTTCGCTCTGGCTCATCGGACCTTCGACGACGCAGTAGTAGCCCGGCGTGAAGTTCGGGAATTCGTCGCTGCTGGTGTTGATGACGCGGCCGACGCCGTGGCTGCTGCTCCATCGGTTCGCCTCCGAGCGGCTCGGCGAGCACGCCATGATGGCGTACCAGCAGGCCTGTGCCATCCGCACGTTGGCCGGACCGGCCGGCCTCGCCTGCGATTGCTGCTCGACCGACGCGGCGCCCGCCAGCGCGGGCAGCGCGAGAACCGTCAGCACGATCATCATTGGTTTGAACATACGCGTCCCCTCTGATTTCCACGGACTGTGGAAAGCCATTCCCCTGACCGTCGCATCGTTGGGCATTTGCATGCCCCGGTCAACTCGGTGGCATGGCGCCTGCGCAAAGTCCGCGCTTGCCCCATTTGGCGCGCTGCCTATATTCGCTACGCATTTTCCTCCCTCCGATCGAGCACCTTCCCATGACCAGCGCCCTGTTTTCGCCGTTCAAGCTCGGCAATCTCGAACTCGATAATCGCATTGTCGTCGCGCCCATGTGCCAGTACTCGGCCGACGATGGCGTCGCGAGCGACTGGCACATGACCCATCTCGGCATGATGGCGAATTCCGGCGCCGCGCTGGTCGTGGTCGAGATGACCGACGTCGAGCGGCGTGGCCGCATCACGCATGGCTGCCTCGGGCTTTATTCCGATCACTGCGAAGCCGGGCTGACGCGTGTGATCGCGCATTGCAAGCGCATCGGCACCGCGAAGTTCGGCGTGCAGCTCGCGCATGCGGGCCGCAAGGCGTCGTCCTCGCGTCCGTGGGAAGGCGCGCGCGCGCTCCATGCCGGCGAGGACCCGTGGGAGACGATCGCGCCATCGCCGATCCCGTTCGGCAAGGACTGGCACACGCCGCGCCAGATGACCGAGGAGGACATGACGGCGGTGCGCGAAGGCTTCGTCGAGTCGACCAAGCGCGCGCTGCGCATCGGCTTCGACTCAATCGAGCTGCACATGGCGCATGGCTACCTGATCCACGCCTTTACCTCGCCGATCTCGAATAAGCGCAACGACGAATATGGCGGCGACCTGAAAGGCCGCATGCGCTTCGGCTTGGAAGTGTTGCGTGCCGTGCGTGCGGTGGTGCCGAAGGGCGTGCCGCTCGGCGCGCGCATCTCGGCGGTGGACTGGCTCGACGGCGGGCTGACCATCGAAGATTCGATCGCCTGGGTGAAGGCGATGAAGGAGGAGGGGCTCGAGTTCGTATGCGTGTCCTCCGGCGGCGTGAACGCGGAGGCGAGGCTGCCGCTGGATGCGGGCTTCAACGTGCCGCTCGCCGAAAAGATCAAACGCGGGACCGGCATCGCGACGCGCGCCGTCGGCCTGATCACGCAGGCGCGCCAGGCCGAGGCGATCATCGCCGAGGGCAAGGCCGATCAGGTCGCGCTCGCGCGCAGCATCCTCGACGACCCGCACTGGGGCTGGCATGCGGCGCAACAACTCGGCGCCGACGTAAAGCGCCCGAAACAATATGCCCGCACGGCGCCGAAGCTCTGGCCGGGCGCTACGCCGCGCTCAAGCGCCGCGTAGCCGCATATCGTCGCTCGATGCGCAATCTCGTCATCGACGCGGACCGGCTCTGGGGCGAGTTGATGGAGACCGCCGCGATCGGCGGCACGCCCAAGGGCGGCATCTGCCGCCTCACGCTGACCGATCTCGACGCGCAGGTGCGCGCCTGGTTTCGCGCGCGCTGCGAGGCGCTCGGCTGCACCGTGACGGTGGACGACATGGGCGCGATGTTCGCGCGCCGATCCGGGCAACGCGACGACATCCCGCCGATCGCGATCGGCAGTCATCTCGATACGCAGCCCACGGGCGGCAAGTTCGACGGTGTGCTCGGCGTCCTCGGCGCGCTCGAAGCGCTGCGCACGCTGGTCGAGGCCGGCTACGAGACCTTCGCGCCGATCGAGGTCATCAACTGGACCAACGAGGAGGGCTCGCGCTTCGCGCCCGCGATGGTCGCGTCCGGCGCGTTCGCGGGCGCCTTCACGCGCGACTGGGCGTGGTCGCGGCAGGATCGCGAGGGCGTCACCTTCGGCGCGGCGCTCGACGCGATCGGCTATCGCGGCGATGAGCGCTGCGGCGAGCATCCGCTCTCGGCCTTCTTCGAGCTGCACATCGAGCAGGGGCCGATCCTGGAGGTCGAGGGCAGGGACATCGGCATCGTCACCGGCGTGCAAGGCATGCGCTGGTACGAGGTGACGGTCACAGGCGAGTCGGCGCACACCGGCGCGACGCCGATGCGGCTGCGCCGGAACGCGCTGCTCGGCGCGGCGCGGCTGGTCGACCGCATCCAGGCGATCGCCGAGCAGCATGCGCCGCTGGGTCTTGGCGCGGTCGGCCTGATGGACGTGCGGCCGAACTCGCGCAACGTCGTGCCCGGCGAGGTGTTCTTCTGCGTCGATCTGCGGCATCCCGATGCGGCGGTTCTGGATCAGTTGGAGACCGAATATACGAATTCGCTGCGTGAAATCTGCGACCCGCTCGGCCTCACGGTCTCTTCGACGCGGATCTGGGACCAGCCGCCGGTGCATTTCGATGCCGAATGCGTCGCATCCGTGCGGCGTGCGGCCGAGGTCAGCGGCTTCTCGGCGCGCGAGGTCGTGTCCGGTGCCGGACATGATGCGGCCTATGTGTCCCGCGTCGCGCCGACCGCGATGATCTTCGTGCCCTGCCGCGGCGGCATCAGCCACAACGAGGCCGAATTCACCTCCAAGCTGCAGTGCGCCGCCGGCGCGCAGGTTCTGCTGCAGGCGGTGCTCGACTATGACCGGCGTCTGGCCGAGCGCTACGCGTCCCGCTAGTCTTGCCGTGGTCTCCCGTCGAATCGACACCAAACGTGACGACCTGACATGGTTCGCCCGCTCGCCGTCCGCCGCCACAACGAGATCGTTCAGCGCCTGCGCGCGTCCGGTTCGGTGAGCGTCAGCGAGCTCGCGGCGATCTTCGGCGTTTCGCACGAGACCATCCGTCGCGATCTGAAGCTGCTCGCCGATCAGGGCCAGCTCGACGTCGTCCATGGCGGCGCGGCACGACGCGGCATGATGGAGCCGCCGATCGCCGAGCGCGGCGGGGAGAACGTCGAGGGCAAGGCCATGATCGCGCGCGCGGCCGCCCGCATGGTGCCGGACGGCGCGTCCGTGCTGATCGATTCCGGCACCACGACCGCGGCGTTGACGCTCGAGCTCATCGGCCGCTTGGGACTGACGATTTGCACGAACTCGCTCAACCACGCGCTGATGTTCGCGCGAGCGCCCGGCAACCGCGTGTTCATGCTCGGCGGCGAGATCGATCCCAATGACGAGGCGACGTTCGGCCTCGGCGCCTCCGCCGGCATGGATGCGGTGCGGGTCGATATCGCGTTCATCGGCGTCGGCGGTTTCGCCGAAGACGGCGGCTTGACCGACTATTCGGCAGTCGCCGCCGACACGCGCGGACGCATGATCCTCGCCGGCCGCGCCTATCTGCTCGCCGATCGGACCAAGTTCATGCGACGCACGCCGTTCCGCGTTCCCAACATGGACAAGTGCTCCGGCGCGATCGTCGACCGGATGCCCGAGCGCGAACTGGCGGCCGCCTGGACCGGTCTCGGCTGGGACATCATTGTGGCAAAATAGAATTGGCTTTTTGTGATATTTTGTGGGCATGTTCCGCGGCTCTTTGGCCCGGTTCCGCACGCCCATGCCGTCTGACCAGCTTCCCGATAGCGCCCGCGCCGTCATCATCGGCGGCGGCGTGATTGGCTGTTCGGTCGCTTATCACCTGACGAAGCACGGCTGGCGCGACGTGATCCTGCTGGAGCAGGGCCGCCTGACGTGCGGCACGACCTGGCACGCGGCCGGGCTCGTTGGGCAACTCCGCGCGCACCAGAACATGACGCGGCTCGTCCAGTATTCGGCTTCGCTCTATCAGGCGCTCGAAGCCGAGACCGGGCAGGCGACCGGCTGGAAGCAGTGCGGCTCCGTGCTGGTCGCGCGCACGCCGGAGCGCCTCACGCTGTTCCGCCGCGTGCTCGCGGCCGCGAAGGCTCAGGGGGTGGCCTGCGAATTCCTGTCGCCGCGCGAGGCGGCCGAGAAATACCCGCTGATGCGCACCGACGATCTGCTTGGTGCGCTGTGGTTGCCCGACGACGCCAAGGTCAATCCGGCCGACGTGACGCAGGCGCTGGCTAGGGGCGCGCGCATGGGTGGCGCGCGCATCGTCGAACAGACGCGCGTCACGGCGATCCATCAACGGAACCGCGCAGCGACGGGCGTCGCAACCACGCGCGGCGACATCCGCGCCGAAGCGGTCATCAACTGCGCCGGCCAATGGGCCAAGCAGGTCGGGCGCCTATGCGGCGTTGCCGTGCCGCTGCATTCGGCCGAGCACATGTATGTCGTGACCGGCCGCATCGAGGGCGTGCACCCGGACCTGCCGGTGCTGCGCGATCCCGACGGCTACATCTACGTGAAGGAGGAGGTCGGCGGGCTTCTCGTCGGCGGCTTCGAGCCTGTCGCCAAGCCCTGGGGCATGGACGGCATCCCGGAGAATTTCGAGTTCGGCATGCTTCCCGACGACTGGGATCAGTTCCAGATCCTGATGGAGAACGCGCTCATCCGCCTGCCGGCGCTTGAGACCGCCGAGATCAAGACCTTCATGAACGGCCCGGAGAGCTTCACGCCCGACAACAACTTCATCATGGGCGAGGCGCCGGAACTGAAGAACTTCTTCGTCGCCGCCGGCTTCAACTCCATCGGCATCGCGTCGGGCGGCGGGGCAGGGCGTGCCCTTGCCGAATGGATCGTCGCGGGCGAGCCTTCGCTCGATCTCTGGCCGGTCGACATCCGTCGCTTCGCGCGCTTCCACGATGACGACGTATTTCTGAAAGACCGCGTCGGCGAGGTGCTCGGCCTGCACTATCAGATGCCGTGGCCGAACCGCGAGTTGCTGTCGTCGCGGCCGCTGCGCAAGTCGCCGCTCTATGATCGGCTCGCCGCGCAGAACGCATTGTTCGGCTCCAAGATGGGGTTCGAACGGCCGAACTTCTTCGCGCCGACGAAGGACGAAGCGCGCATCGATTATGGCTGGGGGCGGCAGAACTGGTCTCCCCACGTCGCCGCCGAGCACAAGGCGACGCGCGAAGCCGTGACGATTTCCGATCTCACTTCGTTCGCGAAATTCCTCGTCGAAGGGCGCGACGCGGAGGCCGCTTTGCAGCGCCTCTGCGCCAACGACGTCGCGGTCCCGGTCGGCACGACGGTCTATACCGGGATGCTGAACGCGCGCGGCACCTATGAGAGCGACCTCACCGTGGCGCGCCTTGCCGCCGAGCGCTTCCTGCTCATGACCGGCACCGCGCAGGCGACGCGCGATGCCGACTGGATCAGGCGCAACCTGCCGCAAGGCGCGCATGTCTCGCTGACCGACGTGACCTCCGGCTATGCGGTCCTCGCCGTGATGGGGCCGCGCGCGCGCGACCTGCTCGCGCGCCTCACCACGGCGCCGCTCGACCACGCTGCGTTCGCGTTCGGTGCGATCCGCGAGATCGCGGTCACCGGCGTGATGCTTTGGGCCTCGCGCCGCACATACGTCGGCGAGCTCGGCTTCGAGCTCTATGTGCCGGTCGGGCAAGCATGCGCTGTCTATGACGCCCTGATGGAGGCGGGCGCGGCTTTCGGCGCGCGCAACGCCGGCTATTACGCGATCGAGTCGCTGCGCCTGGAGAAGGGCTATCGCGCCTGGGGTCGCGAGCTGACGCCGGACCATAACCCCTACGAGGCGGGTCTCGGCTTCGCCGTCCATCTCGCCAACGGCGATTTCATCGGCCGCGACGCATTGATCGCCGTCAAGGCGGTGCCGCCGAAGCGCCGGCTCCTGAGCTTCGTTGCGCCCGCGTCCGACACGCCGATCGCGCACGGCGGCGAACTGATCCTGCGTGACGGCGAGGTCGCTGGCGAGATCACGTCGGCGGCCTATGGCCACACCGTTGGCGGCATCGTGGCGCTCGGCTATGTGGCGACCGGCGGCGCGCCGGTCGACGATGCCTTTCTTGCGTCGCGTTTCGAGATCGACATCGCGGGCGAGCGCGTCCCCGTGCGCGCGAGCCGCAAGCCGCCGTACGATCCGGCGGGGGAGAGGCTCCGGGGATAATGCCAACCTACGTCTTCTTCGCGGTGCTGTTCGGCGCCGCCTGCCATGCGGGCTGGAACACGTTCCTGAAGATCAGGCTCGAGCCGTTCACCGCGATGGCGCTGATCGCGATCATGTCGGCGATCGTGGTGACGCCCATCCTGTTCGTCCTGCCGATCCCGCCGCTCGCCGCGTGGCCGTGGATCGCCGCCTCGATGGTGTTTCATCTCGGTTATTTCGTAGGCTTGAGCGAAGCCTACAGCACCGGCGACATGGGGCAGGTCTATCCGATCGCGCGCGGCACCGCGCCGCTGCTGACCGCGATCGCGAGCACGCTCATCCTCGGCGAGGCGGTCGGGCTCAAGGGCTGGCTCGGCATTCTCGTTCTGGTCAGCGGCGTGTTCCTGCTGTCGCTGCGCGGCGGGCGCGACCTGCATTTCGACAAGCGCGCGGTCGCGTTCGCGCTGTTCACCGCCCTGATGATCTGCGGCTATTCGGTCTCTGACGGCAGTGGCGCGCGCACGGCCGGCAATGCGCATGCCTATACGACGTGGCTATTCCTGCTCGACGGCCTGATGATGCTCGTGTTCGTGCTGATCCGGCGCGGCAGGCCGGTGTTCGGCGAGTTCGCGAGCTTCTGGAAGGAAGGCCTTGTGGGCGGCACGCTGTCGCTCGCCTCGTATTGGATCGCGATCTGGGCGATGACGGTCGCGCCGATCCCGCTGGTCGCGGCGCTGCGCGAGACGAGCGTGTTGTTCGCCGCCGCGATCGCCGTGATCGTGCTGAAGGAGCCGCTGCAACGCCCGCGCGTCGTCGCGGCGCTGATGATCGTCGGCGGATTGGCGCTGATCCGATTGCAGTGATGGGTGTCCCGCACGCGGTGCAGCGCGGAGCGCTGCTCCGCAGATGCGGGACCCCGGTTGTTTGCTTTGCTCAAAATAAAAACCGGGGTCCCGGGTCTGCAGCGCACCACTTCGTGCTGCGCAGCGCCCGGGACAGGTTCACGTCGCCAGCGGCTTTCCCTGTGTAACCGGCGGCTCCGCCTGCTCGGCTTTGCGCAGTCGGCTGTCGCGCAACTCGCCCGCGACCTCCAGGATCGGGTACGCGACCGAGGTCAGGTGCCCGTTGATGCGCTTGAGATCGCGCACCACGTCGAGATGGATCGAGCTGGTCTCGATTGATTCGAGCCGCCCCTCGCGCAACCGGCCGTAATGGCTGTCGGCGGCGGCGAGCTCGGCCGCGCGCGTCGTCGCCTTTTCGGCCAAGAGCCTGCGCGCGAGCGTCACGTCGCGCGTCGCGAACACGTTGAAGGCAAGCCGCATGTTGTCCATCACGCGGGCATGGAAATGGCGGATCTCGTCGAGGCCTTCGGGCGAGAACGTGTAGCGGTTCTTCATCTTCTTTCCCGCGAGCTCCATCAGGTTCTTGTCGATGATGTCGCCGACGTGCTCCAGGTTGGTCGTGAAGGTGATGATCTCCACGTAGCGGCGGCTCTCTTCATCCGTCATCTCGGATTTCGAGACCTTGACCAGATAGAGCTTGATCGCCTCGTGCAGGTGATCGACGACGTTGTCGGCCTTCTCGACTTCCTTCATCAGCTTGGCGTCGGACTTCTCGAATACGACCAGTGCCTGGCGCAGCATGTCGGAGACGCGGTCGCCCATGTGCAGCGTCTCGCGCATCGCGCAGGCGAGCGCCTCGGAGGGCGTATCGATCACGTTGGGGTCGAGATGGCGCGGCTTGGCGCTCTCGGCCGGCTCGGGCTGGTCCGGCATGAAGCGTGTCACGAGCTTCGAGACGAGGCCGGCGAGCGGCAGGAAGGCGAGCGACGCGATCACGTTGAACGCGGTGTGGAAGTTGAGCACTAGCTGGGCCGGCGCGACGCTCAGCATCTTCAGGAGCGCGAGCGACGGCGCGAGCAGGAACAGGAACGGCACCGCCGCCGCGAACCGCATCGCGAGATTGCCGATCGCGACGCGCCGCGCTGCCGGCGGCGAGCCGATCAGCGCGGATAGAGGCGCGATCGCGCCGCCCACATTGGCGCCGAGCACCAATGCAAGCGCGAGCGGCATCGGCAGCGCGTGCGCCGCCGCAAGCGCCATCACGAACAGCACCATGGTCAGGCTCGAATGCATCAGCCAGGTGAGCGCGGTCGCGACCAGAAAACCGAGGATCGGGTCGCCGGCGAGCCCGGTGAGCAGGGAGCCGAATACGGCCGAGTGTTCGAGCGGCTCGGCGGCGGCATTGAGCTGGATCAGCGACAGCAGCATCAGCGAAAAGCCGATGCCGATGCGTGCAATGGCACGCAGCTTGTCGCCTTCCGACGCCATGAACAACAGCACGCCCGCGCCGATGCCGAGCGTCCACAGCCACGTCACATCGAAGGAGAAGACTTGAGCGGTTAATGTCGTGCCGATATTGGCGCCAAGCATCATCACCAGCGCCATCGGCAGCGCGATCAGTCCGCGCGCCGAGAACGAGGAGAGCAGCACCGCGGTCGCGGTCGAGCTTTGCAGGAGGCCGGTGACGCCGAGGCCGGCGAAGAACGCGCGCAACGTGGTCTTGGTCGAGGTCGCCACGATCTGCCGCAGCGTCGAGCCGAACGCACGTGTCATGCCCGTGCGCACCATGCGCACACCCCAGAGCAGCAGCGCGACGCTGCCGATGAAGCTGGCAAACACTTCGGTCCCGGACATTACGTGCGTCGATCCTCCTTGCGCCGATTCAAAAACGCGGCGCCGCTGTATGACAGATTTGTGACAATAGTCCGAAAATGTGGATTTGAAAGGGAAAATGCAAGACCACACGAGCGCGTAGCCCGCATGAGCGCAGCGATATGCGGGGCCGGTCCCGGATGTCGCTTCGCTCATCCGGGCTACGCCGCAGCGATAGTTAGAACGTCCTATGCCCGTTCACGTGCAGCAGCACGCCGTAGAGCGAGTTGGTGGCGCAGATGTAGAGATAGTTGCGCTTGGCTCCGCCGAACACGACGTTCGAGCAGATCTCCGGGATCTTGATCTTACCGATCAGCGTGCCGTCGGTGTCGATGCAGTGCACGCCATCATCGGTCGCGGCCCAGAGCCGGCCGTCCGTATCGAAGCGCATGCCGTCGAAGCGCCCGGCCGTGCAGTCGGCGAATTCTTTCCCGCCCGAGAGCATGCCGTCGTCATCGACATCGAACACGCGGATATGCTTCGGCTGGCCCTTCACGCGCCCGCCGGCCGAATCGACGATGTAGAGCTTCTTTTCGTCGGGCGAAAACGCGAGCCCGTTCGGGCGGATGAAATCGTCGGCGACGACGCTGATGTCGCCGGTGTGGCCGTCCACGCGAAACACGAAGTTGCCGATCTCGGGCTCGGCCTTGTGGCCCTCGTAGTCGGAGAAAATCCCGTAGGGCGGATCGGTGAACCAGATCGAGCCGTCGGACTTCACCACCACGTCGTTCGGGCTGTTGAGTTTCTTGCCCTGGTAGTTGTCGGCGATCACCGTGATGCGGCCGTCGTGTTCCGTTCGAGAAACACGCCGCCCGCCGTGCTCGCAGGAGACGAGCCGGCCCTGACGGTCGACCGTGTGGCCGTTGGCATAGCCGCAGGGCGTGCGGAACACGCTGACCGAACCGTCGGTCTCGTCGTAGCGCATGATGCGGTCGTTCGGGATGTCGGAGAACAACGTGAAACGCCCGGCCGGGAAATAGGCCGGCCCCTCGCTCCAGCGCGCGCCGGTCCACAGCCGATCCACGTTGGAGGTGCGGTTGACGCAACTGCGGAAGCGCTCGTCGAAAACCTCGTAGTCGCTGGCAGACATTTCGAATTCTCCGGAAAAGACCGCGAACCCTGAGAATAGCCGCTTTTCGCCGCAGCGAACCGGCTTCCCGCGATCCGGATTCCGTGATATATTTGCCCGGATTTGTGATATTTTGTGGTATCTATCGCCGCCGAGGCCCGCCGATGCCGTCGAGAAATCCCGCCGCCTCCGACACCGGCGATCCCTTCCTGTTGACGCCGGGGCCGCTCACGACGAGCCGCCGCGTCAAGGAGGTGATGGTCCACGACTGGGGTTCGCGCGACACGAAATTCATCGGAATCAATCGCGAAATCATGGAAAAGCTGCCGGAAATCGTGAACGGGGACGCGAACTTCGTCACCGTGCCGATGCAGGGCTCCGGCACCTTCGCGGTCGAGGCGATGCTCACGACTTTTATCCCCCGGACCGGCAAGGTGCTGCTGCTGATCAACGGCGCATACGGTCAGCGCGCGAAAAAAATCTGCGACATCGCCGGCCGCGCGGTGGTGACGCACGAGACTGCCGAGGATACGCCGCCCGATCTCGGCGCCGTGGAGCGTCTTCTGAAAGAAGACGCCGCGATCACTCACGTGTTCGCGGTCCACTGCGAGACCACGTCCGGCATCCTCAATCCGATTGTCGAGATCGGCGCGCTTGCGCAAAAATACGGGAAACACTTACTGCTCGACTCGATGAGCGCATTCGGGGCACTCGCATTAGATGCGAGTGCGGTTGGCGCCGACGCGATCGCGGCGTCATCGAACAAATGCATCGAGGGCGTGCCGGGCCTCGGCTTCGTGATCGCACGTCGCGCGGCGTTGGAGCGGACGGAAGGCAACGCCACCACGCTCACGCTCGACCTCCACGACCAGTGGCGCAACTTCGAGAAGACCGGGCAGTACCGCTTCACGCCGCCGATCCATGTGATCGTGTCGTTCCATCAGGCGCTGACCGAATTCTTCGCCGAAGGCGGCCAGCCCGGCCGCGGCAAGCGCTACGCCGAGAACTGCCGCGTGCTGATCGAGGGCATGCGCGCGCTCGGCTTCGAGCCGCTGCTGCCCGATCGCCTGCAGGCGCCGATCATCGTCACGTTCCGCATGCCGGCCGACCCGCGCTTCAAGTTCCAGACGTTCTACGATGCGCTCAAGGAGCGCGGCTACGTGATCTATCCCGGCAAGCTCACGGTGGCGGACAGCTTCCGCATCGGCTGCATCGGCAGGCTCTATCCGGAACAGATGCGCGGCGCGCTCGCGGCCATCCGCGACATCCTCGACGAGATGGGCGTAGAGTCATTGAAGGCGGCCGCATGAAAACTCTCTCGAATGTCGTCCCGGAAGCCGCCGCAGGCGGCTATCCGGGACCCATCTGGCCGCATGGACGTATGAAGCATGGATCCCGGCTCTCGCTTCGCTTCGGCCGGGATGACAGCGGAGTGTGCGCGGTTTCCGGGATGACAGCGAGGGTTTCATGAACATCCAGCGGACCCCCACGGTCTCGGTCAACGGGCGCGACTATCGCGTCCCGAAGACCCCGACCGTCGTCGTCTGCATCGACGGCTCGGAGCCGGGCTACATCGAGCGCGCGATCGAGGCGGGCCTCGCGCCGAATTTTTCGCGGCTGATGGCGAACGGCGCGAACCTCACGGCGCTGTCCGCGATGCCGAGCTTCACCAATCCGAACAACATGTCGATCATCACCGGCCGTCCGCCCGCCGTGCACGGCATCGCCGGCAATTACTTCTACGACCGCGCGAGCGGCAAAGAGGTGATGATGAACGACGCGAGCTTCCTGCGCGCGCCGACCATCATGCAGGCGTTCCACGACGTGGGCGCCAAGGTCGCGGTCGTCACCGCCAAGGACAAGCTGCGCGCGATGCTCGGCAAGGGCCTCGACATGGCGAGCGGCCGCGCGATCGCGTTTTCATCCGAGCGCGCCGACAAGGCGACCATGGCGGAGAACGGCATCGGCGATGTTCTGGCGCGCGTCGGCATGCCGCTGCCGGAGGTCTACTCTGCCGATCTGTCGGAATTTGTTTTTGCCGCCGGCGTGTCCATCCTCCGGCGCGAGCGGCCCGACCTGATGTATCTGTCGACCACCGATTACGTGCAGCACAAGGCCGCGCCCGGCTCCGACATGGCCAATGCCTTCTACGCCATGATGGACCGCTATGTCGGCGAGCTCGACGCCGCGGGCGCGGTGCTGGTGATGACCGCCGACCACGGCATGAACAACAAGCATTTGCCGAACGACGAGCCCGACGTGCTCTACCTGCAGACGCTGCTCGACGAGTGGCTCGGGCCGGGGAAGGCGCGCGTGATCCTGCCGATCACCGATCCGTATGTTGTGCACCACGGCGCGCTCGGTTCGTTCGCGACGATCTATTTTCCGGCGGGGGCCGACGAAGTCGACGCTCTCCTCGGCCGGCTTGCGCCGGTCGAGGGCGTCGATGTCGCGATGAGCGCGGCGGAAGCCTGCGCGCGCTTCGAGCTGCCGGCGGACCGCATCGGCGACATCGTAGTCGTCTCGAAGATCCACAAGGTGCTCGGCACCAGCCGCGAGCGCCACGATCTCTCCGGGCTGACCGAGCCGCTGCGCTCGCATGGCGGGATCACCGAGCAGGTGGTGCCGATGATCGCGAACCGAAAGGTGACGCTGCCGGAGGGGCACGCGTTGCGGAATTTCGATGTGTTCGATGTGACGTTGAACAGGGTCGAGGCGTGAGACCTTGCTTAGACATCCCGGAAGCCGCCGAAGGCGGCTATCCGGGACCCATCTACGACGAGCATGCCGAAGCATGGGTCCCGGCTCTCGCTTCGCTCGGCCGGGATGACAAGTTGAAATTGGCGCGGCTTCCGGGATGACAGCTTGAGACAATGATGAACATCCTCGCCAAACCCGTTGCCGGAAAAATCCGCCACGAAGCAATGCGCATCGCGGGCAAGCGCGTCGAGACCGACCAGCGCATCGACGTGCTCAATCCCTATGACGGCACGCTGGTCGGCACGATTCCCGCCGCGCGGCCGGAACACGTGCGCGCGGCCTTCGCCAAGGCCAAGGCGTTCAAGCCGAAGCTCACGCGCTACGAGCGCCAGCAAATCCTTCTGCGCACGGCCGACCTGCTCGCGGCGCGCAAGGAAGATTTCGCGCGCCTGATCACGGCGGAGTCGGGGCTCTGCTGGAAGGATTCGCTCTACGAAGCCGGCCGCGCCTATGACGTCTATTCCTTCGCCGGCCAGCTCTGCATCAAGGATGACGGCGAGACCTACGCCTGCGACATCTCTCCGCAGGGCAAGCAGCGCAAGATCTTCACCACGCGCTATCCGCTCGGCGGCGTCATCTCGGCGATCACGCCGTTCAATCATCCGCTCAATATGGTGTCACATAAGTTGGCGCCCGCCATCGCCACTAACAACCGCGTGGTGCTGAAACCCACCGAGCTGACGCCGTTGACCGCACTGGCGCTGGCCGATGTGCTCTACGAGGCCGGCCTGCCGCCGGAAATGCTTTCGGTCGTCACCGGCAATCCCTCGACCATGGGCGACGCCATGATCACCGATCCGGACTGCGATCTCGTGACCTTCACGGGCTCGGTCCGCGTCGGCAAGCACGTTGCCGCAACGGCGGGCTACAAGCGCATCGTGCTGGAGCTCGGCGGCAACGACCCGATCATCGTCATGGAGGACGCCGACCTCGACAAGGCGGCCGAGCTTGCGGTCGCGGGCGCGACGAAAAATTCGGGGCAACGCTGCACGGCGGTGAAGCGCATCCTGGTGGTGAACAGCGTCGCCGACGAGTTTTCAAAGCTCGTGCTCGCCAAGTCGAAGAAGCTCAAAAGCGGCGATCCGATGGACCCCGCGACCGACGTCGGCACCGTGATCCATGAAGGCGCGGCGAAAATATTCGAGCGCCGCGTCCTCGACGCGGTCGCCAAGGGCGCCGTGCTGCTGCACGGCAACGACGGCAAGGGCGCGCTCTATCCGCCGACCGTGGTCGATCATGTGCCGCCCGATTGCGAGCTGGTGCACGAGGAGACGTTTGGCCCCGTCATCCCGATCATCCGCTGCCCGGACGACATCGGCGCGGTGATCCGCATCTCGAATTCGACCGCCTATGGGCTGTCGTCCGGCGTCTGCACCAACCGGCTCGACTACGTCACGCGCTTCATCAACGAGCTGGACGTCGGCACCGTGAATGTCTGGGAGGTTCCGGGCTACAGGATCGAGATGTCGCCGTTCGGCGGCATCAAGGATTCCGGGCTCGGCTACAAGGAAGGCGTGGTCGAGGCGATGAAGAGCTTCACCAATGTGAAGACCTATTCGCTGCCTTGGCCGGCGTGATCTGCCCCGGATTTCGCTCACGCTCAATCCGGGCTACGCTTTGCGCTCGTCATTCACCTGTCATCGCGCCGTGTCAGGCGCGGGACAGCAGTAACCGGAGGGGCACTATGAAACGTTTCGTTTTGACGGCCGCGCTCTGCCTTGCACTTGGCTTCGCGTTCGCGGCGCCCGCCGCGGCGCAGCGCACCAAGATCACGATCTATACATCGCTCGAAAACGATCAGCTTGGTCCGTTCAAGCAGGCGATCGAGACGGCGGTGCCGGAAGCCGAGGTCGCGTGGGTGCGCGATTCCACCGGCGTCATCACGGCGCGCTTCCTGGCCGAGAAAGACAACCCGCGCGCCGACATGGTGCTCGGTCACGCCGCGACCGCGCTGCTGTTGTTCGAGAAGATGGGGCTGCTGGAGACCTACAAGCCGGCCGGCGTGGATGCGCTCAAGCCCGTGTTCCAGGATTCGACCGCTCCCTACACCTGGACCGGCATGGACGCCTATCTCGGCGTGATCTGCTACAACACGGCCGAAGCCGGCAAGCTGAACGTCAAAGCGCCGACCGCCTGGAAGGACCTGCTCGACCCCGCCTACAAGGGCAAGCTGGTGATGCCGCATCCGGCCTCATCCGGCACCGGCTATCTGATGGTCGGCGCCTGGCTGCAGATGTGGGGCGAAGACGCGGCCTGGAAGTTCATGGACGCGCTGCACGAGAACATCGCGGTCTATACGCATTCGGGCAGCGCGCCTTGCGTGCAGGCCGCGCGCGGCGAGCGCGTTGCCGGCATCGCGCTCGACATGCGGGGCGCCTCCGAGAAAACGAAGGGCGCGCCGCTCGAGGTCATCATCCCGGCGGAAGGCACCGGCTGGGAGATGGAAGCCTCGGGCATCGTGAAGGGCACGAAGAATCTGGCGATCGCCAAGAAGATCGCCGATTGGGTCGCGACCAAGCCGGCGAACGAGCTGTTCTCGAAAACCTACGCGGTGGTGGCGATGCCGGGCGTGGTGAACTATCCGCCGAACTATCCGGCGACCGCCGAGAAGCTGATGATCAAGAACGACTTCGTCTGGATGGCGGAGAATCGCGACCGCATCCTCGCCGAGTGGACCAAGCGCTACGAGTCCAAATCCGCGCCGAAGAACTAGCCCTGTGTCCCGCACGCGGTGCAGCGCGCAAGCGGTGCAGATGCGGGACCCCGGTTGCTTCCTCTCAAGAAACCGGGGTCCCGGGTCTGCAACGCAGCGTTTCACGCTGCATTGCGCCCGGGACACGTGCCCGGTGATAATCGGGATTGCCGGGATGGCATGAAGACGGCGCTTCGCGCCTTTTGCCGACAATGACGGGTGGGGTAGGGCGGGCGTCATGGATACTTCGACAGACTCGGCGCCACCCTTCCTGCGCATCCGCAACCTCACCAAGCGTTTCGGCCAGTTCACGGCGCTGAAGGACATCTCGCTCGACGTGAAGACCGGCGATTTCGTCTGCTTCCTCGGTCCCTCCGGCTGCGGCAAGACGACGCTGTTGCGCGCGATCGCCGGGCTCGACCCGCAGGACGAGGGGATGATCGAGATCGCGGGCCGCGACGTGTCGCACCTGCCGCCGGCCGCGCGCGACTTCGGCATCGTGTTCCAGAGCTACGCGCTGTTTCCCAACCTCACCGTCGCGGCGAATGTCGGCTTCGGCCTCGTCAATCAGCGCGCCGCGCGCGCCGCGATCACGGCGCGCGTCGCTGAGCTGCTCGCGCTGGTCGGTATGCCGGAGCAAGGCACGAAATATCCGGTGCAGCTTTCCGGCGGCCAGCAGCAGCGCGTCGCGCTCGCGCGCGCGCTTGCGACCTCGCCGGGGCTACTCCTGCTCGACGAGCCGCTCTCGGCGCTCGATGCGCGCGTGCGGCTGCGGCTGCGCGACGAGATCAAGATGCTGCAGCGCCGCCTCGGCGTCACCACCATCATGGTGACGCATGACCAGGAGGAAGCGCTCGCGATGGCTGACACCATCGTGGTGATGAACCAGGGCGTGATCGAGCAGGTCGGCTCGCCGCAGGAGATCTACAGGAAGCCCGCGACCGCTTTCGTCGCCGACTTCGTCGGCACCATGACGTTCCTCGACGCCGAGATCGCCGGACCGGCCGCGCTGCGCGTCGGCGCGATCGAGCTGGCCTGTCCCGACGCGGCGCGTTTCCTCAAGGGCTCGGCGGTGCGCATCGGCCTGCGCCCCGAAGAAATCCGCGTGCGCAACATCGATAGCGCGACGCCGAACCAGGTCGCGACGCATGTGACGACGCTCGACTTCCTCGGTTCGTTCTGCCGCGCGCACTTGACGCCCGAGGCTGCGCCCGGCGTCGCGATCCTCGCGGACTTCTCACTCAATCTGATGCGCGATCTTGCCGTCGCGGAGGGCCAGCCGCTCACCATCGCGCTGCCGCCGGAGTCGCTCCGCGTGTTTGCGAAGTGACGGCGATGGGAAACATAATCGTCATCCCGGCCGAGCGAAGCGAGAGCCGGGACCCATACTTTCAGGCGCCATGGATCCCGGATCGCGCCTCTGGCGCGTCCGGGATGACAGGTGAGGAGGCGGCATGAGCGTCGCCGCCATATCGACATCCGCACCCGCCGCGCGCCTCTCGCGCGAGGAGTGGCTGATGCGGCTCGGCGTCGTGCTGCTGGTCTGTTGGCTGATGTTGGTGATCGCGCTGCCGCTCTGGGCGCTGCTGTCCAAGAGCTTCCAGAATGCCGACGGCCGCTTCATCGGACTTGCCAATTATGTGCGCTATTTCTCCACGCCGACGCTCTACGGCTCGATCCTGAACAGCGTCGGCGTCGCGATCGTCACGACGGGAATCGTGATCCCGCTCGCCTTCACCTATGCGTATGCGCTGACCCGCAGCCGCATGCCGTTCCGTAGCCTGTTCTATGCCGGCGCGATGCTGCCGCTGTTCGCGCCTTCGCTCCTCTCCGCCATCTCGCTCATCTATCTGTTCGGCAATCAGGGCCTGCTGAAAGGTCTCCTGTTCGGAGGCTCGATCTACGGCCCCGTCGGGATCATCGTGGCGCAGGTGTTCTACTGCTTCCCGCATGCGCTGATCATCGCCGTCACGGCGCTCGCGCTCGCCGACGCGCGGCTCTACGAGGTTGCCGACGCGCTCGGCACGCGCAAGTCGCGCATCTTCCGCACCGTGACGCTGCCCGGCGCGAAGTTCGGCCTCATCAATGCGGGCTTCGTGGTGTTCACGCTGGTGGTCACCGATTTCGGCATCGCCAAGGTGATCGGCGGCCAGTTCAACGTGCTGGCGACGGACGCCTACAAGCAGGTGGTCGGCCAGCAGAACTTCGAGATGGGCGCTGTCGTCGGCATGGTGCTGCTTGCGCCGGCGGTGCTCGCCTTCGTGATCGACCGCATGGTGCAGCGCCGCCAGGTCGCGCTCCTCTCCGCGCGCGCGGTGCCGCTCGAGCCGAAGGAGAACCGCGCGCGCGATATCGCGCTGCTGGCGTTCTGCCTTTTCATCGTCGGCCTGCTGATCGTCGTGCTCGGCACCGCGATCTGGGCCTCGTTCATCACCTATTGGCCCTACAATCTGACGCTCACGCTGAAGAACTACGCCTTCGGCGCCTTCGACCAGAGCGGCTGGTCGTCCTACGGCAATTCCGTCGCGATGGCGGCCGGCGCCGCGATCCTCGGCACGGCAATCGTCTTCACTGGCGCGTATCTGGTGGAGAAGACCAAGGTGTTCGCGGGCGGCCGCATGATCGCGCATCTGCTTGCGATGCTGCCGATGGCGGTGCCCGGCTTGGTGCTCGGCCTCGGCTACGTGTTCTTCGTCAATGCGAGCTGGAACCCGCTGAAGATCCTCTACGGCACGCTCGCCGTGCTGGTCATCAACTGCGTGGCGCATTTCTACACGGTCGCGCACATCACGGCGCTGACCGCGCTGAAGCAGATCGACCCGGAGTTCGAGTCCGTCTCGGCGTCGCTGAAGGTGCCGTTCTGGCGCACCTTCCGCCGCGTGACTGTGCCGATCTGCATGCCGGCGATCCTGGACATCGCCGTCTACCTGTTCGTCAATGCGCTCACCACCGTGTCCGCCGTGATCTTCCTCTACGGCGCCGACACCAAGCTCGCCTCGATCGCGATCGTGCACATGGACGAGGCCGGCGTGACATCGGGCGCCGCCGCGATGGCGACGGTCATCGTCGCGACCGCGCTCGGCGTAAAGCTCCTGCACGTCTTGCTCGACCGCGTGGTGTTCATGCGCTGGCAAGCGTGGCGGCGAAGGTAGAATGTCATCCCGGGCGAGGCCGAAGGCCGAGACCCGGGACCCATCCGTCCGGACTGCCGTGAAGAGAGTGATATATGGATTCCGGCTCTCGCTGCGCTCGGCCGGGATGACAGACGGAGCAACCCGCTTGTCCTACTACGTCTACATCCTCGCAAGCGGCCGCCGCGGAACGACCTATGTCGGGGTGACAAATGATCTCATCCGGCGTGTCTACGAGCATC
This sequence comes from Hyphomicrobiales bacterium, assembly GCA_003140315.1. Lineage (GTDB taxonomy): Bacteria > Pseudomonadota > Alphaproteobacteria > Rhizobiales > Xanthobacteraceae > PALSA-894. The sequence goes on from PLJS01000216.1 coordinate 19,572, forward strand.
GCATCGATGCTGTGCCCGAGTTTACGAGGAAACATCGGGTACATCGACTCGTCTATTGTGAAGTTCACGATGATATCAACGAAGCGATTTTGAGAGAGAAAAGGCTGAAGCGCTGGGCGCGTGCTTGGAAGATCGAGTTGATTGAAAAACAGCATGAGGATTGGAATGATCTCTGGCCAATGTTGGCGGCAGGCGGTGGCTGAGGCGGTGCCTCTCCGCTGTCCGGGCAAGGCCGAGACGAGACCCGGGATCCATCCAGCACCGCGCGGGATAGATGGGTCCCGGATAGCCGTTGCGCGGCTTCCGGGATGACAGTGTGAGTGTGGCCGGGATGACAGACGTATGATTGCGCAATCCGAAGGCGACACCAACCTCTCGCCGCGCCGGCGCGAGTGGGCCGAGCGCAATCTCGACGCGGAAGCGCGCACGCTGCTTGTGGACGACGAGAAATATTTCCTGCGCCAGTCGGTCTCGACGCCGTGCCTGAACGCCATCGTGAAGGCCGAAGGCCTCTTCATCGAAGACACCGCCGGCCGCCGCTACATGGATTTCCACGGCAACAATGTGCACCACATCGGCTACGGCCATCCGCGGCTCAAGCGCGCGATCACCGACCAGATGGACGCGCTGCCGTTCGCGCCGCGCCGTTACACCTGTGGGCCAGCGGTGGCGCTCGCCGAAAAGCTCGCGACAATCGCGCCCGGCAACCTGTCGAAGGTGTTGTTCACCACCGGCGGCTCGGATGCCATTGAAGTCGCGATCAAGCTCGCGCGCGCCGCGACCGGCCGCTACAAGACGCTGTCATTCTGGGACGCCTTCCACGGCGCGGGCTTCGGCGCGGCGGCGGTCGGCGGCGAGGCGCTGTTCCGCCAGGGCGTCGGCCCGCTGATGCCGGGCGCCGAGCATGTCGCGCCCTATGCGTCGTATCGCTGCCCCTATGGCACGACCTCGATCGAAGCGAGCGGCGAGGCCTGTGCGCGCATGATCGACTACGTACTGGAGAAGGAAGGCGACATCGCGGCCTTCATCGCCGAGCCGATGCGCGCGGTGCCGCACATCCCGCCGCCCGGCTTCTGGCGCAAGGTGCGCGCGGCCTGCGACCGCCACGGCACGCTGCTGATCTTCGACGAGATCCCGACCGGCCTCGGCAAGACCGGCAAGATGTTCGCCAGCCAGCACGACGGCGTCGTGCCGGACATTCTGGTGCTCGGCAAAGCGCTCGGCGGCGGCATCCTGCCGATCGCGGCCGTGATCGTGCGCCCGGAGCTCGACGTCGGCGCGGCTCACGCGTTCGGCCACTACACTCACGAGAAAAATCCGGTGACGTGCCGCGCCGCGCTCGCCACTATCGAGATCATCGAGGACGAAGGACTTGTGGCGAACGCCGCCAAGGTCGGCGCCTTCGCGCTCGCCCGCATGAACGAGATGAAGTCGCGCCACCCGCTGATCGGCGACGTGCGCGGCGTCGGCTGCCTGCTCGGCATCGAGCTCGTCGTCGACCGCGAGACGCGCGCGCCCGCGAACGACGCGGCCGAGGCCGTGCTCTATGCGGCGCTCGACAAAGGCCTGTCGTTCAAGACCACGTTCGGCAACGTGATGACCTTGACGCCGCCGCTCACCGTGACGGAAGGCGACATGGCGCGCGCGCTGGATATCATCGAGGACTGTATTGCGGCGACTTCGTAGGGTGGGTTAGCGAAGCGTAACCCACCATTCTGTCGGCGGGTTACGCCTTCGGCCAACCCGCCCTACGCCAAAGGGGAAAGATGCCCGGCAATCTCAGCTTCAACGACCTGAAAAAATCCGTCGCCGCCGGCACGATCGACACCGTGATCGTCGCGATGGTCGACATGCAGGGCCGCCTGATCGGCAAGCGCTTCCAGGCGGAGTTCTTCATCGACGGCGCCTATGAAGAAACGCATGGCTGCGACTACCTGCTTGCCGACGACATCGACATGGAACCGGTGCCGGGCTACGCGGCGGCGAGCTGGGACAAAGGCTATGGCGATTTCGTCATGAAGCCCGACATGACGACGCTGCGCAGCCTGCCGTGGCTTGCCGGCACCGCGCTGGTGCTTGCCGACGTACTCGACCACCATCACGTCGATGTGCCGCACTCGCCGCGCGCAATGCTCAAGGCCCAGGTCGCGCGCCTGAAGAAGCAGAAGATGCGCGCCTACTGCGCCTCCGAGCTCGAATTCTATCTGTTCGACGAGAGCTACGAGGCGATCCACCACAAGCGCTACATCAACCCGAAGACCGCCGGCCATTACATCGAGGACTATCACATCCTCCAGACCACCAAGGAGGAGGGCGTGATGCGCGCCGTGCGCCGCGGCCTGCAGGGCGCCGGCATCCCGGTCGAGAACTCCAAGGGCGAGTGGGGGCCGGGGCAGGAAGAGATCAACGTCCGCTATTCCGATGCGCTCGACATGGCGGACAATCACGCCATCCTGAAGAACGGCGTGAAGGAGATCGCGCACGGACAGGGCAAAGCCGTCACCTTCATGGCGAAGTGGAACTACGGCCTCGCGGGCTCGTCCTCGCATGTGCACACGTCGCTGTGGGACGCCGGCGGCAAGACGCCTTTGTTCTTCGCGCCGAAGGCCGAGCACGGCATGTCGCCACTAATGCGCTCGTTCGTGGCGGGCCAGCTCGCCTACGCGCGCGACATCACCTACTTTCTCGCGCCCTATATCAACTCCTACAAGCGCTTCCAGGTCGGCACCTTCGCGCCGACCAAGGCCGTGTGGAGCCGCGACAACCGCACCGCCGGTTTCCGCCTGTGCGGCGAGGGCGGCAAGTCGATCCGCATCGAATGCCGCATCGGCGGCGCGGACTTGAACCCGTATCTCGCCTTCGCGGCGCTGATCGCTGCGGGCCTCGCGGGCGTGGAGGAGAAGCTGACGCTCGAGGCGCCGTTCTCGGGCGATGCCTATGTCGGCAAGGCGCTGCCCGAGGTGCCGAAGACCCTGCGCGAGGCGAGCGCGTGTCTCGACAAGTCCTTGATGCTGCGTGGCGTGTTCGGCGATGGCGTCGTCGATCATTACGTCCACACCGCGAAGTGGGAGCAGTTCGAATACGACCGGCGCGTCACCGACTGGGAGCTGACGCGCGGGTTTGAGAGGTATTGACCTTTCTTTCCCTCTCCCCGCGCGATGGGGAGCGGGAAAAAGGAGCAAGACATGCAACTGCGCGGCAACTGGAATTATCCGACGACCATTCGCTTCGGCGCCGGGCGCGTGACCGAGCTGGGCGAAGCCGTAAAGGCCGCGGGCATGCGCAATCCGCTGTTCGTCACCGATCCGACGGTTGCCAAGATGCCGATGACGGCATCGGCCATGAAAGTGCTGGCCGATGCTGGCACGCCCGCGACATTGTTCTCAGGCGTGCAGCCCAATCCGGTCGAGGCGAACATCGCGGCGGGTGTCGCGGCATTCCGCGCCGGCGCGCACGACGGGGTCGTCGCGTTCGGCGGCGGCTCGGCGCTCGATGCCGGCAAGCTGATCGCCTTCATGCACGGCCAGACGCGCTCGGTGTTCGACTTCGAGGATGTCGGCGACTGGTGGACGCGTGCCGATGCAAGCGCGATCGCGCCCGTGGTCGCGGTGCCGACCACGGCCGGCACCGGCTCCGAGGTCGGCCGCGCGGCGGTCGTCACCAACGAGATGACGCATACCAAGAAGATCATCTTCCATCCAAAAATGCTGCCGAAGGTGACGATCTGCGATCCGGAGCTGACCGTCGGCATGCCGCCGCTCATCACGGCCGGCACCGGCATGGACGCATTCAGCCACGCGCTGGAGGCCTATTGCGTGCCGAGCTATCACCCGCTCGCCGACGGCATCGCGGTCGAGGGCGTGCGGCTCGTCAAGGAGAACCTGGTCGCGGCGGTGAAGGACGGCACCAACATCGAGGCGCGCGCCCACATGATGGCGGCGGCCGCGGCCGGCGCGACCGCGTTCCAGAAGGGACTCGGCGCGGTCCATGCGCTATCGCATCCCGTGGGCGCGCTCTACGACACGCATCATGGACTCACCAACGCGGTGTTCGTGCCCTATGTGCTCGCCTTCAACCGCAAGGCCATCGACGAGAAGATCAAGCGGCTCGCCGCCTATATCGGGCTCAGGCCGAACTTCCGCGCCTTCATGGATTTCGTGCTCGAGCTGCGCGAGCAGACGGGCGTGCCGCACACGCTCGCCGGCCTCAAGGTCGGCGACGACAAGGTCGACACCATCGTGAAGATGGCGCCGGAGGACCCGACCGCCGGCGGCAATCCGGTGAAGCTCGACCGCCGCGCGGCGCGCACCATCTTCATGCGGGCATTGGAGGGACGCGTTTAGTAGCCCGCATGAGCGAAGCGACATGCGGGAAGGCCCGCCCCGGATGTCGCTGCGCTCATCCGGGCTACGAAGACTCGTATCGTCTCGCCAACTCTTCCGGCTTCGCGCCGAAGAAATACGCCAGCCGCAAGCGCCACATCAGAACGACCGTGCGCACTACGCCGCGTTTTTCCCAGCGCCGGCCCGAGGTGGTCACGCGTGCGGAGAGGTACAGCGGGCGCGACACGCGCTTCAAGTTGCGAGCCAGCGTGATGTCCTCCATCAGGGCGATCTCCGGAAAGCCTCCGACGGCCGCGAAGGCGTCGCGCTTGCAGAACATCGCCTGGTCGCCGGTCGAAATGCCGGTGAGGAGCGAGCGCGCATTCATGAACGCCGCGATCACCGGGAACAGTCTGTGGCCGCCGTCGATCGCGACGTCGAAGCGGCCCCAGGCGCGGCCCGATTGCTTCAAGCCGTCGCGCACGAGCCGGTCGGCATCCTCCGGAAGCCGCGTGTCGGCATGGAGAAACAACAGTACATCGCCGTGCGCCGTTGCGGCGCCGGCATTCATCTGCACGGCGCGGCCGCCCGGCGCCGCGATCACGCTGTCGGCGAGCAGACGGGCGCGCGCGACCGTGTCGTCGCGGCTACCGCCATCGACCACGATGACCTCGACACCGCGCGCCTGTAGAGGAGCAAGCGCCAACAGCGCATCCGCGATGCGCTCCGCCTCGTCGAGCACCGGCATGATGATGGACAGCGCAGGACGCGCCGAACTCACTCGGCGGCTTCCTTCAGCGCGCCGCCGCAGCTCGAGCCCTGGCCGGCGGTGCAGCCGAAGCAATGGCCGGCGACGCGGATCGGGTTGCCGGTGATGTCGTCGTCGATGAGCTCGGAGAGATGCACGCGCTCGGCGCCGCCGCGCTCCAGCGGCAGATCGAGCATCTGGTTGAAGTCGCAGTCGTAGACATAGCCGCGCCAGTCGACGGACATCAGGTTGCGGCACATCACGCCGTCGAGATTGTCGTCGCGATGTGCGTGCTGCAGCGTGTCGAGATAGCCGTCGAACTGGCCTTGCGACAACAGGATCGCGCCGAAGCGCTGGATCGGCATGTTGGCGAGCGTGAACAGATTGTTGAAGACGATGCCGAAGCGTTCGCCGAGAATGCGCTTGTAGTCGGCTTCGAGCGCGGCCTGCGGCGGCGGCAGCGAGGGTCCGAGCGGATTGTACACGAGGTTGAGCGTCAGCCCCGTCGCCTCGCGCCCGTAGCCGAGCGTGTTGAGCCGCTGCAGCCCACGGATCGAGCCGTCATAGACGCCCTTGCCGCGCTGCTTCTCGACATTGTCCTGCAGATAGCACGGCATCGAGGCGACGACCTCGACCTGATTTTGCGCGAGGAACTCGGCGAGGTCGTGCTGGCCCGGCTGCTCCTGGATCGTGAGGTTGTGGCGGTCCATCACCTTCACGCCCATGTCGCGTGCGGACGCCACGAGCCTACGGAAGTGCGGGTTCAATTCCGGCGCGCCGCCGGTGATGTCGAGCGTTCCGACGCGCCGCCGCTCGAGGTACGCGAGCACGATGTCGACGGTCGCACCGTCCATCTCCTCGGTGCGGCCGGGGCCCGCATTGACGTGGCAGTGCACGCAGGACTGGTTGCAGCGATAGCCGACATTGACCTGCAACGTCGTGAGCGGCCCGCGCGCGATCGCCGGAAACGGGATTTTGTCGAGCAGCGGCCAAGTGTCTTTCATGTTGCGGAGTCTGCCATGAGTTGTGCGACGCGTCACCCCGCAGGAATGGCAGTCGCGACCGGCGCTTCAAATCCGATGCGCCCGAACCCCGGCAGCTTCAGCGCCGGGCTGCGCAGGTCGATCCCGGCCACGAGCCCGGCAAAATTCAGCTCGATCCCCTCGACCCAGCCGATCTTGATGCCGATCACGCCCCAGAGGCTCGCCTCGACGCCGGTACCGCTGTCGGTCAGGCCGAGATAGGGCAGGGACCGGAAATCGCGGCCGATCGCATTCGGAGGCAGCATCGCGCCGAGCTCCGGCACCGCGCGCAGCGCGGTCGCGACGAACGTGTTGCTGTTCGGCCCCGGCCATAGCCGATAGTCGCCCGCGTTGCCGTATTGGTAGTCCTTGATAGCCGCTTCGATCTTCGGGATCAGCCTGGCGGCTTGCGCGCCTTTGACGTCGGCGACGACGGTTGGCCGGTTGCCATACCACAAGCCGTCCGGCGCCCAGCCGTTGAGTCGCACCGGGCTGCCCCAGCCGACCACGTCGTAGCGGGTCCAGCGCAGCGCGTTCTCGCGCTTGAGCACAATCCAGCTATGCACCGCGACCGCGCCCTTCCAGCCGCCGGTGCGCCCGGAGAAGACCAGCACGCGCGCTTCCAGCTCGGCGGCCGGGGCCGGCAGGCTGCCGGTGCTCGACCAGTCCGCGTCGCGCCAGCCGCGCGGGCCGCCCTCATAGGCGACGAGCGCGGCGCGCGCCGCGACCGGCAGCAGGAACAGGGCGAGGAACATCAGCATGAGGAATTTGCGGTAGGAGCGGCGCTGTTGCATGACGGTTGCGAGTATAAATGGTTTCCGCCCGAACTATGACAAGGGACGGCGCGAAGGCAACGCGTGTCATTACAAATGAGTAATCCGGTTCTGGTCGAGGTGTTGCGCGGCGCGCTGGTGGAAAGCCGCCATCGCGGCGCGCTCGCGGTCGTCGATGCGGATGGCGCGACGGTGTTGGCGCTTGGCGACGCCGCGCGGCCGGTCTATCCGCGCTCGGCGGTGAAGCCGCTGCAGGCGCTGGCGCTGGTGGAGAGCGGCGCGGCGGACCGCTTTGGCTTCGGTGACGAGGAACTCGCGCTCGCCTGCGCGAGCCACGGCGGCGAGCCCGCGCATGTGGAGGTCGCGACGCGCATGCTCGCGCGCGCGGGGCTCGATGCCGGCGCGCTCGAATGCGGCACGCACTGGCCCATGCATCAGGCTTCGAGCCAAGCGCTGGCGCGCTCGGGCGCAGCGCCGTCGGCGCTGCACAACAACTGCTCGGGCAAGCATGCGGGATTCCTGTGCGTCGCGTGCCAGAGCGGCGTCGATCATCACGGCTATGTGGGGGCGAGCCACCCGGTCCAGCGGGACGTGAAGGCCGCGATCGACAGCCTCACCGGCATCAGCGTGTCGGAGGATCGCTGCGGCATCGACGGCTGCTCGATCCCGACCTGGGCGGTGCCGCTCTCAGCGCTCGCGCATGGCTTTGCGCGCTTCGGCACGGGGCAGGGCCTTGAGCCTGAGCGCGCCAAGGCGGCCGCGCGGCTGCGTGCGGCTTGCGCAGCGCAGCCCTATTACGTGGCGGGCACCGGCCGCTTCTGCACCGAGATCATGCGGCAACTTGGTGCGCGCGCGCTGGTCAAGACCGGCGCCGAGGGCGTGTATTGCGCGGCGTTGCCGGGCGAGGGGCTGGGCATCGCGCTCAAATGCGACGACGGGGGCACGCGCGCCGCCGAGGTCATGATGGCGGCTGCGATCGCGCGCTTCCTGCTGTTGCCGGACGCGGATCGCGCCGCGCTCGGCCGCTTCGCTCGGCCGACGATGCGCAACTGGAACGGGATCGAGGTGGGAGGATTGCGGCCGACGGACGCTCTGGCCGTCCCGCTGCCGGGATGACAGCCCACCACGACCTCGTTATGGTCCCCGCAACAACAAGAACAAACCATCGGGCCTGAGGGGGAATTTGCGGTGAAGAACTATCCGGTCATCACCCGGCTTTTGTGCGTGGCCTTGGTGGTCAGCGTCATGTTTCCGGTCGGGCGGATGCTGTTTCCGATGATCGACCACGAGATCGGAACGGGTCCGTTCGGCGCGCTTGAAGCGGTCGTGAGCACGACCCTCGGCTTCGGCATCTACGCGATGCTGTTCGGCTAGACTGGCCACGTCGGCGCATGCGTGCCGACCGGCACCGAGGGACGTGCCCAGCGCGACGTCGTCTCGGACATGACGGCCGCATGCCGCACGGTCGTGAGACGGCCGAAGCCTGAATCCATCTCTTCGAGCCGGTCGCCCACATCCTCGAAATGCGGATCGGGGCACGCCAAGCCGTTCGCGACACGGCCGAGGCCGCGGATCCACTGGCCGGTCTGCGCCAGCGAGACGCGCACGTGCCAGCTTCCGCCCTCCTGGGCGCGGCGCGCGAGCGCCGTCATGGCGCCGAATGCCATCAGGTAGCCGGCGCCATGGTCGAGCGCCTGGCAGGGCAGGGGCTTTGGCTGCGTCGCGCCCGCCGCGGTTGCTTCGGCGTCGTTCATGCCGTTCGCGTTCTGCACCAGCGAGTCGAAGCCGCGCCGGCCGGCCCACGGTCCTTCGTGCCCGTAGGCGCAGAGCGACACGTAGATGATCCCCGGCCGCGCGGCGGCGGCCTGTTCGGGGCAGAAGCCTGTGTTCGCGACGGCGCCCGGCCGAAAACCCTGCACGAAGATGTCGGCGTCACGCAGGAGACCGCTGAGAGTCTCGCGGCCTGCCGCATCGCGGAGATCGACGAAGGTGGAGAGCTTGCCGCGGCCTGAGTCGATCACCAGCGCGCCCATCTGCGGCAGATGCGCCGCCGTCACCAGCATCACGTCTGCGCCATGTGCGGCGAGCGTGCGTCCGCACACCGGGCCGGCGATGACGCGCGTCAGGTCGAGGACGCGTACGCCGGAGAGCGGCCGCTCGCCCGGCGGCAACGGTCTTGGCGGCGCATCGCCGATCCGCTCGATCGAAAACACCGGGAGGCGCGCGAGCGCGCGGCCCTGGCCGTGCGCGTCCCATTCGGCAAACGTGCGCGTCATCGTGACCACGAGGCCGGCGTCCGCCGCAGTGGTCTCGAAGTCCTCGCCTTTCCAGCGGTCGAGTTCGTGCTGTACGGCCGCGCGATCATGCTCGCAGCCGAGCAACTTGAGCACGCCGTCGCGGTGATGCGGAAAATTGGTGTGCAGCCGCACCCAGCGGCCGTCGCCGCAACGATACAGCCCTGCGATCTTGTTCCAGATCCCCGGCGTCGGTTCGCCGTTGACGCGCAGATAGTGCTCGCTGCGAAACTCGATTCCCGCATCGCGCATCGCAACGCTGACGCGCTGTTGCTTGCCCGTGCGCAGGCGCCACAACTCCGCGGAGGCGAGCGCGGCCGCCGCGATGGTCGCCTGCGCGGCGGTGCCGACCGCGAAGGTGGACGGCAGCACCGGCTCGGCGCCGGTCAATTCCACCGCGCCGAGTGCTTCGGGCGGCTGCCCGGCGAGGCGCCAGAGCGCCGCGAGGGCGTCTTTTGGATGAGTCGGCGTTTCCATGGCTCTTTTCTTTCTTTGGAAAGTATCATATATCGATATTGCGGTAGAAAGAAACCGATGCGCAAGCCCCGTCAGAAGCCGGCCGTCGAACAGGGCCCGGTCGTCACCAAGGCCATCCTGCGCGCGGCCGAGCGTCTGGGGATTTCCAACAAGGTCGTGGCCGCCGTCATCGGTCTGTCGGAGGCGACAATATCGCGCATGGGAAGCGGCGCCTATACGCTTGAGACCGACGAGAAGCCGTTCGAACTTTCGGTGCTGTTCGTGCGGCTCTATCGCTCCCTCGATGCGATCACCGGCGGCGACGATGCGGTTGCGCGCTCGTGGTTGCGCAATGACAATGCCGCGTTGGGCGGCGCGCCGCTGACGCTCGTGCAGTCGGTGCAGGGGCTGGTCAATGTCATCGCCTACCTGGACGCCCGCCGCGCTGTCGTCTGAGCGCCGCGCGCTCTCGGGCACCTGCTGGCGCGTCGTCGAGGCCCAGCACAAGGTGTCCACGCTCAAGCTCGTCGACACCATGGCCGAGCAGGCCGTGCTCGAAGCTTTGATCGAACGGACCAAGCCGCCGGTGCCGCCGGAGTGCAGGCGCCTGCATTACCTTTTGGCGACGCCGTTCCGCTACGGATCGCCCCTTCCGCGCGGCTCGCGCTTCCGCCGCGCCGGGCTGACGCCCGGGGTCTATTACGCTTCAGCGCGCCCCGGCACGGCGATCGCCGAGACCGCGTTCTCGCGGCTGTTGTTCTTTGCGGAATCGCCTGCGACGCCCTGGCCCGCGAATGCCGGCGAATACACGGCGTTCTCGGCGGATTTTGCGACGAAGCGCGGGCTCGATGTGATGAAGCCACCGCTCGCGCGTGACCGACGGTCTTGGACAGACCCGGTCGATTACGCCGCCTGCCAGGCCCTCGCCGACGCGGCGCGCTCCGCGAGCGTGGAGGCGATCCGATACGAGTCGGTCCGCGATCCGGATCGTGGCGCGAATATCGCGCTTCTGAGCTGCGCGGCATTTGTATCCGCTGAGCCGGGCGAGCGGCAGACGTGGCGCATTCAGCTCGGCGCCAGCGGACTGCGCGCCGTCTGTGAGTTTCCCGACGCCAAGCTGGAGTTCTCGCGGGCGGCGTTCCGCGCGGACCCGCGTATCGCGGCGCTCGGATGGGCTCGAGGCTAGCGCATGATCCCGAAAAGTGGGAACCGGTTTTCGGATCAGATCGTGCGCAAGAAAAGCTAACGCACGCGGTTGCCGCTGATCGCGAGCTGCGCGTAGCGCGTCGCGCCTTCGCGCGTCAGATCGCCGGTCATCGCCTTGTGCTGATCCATGCCGACGATCGCGCCGGTCTTCGCCGCCGCGATCAGATTGTCGGCGATCACCGCGGAACCCGCGCCCGGCGTCACCGACACCGCGATGCCGACACCCGCGCCGCGCACCACGTTGCCGGTCACCGTAACGTCGCGCAGATACTGCCCCCAGCCGACCGAGATGCCGGCGACGGAGGCGTTCTCGATCACGTTGCCGGTGACCGCCGAGTCGGCTTCGACGCCGATGCCGATGCCGTAGCCGTCGTTCGGATCGGTGCCGGCGGGGCGCCGCGCCGTGATGTTGCGGATGACGTTGCCCTGCACGACCGCGAGGCGGCCGCCCTGGTTGAAGTTCGTGACCGCGATGCCGAGCGCCGCGCCGTCGACCACGTTGTTCGCGATCACGGCACCTTCGAAGCCGAACTCGGCATAGATCGCAACTTCGCCCAATGCGCTGCACGTGTTCCCGAGGATGCTCAGATTGGATGCGGCGTTGCCGCGCACCGCCGAGAATGCGGCCTTGCGGATGCGATTTCCCTGCACGATCACGTTGCCGGCGCGGAACACATTGATGGCGTTGCCGTTTTGCCCCGATCCGCCGGAACGTGCGCCGATCTCCTCGATATGGTTGTCGATCACACGCGTGCCGTCGTCGCCGACCTGCGAGCGCCACACCAGGATTCCGTTGTTCCCGGCGGTTCGGATCGTGTTCCGCGCGATCGTGAGGTTGCGCGCATCGAGCGAGAAGATCGCGGCTTCGCCCGCATTGCTGATCGTGTTGTTCGCGAACTCGCCCTCGATCGCTTCGAGCATGACGCCGTTCGCGCCCGAACCGACGAATTCGCAATCGCGGATCAGGACGCCGCGCCCGGCCGCGAGCTGCACGAGGCCGCTGTTCTCGGGCAGCGTCTTGCCCGTCCCGTCGAACGTGATGCCGGTGAGCGCGACATAATCCGCGCCGCGTGCGGTGATCAGCGGCACGTTGTCGGTCGCGACGATCCGCGTCGCGCCCGGCACGCCGATCAGCCGCGCGCCTGCCGGCAGCGTGAGCCCGCGCGCGCGATAGACGCCGGGCGACAGGACGAGCGGCAGTCGCGCGCCCGCGGTGCGCTCGATCGCGCGCTGCAGCGCCTCGGTCTGGTCGTCGGGACTGTTGGTACGTACGCCCAAATGAAACGCATCGACGCCGAGACCTGAGATCGGGACGCTGGTCGGCGCGGCCGGCGCCGCGACGGCTTCGGTCGTGGTCCAGGCGCCGGTCGCAGTGGTGGCGGCGAGAAAGAAGCGGCGGTCGATGGTCATGGCGTTCCTCGAAGGGATTCAAGGAACGCGAAGTTCAAGAAGCGCGCCGCAGCGCCTGTGCCGCCGTGGGACAGAGTCTCAAGGTTAACGCCGCTGCGCCGCGATCAACGCCAGCAGGATCGCCTCGCCGGCGCGGACGACAGCGGCGTGACCGATGCGGCGGTTGCCCGGGATGTGCACGAACTGCGCCAGCGTTCCGGAACGGGACGTAGCCTCAAGCGTGCGCCAATAGACGTAGTTGCAGAGATAGCGCCCGGCATCGCGCGAGGGCCGCGCGCTCACCCGGGCCGAACGCGCCGCGGCGACCAGCCGGACAAAGGGCGCGCGTCCGCGCTGGAACGCCGCGCCGCCCGGCGCGATCGCGCGCCCCGGCGGGATATGTCCGTCGACGTCGGGGAACAGCACGGAGACCGCGTTGCGCGCCCGCGTCTCGACGCGCACGAACGGCGTTCGCCCCGCAAGCCCGAACATCAGCACGATGTCCGGCCTATGCCGTGCGAGCAGTTTCGGGAGATCGCGATCGACCGCCGCATAGCTGGTCGCGAATATATGCGCGACGCGGCTCACGCTCGCGAGAGCCGGCCGCCGCCGCTTCGCGAGCGCCAATGCGAGCGGCCCGCTCGGATTGAACGGCGCGCCAGGAAAGCGCCCGAAGCCGGTGATGAGAACCGTGATCATGCGGGCTTTATCGTCTGCGTACGCTGCTCGCGCGTGCTGCTCGACTGCGGCTTGACGAAGATCGAGACGACCTCCGGATGAAGGCCGCGGATGCGCCGCTCGATCGTCGCGACCGCATTCTCGATCTCGGGCGTCGTCAACGCATCCCTGAATTCAAGACTAAGCGCCGCGACCACCTGATCGGGCGCCAGATGGACCGTGACGAGATCATTTACCTGCTCGACGCCCGGCTGCTCGGCCGCGATCCTGCGGATCGAGCGTATCGTGTGGCCCCGGGCACCTTCGCCGATGAGCAGACCCTTGCTTTCGCGCGCGAGGAAGATCGCAGTCGCCGTGAGCAGGATGCCGATACCGATCGAGGCCACTCCGTCGAGCACGGGCATCGCGAGCCTGTCCGCCGCAAGCGTGCCCACGAAGGCGATGACGATGCCGATCAGGGCCGCGCTGTCCTCGAACAGCACCAGGAACGATGGCGGGTCCTTACTGCGGGTGACGGCCTCGAAGTAGCCGAGCGAGCCGCGGACCTTGTTGAATTCCTTCAGCGCGATCCAGAACGTCGTTCCTTCGAAAACGAACGACACGGCGAGGACGATGTAGTTGACGAACGGATCGCTGATCCGCACCGGCGTCAGGATGTGCGCGATACCCTCGTAGAACGAGACGCCGGCGCCGAGCGAGAAGATCAGCAGCGCCACGATGAAGCTCCAGAAATAAAGCTCGCGCCCATAGCCCAGCGGATGTTCCCCGTCGCGCGGCTTGGCCGAGCGGCTGATGCCGTAAAGCAGCAAAATCTGGTTCGACGTATCGACAACGGAGTGTACGCCCTCGCTCAGCATCGCGGAGCTGCCGGTCCATGCGGCGGCGGCGAACTTCGTGAGCGCGACCAGGAGGTTGCCGGCGAGCGCCGCGTAGATCACCTTGCGCGATGCGGATCCGGTGGCCATCTCGTCACACCCCGAGCGCCTGGGCGATCTCCTCCACGGCGAGCGCCGGCGCGAGCGTGCCCTCGGCGACGGATTTCTCGATCGCCGGCAGCCGCGAGCGCAGCTTGGTGTCGGTCTTCAGGCGCAGGTGGAAACGGTCCTCCAGCATCGCCCACATCCATTTGACCTGCTGCTCGCGCCTTCGCGCCGCGAACTCGCCGGTGCCGGTCAGCTTCTCGCGGTGATCGAGGACGCTCTGCCAGAGCGCAGCGATTCCGTCGCCGGTGAGCGCCGAATAGGTGACGACCGGCGGCATCCAGTTGGTCGAGCGCGGGGTAAGGATATGCAGCGCGGCGCGGTATTCGCCGGCGGCGGCCTTGGCGCGCCTGACGTTATCGCCGTCGGCCTTGTTGACGGCGATCACGTCGGCGAGCTCGACCACGCCCTTCTTGATGCCCTGCAATTCATCGCCTGCCCCGGGCAGCATCAGCACGAGGAAGAAATCCGTCATATCGGCGACCGCGGTCTCGGACTGCCCGATGCCGACGGTCTCGACCAGGATCACGTCGAAGCCCGCGGCCTCGCAGATCAGCATGGTCTCGCGCGTCTTGGCGGCGACGCCGCCGAGCGTGCCGGCGGCGGGCGAGGGACGGATGAAGGCATTCGCATCGACCGAGAGCCGCGCCATCCGCGTCTTGTCGCCGAGGATCGAGCCGCCGGTGCGGGTGGACGAAGGGTCCACCGCCAGCACCGCGACCTTGTGCCCCGCGCCGGTGAGATAGGTGCCGAGCGCGTCGATCGTGGTCGACTTGCCGACGCCGGGCGAGCCCGTGATCCCGACGCGCACCGCCTTCCCGGTGCCGGCGATCAGTTCCTGCACCAGGCGATGCGCCGATTGCTGATGGTCGGCGCGCTTGCTTTCCACCAGCGTGATCGCGCGCGCGAGCGTCGCGCGGTCGCCGGCGCGCAGCTTGCGGGCGAGGGTTGCGATATCGACGGATGCGGGTGCGGCCATGGCAATTCGGAAGGGCTGCCGACGAGTCGGGACCGTCAATCTAATCGGCCAAGCTCGCCCCGGCCACAAGATGACGCGCGGCCGCCTGCTGCCGGGGCGGCATCGCGATCGACTGGCCGCCTTACGAATAGCGTTGGAATTCCAAAGCTTTGCGCGAAAGTCTGGAAGGCGATTGAGCCGTTAATCTAAGTTAACACTTGAGCAATCTTTGGCCTCCCCTTCGCCACGATAACAGGTATGATGACGTTGGGTGGAAGGTGCGGGAGATGTTCGCATGCGTATAGCGCTCGCGACAGCCACGACCTTTGTGTCTGCCGTCCTGTTCGCCCCTCTCGTCAGTCCAGGCCATGCGGCTGACCTCGCCTGGGAGGTTCAGAGCCCATTCCGCTTCTTCAAGAAGCCGGTGGCGTTCGCCCAGCAGGAAAAGGCGTTCGAGCAGGCGCGCGGCAAGACCGACACCGCGTTGCCGGCCAACATCGTCTGGCGCACCGAACGGGCCTTGAACGATCCCGATTGTGCCGACAAGTCGAGCCCGGCGCGTTGTGCGGCGACGGCGCGCAAAGGCTACGAGCGTTCCCGCCTCGGCTGGGCCGCGCAGACGCTGGACCAGGTCTGTTACGAGCGCAATTCGCGGCCGTTCCGCTATCCGGTGACCTGCGAGCGCCAATATTCCTGGGGCAGCGCGAAGGAAGACTACATCCTGCCCGACGCGCATACGGTTGACGTGTCCTTGTCGCCCGAGCGGCTCGCGGATGCGGGCACGGCTGAGTGCACCTGGAGCTGGCAGCCGCGCGTGGGCGCCGCGAAAGGCGAGACGCGCAAACAGCCGTGCAAGGACAAGTTCGTCATCAAGCGCGTTCCCTATTCGCACGACGCGAAGCTCTCCGGCGTCTCCGTTAAGGTGACGCTGCCGGACGGCAGTGAGTTGTCCGAGCCGAATGTGGTCGTGGAGGACGTGCTCGTCGTCGCGATGGGCGACTCGTTCATGTCGGGCGAGAGCAACCCTGACCATCCGGTGACGTTCAGCGCCATCCGCGAGATGATCTACGACCCGGTGATGGCGAATGCGCGCGAGGATCAGACCGCGTCGCGCGAGCCGCCGCCGGCCGAGGCGAATACGTTTGGTCTTGCCTCCACCGACGATCAGTTCGATCCCAAGAGCTTGCCGCGCCGCAAGCTGGAGGACGAGGAGAAGGGCCTGATCTATCGCGCGTCCTCGCGCGAATTCCTCGCCGCGTTCGAGAAGCGCGGCGCGCAATGGCTCTCGGCCGACTGTCATCGCTCGCAATATGGCTACCCGTTCCGCGTCGGGTTGGAGATGACGCTGGAGGACCGCCATCGCGCCGTGACCATGGTCAGTCTCGCGTGCTCGGGCGCCGAGGTGGCCAACCTGTTCATCGAATACGATGCGCGCGAGCGCACCAGCGAGCCGGGCGGCGCAAAGGTGCAGCCGCAACTCGACCAGCTTGCCGACCTGATCTGCCGCGGCGGCGCCAAGGGCCGCACGCTCGGCGCGACCTATAACCTGCCGATGTACAAGGCCGGCAGCACCGCGATCTCGATGCAAAGTGTATCCAAGCAATGGTGCGCGCCCGAGAACCGTAAGCGGCCGATCGATCTCGTGCTCTTGTCGATCGGCGGCAACGACGTCGGCTTCGGCGCGCTCGCCATGTATGCGACGACAGAGAGCGCGCGCGATCTGGCCCCGATCGCGAGCCTGATCGGCGGCGAGATCCGCTTCGCGCCCGACGTGTCGCGCGCCTATCTCGGCGTGCTCGACAAGCGCATCAAGGCGGTGCGCGACGCGCTCGTCGACGGCTTCGGCGTCGACCCGGCGCGCGTCCTGCAGAACGCCTACGAGCCGATCCAGTACGACGAGGTCGGCAGCTATTGCGGCGCCTTGCCGACGATCGGCATGGACGTGGTGCCGACGCTGAAGATCGACAAGGCGCGACTGCAGCAGGTCTCCGACTTCTCCGGCGAGTTGCAGAAGCGGCTCGAATGCATGGCGTCGACCAAGAACCGGCGCGATTGTCCGGCGGGACTTGCGACCGGGGCCGGCACCGGCTTCCGCTTCATCACCGAGCACATCGCGGACTTCAGCAAGCGCGGCATCTGCGCGCGCGACCCGACGCGCGTTCTCGCCGACCAGATTGCCATGAAGATGCCGCGCCGCTCGAAGGCCAATGACGACTTCGAGCCCTATTCGCCCGCGAACGCGCTGCCCTACGCGCACCGCTGGCGCCTGATCCACAATCCGAACGACGCGTTCCTCACCGCCAATACGCATCGCGAAGGGATTTCGCCGTTCGACATCCTGCAGCCGGCCTATGCGGCGCTTTATTCAGGTGCATTCCACCCGACCGCCGAAGCGCACGCGATCGTCGCCGACCACGTGATGCGGCACGTGCGCACGCTGCTCGACAAGGAGAAGAAGACCTTGGTCGAGGGGCGGTTGAACTGAGCGTTACTTGATCTTGACCATCTTCGAGATCGGGTCACCCTTCGCAAGGCCCGCGAAAAAGGCGGCGGGATCCGCGACCTTGTCGATGCGGCATTCGAAACGGCCGCGGATTTCGACACCGAGCGCGACCATCTTGGCTTGGTCCTGTCTGTCGCACTCGGCCGGCACGATCAGCGCCTCGTCGCCGTTGACGCGCAGCATCGCATAGCCGTAACCGGCATCGCTCTCGAGCTTGATCTGCGCCACATGCAGCCCGTCCGCGATCGGATGGAACGACACCGGGTTCGACGCGCCCTTGTCGTTGACGAAGTCGTAGGCGCCGTCGCCGCGCGGGCGCACCGTGACTTCGCCCGCCGGCTTGTCCTTTCCGTCGACACGCTCGAACGTCTCATAGCGGCCGCCCGCGCCGAGCGCCGGCACCGCGCTCGATAGCGGAAACGCCGGCTGCTGCGAGCCAAAGCACCCGGCGAGCAGGAAGCTCATCGCGAGGGCGACGACGGTTGTCAGGCGTTGCATGAAAAAGCTCCTGATTCGCAATTCGCGGCGGCGAACAATGTGAAACGATAGCGGTCAAAAATGGCAAGAGTGGAGAATCGATGGATCAAAATGCCGCGCCAAGAGCAAGCGCGATCACCTACTTGGCGACGGGAACGTAGCGCACCTGCGGGCCGGCCGGACTCGCAGCGAGCTTGCGCAGCAACGCAAGCGAATCGGGTGCGGCATCAAGTTCGCAGAAATCGTCTTTGATCGTTCCGCCGTCGCGGCGAAACGCCGCTTGATCGAGTGACTTGCAGTTCAGGCCGGTGACCAGGCCCTCGCCATTGCGTACCTCGAGCACGCCATAAGCATAAGGCTCGCCATATTTGAATTGCGCCTGCACCAGGAAGCGTTCGGAGCCGAGCGGATGGAACGTATAGGTGGCGTCATCCTTCGGCTTGCCGGTCTGGTCCAACTCCCGGACCACAAGGGAGCGGTCGGCCGTGAAGGTCGAGCGGGCGGCATTTTTATTCCAGGGCGCGCGCGCGTCGTCGCGCTCGTAAACTTCGAAGACGGTCCCCGGCAGGAACGGCAGCACCCTGCTGTCGGCGCTCAGCAATGGAGCCTTGGAGGTCATGCAGCCGGCGAGGACGAGGCCCAGCAACAGGACCAGGCAGCGCAAGAATGACGGCAAGACGTGCCTCCCGGATCGTTCCGAGACGCTATGCAGGCAATTGCAACGTAACAATGGCGGTTGCTCTGGCTTTTTCGGCCGGCGTCTTAGTCGTCCTTGGCCACGTCGGCGTCGGGACGCGTGCCGCCGAACAAAGCCGCGCCTTCGGCCGAGAGATGATCCTTGAAGGCGCTCCACGGCACGAAGGCACTCAACGGGCCCTCTGCGTAGGGCCCGACCATATAGGGCGAGAAATGGAAGGTGAGGCCGGAGCTCTTGTTCGGCTCGCTCGACGGCGCGAGCGTCACCGGGCCGAGCTTCAACAGGTTCGGCGTGATGTCCTTCAGCCACTCGTTGTTTTCCGGGGTGCCTTCGATCGTCTCCAGCTTCCGCCGCTTCTTTTCATCAAATACGGCGACACGCACGAGCTTCGCCATCGCCGTCATGGTCGGCCCCTTGTCGGCGGTCTCCTTGAAGAAGGGGCGGATGCTGATGCGTTTTTTCGCGTCGCGGTCCCACAGGATCGTGTCGATCAACTGACCCGGATGGGCGCCGCCTTCGAAGGTTTCGTCGCTGCGCACGATGCTAACATACCGCCCAATCGACGAGCGCTGGGTGTAGCTGCGCGAGAAGTTGTATTTTCCGCCGTTCTTGAACGTGAAGTCGTCGGTGCGGGCCGTTTTGTCGGCCTCCGCGCGCCACGTCGCGAACTGCCGCTGCCCTTCGGCCAGCAGGTTGTCATACAGGCCAGGCGTGGCCTTAAGCGCCGGGTCGATCGTGACGGCGATCGTGGCAATCTTTGTATTGCTGGAAAGGACGGGCTTTGGCTCCGGCGCCGCCGCGGCGGCCATGAGCATAACGCACGACATGAGCGCGACGCCAAGGCGCATCGCGAGATGGGGCAGGTAGGTTGGCATGGGAAAGGGGACCTTTGGATCGGAGTAGGGCGGGTCGTATCGACCAGAGCTTTATGATAGAATTGTGGAACTTAAGATAATGGGCATCGCCATGAATGTCGCATGGACAAGGGCCGCCGAAGGATTGCAGCGCCGGGCGTTCACAGTGGAGGACGTGCGGCGGATGATCGATGCTGGCGTCATTGCCGAAGACGAGCGCATCGAACTGATCGAGGGCGAACTCGTCATGATGGCGGCGAAAAGTTATGCGCACGAATTCGTGCGGCAGGCGCTAGCTGAACTGCTTTCGGATGCGAGGCCAAAAGGCTTCCGAGTCGTCTCTGAGCCGACGTTGCAGTTTGCCGACAACACCATTTTGGAACCCGACATCGCTGTGTTTCCGCGAGAGTCTTTCACCAAGTCGAAGACAGGCTTCGTGCACTTGTCTGAAGGGTCGGTGTTGCTCGTCGTGGAAATCGCAGTGACCAGCCGTCGGAGCGACAAGACGCGAAAAGCCGCTCTCTATGCGCGCCACAATGTGCGTGAACTTTGGGTCGTTGACGCGAACGAGCGTATTGCGTGGGTCCACACCGGACCAACGGCAGACGGTTGGTCATCAATTGTTGAAATCGGTCCCAACGATGCTCTGACGACACCCGCTGCGCCCGGTCTCACCATCAAACTTGGCGAGCTCGAATGACTATTCCGCGGCGGCCCGCTCATATCCCAAGCGCCGGTTGAGCGACTTGACCAGCTCCTCGGCCGCCTCGGCAATCACGGTGCCGGGGGGGAAGATCGCCTCGGCACCGGCCTTCTTCAACGCATCGTAGTCCTGTGGCGGAACGACGCCCCCGACCACGATCATGATGTCGCCGCGGCCCTGGGCTTCGAGCTCGGCCTTCACCTCCGGGACGAGCGTCAGGTGCCCGGCGGCCAACGAAGAGACGCCGATCACGTGCACGTCGTTCTCGACCGCCTGGCGTGCCGCCTCCGCGGGAGTAGCGAACAGCGGGCCGATGTCCACATCGAAGCCGAGATCCGCGAAGGCTGACGCGATCACCTTCTGCCCGCGGTCGTGGCCGTCCTGTCCGATCTTGGCGACGAGGATGCGCGGCCGGCGGCCTTCATCGTGCTCGAACTGTGTGACGAGCTTCTGCACGCTTGCTACGGCATCCGTCATGCCGACCTCCCGCTTGTAGACGCCTGACAGCGCCTTGATCTCGGCGCGGTGGCGTCCGTACACCGTCTCCAGCGCCATCGAGATTTCGCCGACGGTCGCCTTGGCGCGCGCCGCATCGACCGCGAGCGCCAGCAGGTTGCCGTTGCCGCGATCGGCGGCGCGGGTCAGCGCTGCGAGCGCTTCTTCCACCGCCGTCGGATCGCGCTCGGCTTTGAGCCGCGCGAGCTTGTCGAGCTGCAGCGTCCGCACCGCCGAGTTGTCGACCTTCAGCACATTGATCGGCTTCTCGTCGGTCGGCTTGTATTTATTCACGCCGATGACCGACTGCGCCTTGGAGTCGATGCGCGCCTGCGCCTTGGCGGCGGCTTCCTCGATGCGCAGCTTCGGGATGCCCGCCTCGATTGCCTTCGCCATGCCGCCGAGCTCTTCGACCTCCTGGATGTGACCCCAGGCTTTGCGGGCGAGATCGGCGGTCAGACGCTCGACGTAGAACGAGCCGCCCCACGGGTCCGCGATGCGCGTCGTGCCGCTTTCCTGCTGCAGGAAGAGCTGCGTGTTGCGGGCGATGCGGGCTGAAAAGTCCGAAGGCAGCGCCAGCGCCTCGTCGAGCGCGTTGGTGTGCAGCGACTGGGTGTGGCCCTGCGTCGCCGCCATCGCCTCGATCGCGGTGCGCACCACATTATTGTAGACGTCCTGCGCCGTCAGCGACCACCCGGAGGTCTGCGAATGCGTGCGCAGCGAGAGCGAGCGCGCATCCTTCGCACCTTCCTGCTTCATCAGCTTCGCCCAGATCAGGCGTGCGGCGCGAAGCTTCGCGACCTCCATGAAGAAGTTCATGCCGATCGCCCAGAAGAAGGAGAGCCGCGGCGCGAAGCGATCGATGCCGAGGCCGGCCTTCTGGCCCGCGCGTACATATTCGACGCCGTCGGCGAGCGTATAGGCGAGCTCGAGGTCCTGCGTCGCGCC
>PLJS01000002.1 GCA_003140315.1 Hyphomicrobiales bacterium
ACCTGCGATAGCTGCCATGGCTATGTGAAGGTGCTCTATCAGCAGAAAGATTCCGCGCTCGATCCGGTCGCCGACGATGTCGCGAGCCTCGGGCTCGATCTGCTGGTACGCGAGGGCGGCTACCGGCGCGGCGGCTTCAACCCGTTCCTGCTCGGGTATTAGGGGCAGGCGATGGCACGAGCCGACGCTGCTCTGCGCAAGCTTCCCTCGGTCGACGAGGTGNNCGCGGTCGAGCGGTTCGGCCGGCCCGCGGTCGTTACTGCCGTACGCACGATGCTGGCCGCATCCCGCGCCGCTCGCATGCCCACGAGTGCCGGTGAGGTCGCGGCGGCTGCGCTCGCGCGCCTCGCAGCCGANNACGGTGCTGCACACCAATCTCGGACGTGCGTTGATCGCCGAGGAGGCGGTTGAGGCCGCGGTCGCGGCGATGCGCAACGCAGTCACGCTCGAATTCGAGCTCGCGAACGGCAAGCGTGGCGAGCGCGACGATCATCTGCGCGCGATCCTGTGCGAGCTCACCGGGGCCGAGGATGCGACCGTCGTCAACAACAACGCCGCCGCCGTGCTGATCGTGCTCAACACACTCGCGCGCGGGCGCGAGGCGGTGGTCTCGCGCGGCGAGCTGATCGAGATCGGCGGTGCGTTCCGCATGCCCGACATCATGGCGCGCGCGGACGCAAAGCTCGTCGAGATCGGCACCACGAACCGCACGCATGCCAAGGACTACGTGGCGGCGATCGGCGAGAAGACCGGTCTGGTGCTCAAAGTGCACACCTCGAACTACCGCATCGAGGGCTTCACCAAGGAAGTGTCCCCGCGCGAGCTGGCAGCGATCGCGCACGAGCGCGGCGTGCCGCTGGTGCATGATCTCGGCTCCGGAACGCTCGTCGACTTGACGCGCTTCGGGCTCGCGCATGAGCCGACGGTCGCGGAAGCCGTCGCCGACGGCGCCGACCTCGTGACGTTTTCCGGCGACAAGCTGCTGGGCGGTCCGCAGGCGGGCTTCATCGTCGGGCGCAAGGACCTGTTGGCGATGATCAACCGCAATCCGATGAAGCGCGCGCTGCGCGTCGACAAGATGCGCCTTGCCGCGCTTGAGGCGACGCTGAGGCTCTACCGCGACCCCGACCGCCTGGCGCAGCGCCTGCCGACGGTGCGGCTGTTGGCGCGGCCGAAGCAGGAGATCGAGGCGCTCGCGCGCAGGCTCATGCCGGCGGTCGCGTCCGCGGTGGGCGATGTGTTCACCGTCGAGGTGACGGCCTGCGCGAGCCAGATCGGCTCCGGCGCGCTGCCGCTCGAAACCGTGCCGAGCGCCGGGCTCGCGATCCGTCCGAAGGCGGCGCGCGGAGGAGGGCGCGCGCTCACCGCGCTCGCCGCCGCGCTGCGCCGTCTCGCCGTGCCGGTTATCGGCCGCGTCGAGGAGAACGCGCTGATCCTCGATTTGCGCTGTCTCGAAGACGAGGCGGGATTCGCCGCGAATCTCGGCACGCTCGACCTTGGGGCCGCCGATGCGCTGGCTTGACGGCCTCGCGCGGCGCCTGCGTCCGCAGGCACAGGACGCCGAAGAAATCTCGGTCGCCGAGCAGATGGCGGCGGCCTATGACGCGGCCGGCCGCGGCGACCACGCGGCCGCGCTCGTAATCTGGACGCCGCTTGCGCATGCGGGCGTCGCGCGCGCGCAGAACAACATCGGCGCGTGCTTCTCCGAGGGGCTTGGAGTGGAGCGCGACGCCGATCTTGCCGCGAAATGGCTCTCGGCATCGGCGCAAGCGGGCGACCCGGTTGGTCGCCGCAACCTTGCGGCCGCTTATTTCAAGGGCGAGGGCGTCGAGCAGGATTACGGCCGCGCCGCGGAGCTCTATCGCGCCGCCGCCGAGCGGGGCGATGCACCGGCGCAGGACATGCTGAGTTGGATGCTGCTCGAAGGCGAGGTCGCGGTTCCGGACTACGCTGAGGCGCGTCGTCTCGCCGAAGCTGCTGCAGCGCAAGGCATTGCCCCCTCGATGACCCGCCTCGGCATGATCTTCCACAATGCGCTCGGTGTCGAACGCGACGCAAAGGCCGCCGCCGATTGGTGGGCCAAGGCCACTGTGCGCGGCGATGCCGACGGGCAGGCGATGCTCGGTGCGGCCCTGCACCTCGGCTCCGGCGTTACGCGCGACCCCGTCGCGGCGCTCGCTTGGCTCATCCGCGCCCGTGCCGGCGGCAGCGCGCTGGCCGACCCGTTCCTGGCGCCGGCCCGCGCGGTGCTCGCGCCCGACGAGATCGCCGAAGCCGAATGGCGCGCCGCCGCGCCATTGGAGGCTGCGCCGTGATCATCGGCACTGCCGGCCACATCGATCACGGCAAGACCTCGCTGGTGCGTGCGCTCACCGGCGTCGACACCGACCGGCTGAAGGAAGAGAAGGCGCGCGGCATCTCGATCGATCTCGGCTTCGCCTATCTGCCGATGCCGGATGGCGCGGTGCTCGGCTTCGTCGACGTGCCGGGTCACGAGAAGTTCGTGCACAACATGCTCGCCGGCGCGACCGGCATCGAGTTCGTGCTGCTCGCGATCGCTGCCGATGACGGCGTGATGCCGCAGACGAAGGAGCATCTCGCGATCGTCGATCTGCTTGGCATTGCGAATGGCGTGGTCGCGCTCACCAAGGCCGACCTTGCCGGGCCGGAGCGCCGCGCAGAGCTTAAAGCCGAGATCGCGAATGCGCTTGCCGGCACCGGCCTCGCGGGCGCCGAGATCGTGCCGGTCTCGGTCGTCACCGGCGAGGGCATCGACGATTTGCGCGCGCGGCTGTTCGCGGCTGCCGGCACGCTTCGCCCACATGCCGCGCAAGGCCGGTTCCGCCTTGCGGTCGATCGCTGCTTCACGCTCGCCGGCACCGGCACGGTCGTGACCGGCACGGTGCTCTCCGGCGCGGTTGCGGTCGGTGATCGCGTCACGGTCAGCCCGTCCGGGCTCGCGGCGCGCGTGCGCTCGATCCATGCGCAGAACCGGCCGACCGAGCGCGGCGAGGCGGGCGAGCGTTGCGCGCTCAATCTCGCCGGCGACGGCATCACCAAGGACGCGGTTCGGCGCGGCGACGTCGTGCTCGACCCCGACCTGCACGCGCCGAGCGAGCGCATCGACGCGAAGCTGCGCGTGCTTGCCGGCGAGGCAAAGCCGATCACACAGTGGATGCCGGTGCGGCTGCATCATGCGGCGACCGATGTAGCAGCGCGCGTCGTGCTGCTCGGCGATACGCCGGTCGCGCCCGGTGCTGAGGCCTACGTCCAACTCGTCCTCGATCATCCGATCGCCGCGGCCTCCGGCGACCGTTTCGTGCTGCGTGATACGACCGCGCAACGCACCATCGGCGGTGGGCGCTTCCTCGATCTACGCGCGCCCGCGCGCAAGCGTCGTACGCCGGAACGTTTGGCTCAGCTCGATGCTCATGCCGTTGCCGATGCCGGCTTGGCACTCACGGCCCTGCTCGACCGCGCACCCGGTTACGTCGACCTTGCGGCGTTCGCGCGGGACCGCGCGCTTTCCATCGCGGAAGCGGACGCGCTGGTGGAGCGTGACGCCGTCATCCGGATCGGCGCGACCACGCTCGGCCTCGCCCCCGCAACGTGGCTGCGGCTCAAACGCAGCCTCGCGGCCGTGCTCGACGCCTTCCACGCCGGCAACCCCGATCTTCCCGGGATTGGGCTTGAGCGGCTTCGATTACAGCTCGAGCCGCGCCTGCCGGCGCCCGCCTTTTCGGCCATGCTGCAAGCGCTGGTGCGCGCCGGTGAGGTTTCGCTCGACGGCGCCTGGGTCCGCCTGCCGGATCACGAGGTCAAGCTCACGCCACCCGACGAAAAGCTATGGAGCCGCATCCAGCCGTTGATCGGCGCTGCCGAGCGTTTCCGGCCGCCGCGCGTGCGCGACATCGCCGGCGTCCTGACCGCCCCGGAGGCGGTCGTGCGCCGCCTGTTCAAGTTACTCTCGCGCATGGGCAAGGTCGACGAGGTCGCGCACGATCATTTCTTCCTGCGCGGAACGGTCGCCGAAATGGCCGCGATCGCCTGCGACATCGCGGCCGGCGCCCCGAAGGGCGAGTTCACGGCGGCACAATTGCGCGACCGGCTCGACAATGGCCGCAAGGTCGCGATCCAGATCCTCGAATTCTTCGATCGCCACGGCGTGACCTTGCGACGCGGCGACCTGCGGCGCACGAACAAGCATCGGCTCGACCTGTTCCGCCCACTGGCGGACGAACCCACGACGAAGCCGATGTCGGGAGGAGAAGCGTCCCCGGTGGGGCGTCCGGACTTCAAATCCGGGAGGGGCCGCGAGCCGGTCCTTGGTGGGTTCGACTCCCACTCTCTTCCGCCACCTTCGCGGAGCGCGTCATGACGCCGGTATCCTTCCTCGATGCTCTCCAGGCGGCGGCCGCCGAGGCCGAAGCCGCAGAGGCCCATTTCCGCCGCGAGATCGCACAGCGCACCAAGGCATTGGAGCGCGAGCGCGCGTTCGCGTTCCGCCGGCTCAATCTGATGCGCGCGGTCGCCGAAGTGATCGCGTCAGCCGAGAGCGAAGAGATCGCGGTCGCGAGCGCCATTGCCGTCGTGCGCAGCAAGCTCGGTTGGGCGAGCGACAGCGAGGCGCGCGACGCGGTCTTGTCGCACTTTGCGCAGGTCGCCAAGGCGGCATTCGCGAGCCTCGCGCCGCCCGAGGCCGAAGCCGAAGAGGCGGACGTGCGCCAAGCGCTTGCCGACTTCGAAGCCTGGTATGCAAGCACGCACGAGAACGCGTTCTGGGTCCTGTTCGAGCACTACATGCCGGAGACGCCCCGTGTCGATTTCTGAGACGAATGGCGGCCGGACCGATTTCGACCGCTGGATCGCGACGGCGTTTGCCGAGACCGGTGCGTTCACGGCGCTCGCGGTGCTGGTCGAGATTGCCGGCATCAAGGTGACGCCGATCTGCTCGACCTATTTCAACGTCATCGGCGGCGAGGTCGACTGGGGCGAAATGACGGTGCTGTTCGCCGGTGCCGGCCGGGAATGGGACGGCGCCTCGTTCTTCCCCGTCACCGGGCCCGATGGCGGCCCGCTCGATAACCCGAACGCGCGGCTGAAGCTGCGGGAGCTGGAAGCGCGACTCGACGACGACCGTCTGGTGCTCAATGAGGGCAATTTCTTCGACACATGGGGGCGGCGTTTGCAGGTCGAGGAGGTTGAGCCGCAATGACGGCCGTGCGCCGGCTGATCATCGTCCTCGCCAACACCGACCCGCGCAACGTCGAGGAGCTCGGCGCGCCGTTCTATTATGCGGCCGTCGCCGCCGCCATGGATCATACGGTCGATGTCTTATGCACCGCGACCGCTGGCCGGCTGATGCTCAAGGGCGTGGCGGAAAAGCTGCGGGTCAAGGCGAGCGATCCCAAGACGGTCTACGACTGGATCAAGGAGGCGCACGAGCATGGTGCGCGCTTTTGGGCGTGCCCAGCGAATCTCGAATTGTTCGACAAGAGCGAGGCCGACCTGATCCCCGAATGCAGCGGCGTGATGGGCGCGGCGGCGATGATTCAGGATATCATGGACGGGGACTGCCGGGTGCTGACGTTTTGACCGCCTTTCTTTTCCCTCCTCCGCGTCCGGGGGAGGGTAGGGTGGGGGCCTCGGAGGATAGCCAAGAGCATTGATCGATGGTCCAGGTTCAGGACAGAGAATTCCCCGATCACCTCTATTACGACATGGAGAACCAGATCTGGTACGAGCCGCTCGCCGACGGCACGGTACGCGCGGGCTTCACAACTTGGGCCGCCTCGCTGATGGGCGACGTGCTGGTGTTCACGCCCAAGCGCCTCAACCGTGACTTTGAAAAGGGTCGCTCGTTCGCGGTGGTCGAGGGCGGCAAGTGGATCGGCTCGGCGCGCGCGGCTTTCGACGGCGTCGTGCTCGCCCACAACGAAACGCTGATGCGCAAGACCGAGCTGCTCAACGAAGACGCATTCGGCGCGGGCTGGATGCTGATCGTGCGTCCGGCGCGCGCGGACTGGCGCGAAGGCCTCGTCACTGGGCCTGAGATCGCGCCTGCGTTCGAGGCGTGGCTCACGACCGATGCCTATAAGAATCGCGCCTCTTAGATGAAAAGCACAGCGCCGGTTCGCACCGATATCGTGCTCGTGGGCGGGGGGCATGCCCATGTGCATGTGCTCACAGCCTTCGCGATGCGGCCCGTGGCGGGCGTGCGGCTCACGCTCATCGCGCGCGATCTCGAAACGCCCTATTCGGGCATGCTGCCGGGCCTGATCGCCGGGCTTTACACACACGACGAAGTCCATATCGACCTGGCGCGTCTTGCCGCCGCGACCGGCACGCGGCTGATCCATGCGGAGGCGATCGGGCTCGACCGAGCGAACAAGCGCGTGCTGCTCGAAGGCCGCCCGCCGCTCGCCTATGACATGGTCTCGCTCGACGTCGGCATCACGCCCGCGCTTGCTGCCATTGAGGGTGCCGCCGAGCACGGCATTGCGGTGAAGCCGATCGGTTCGTTTCTCGCCAAGTTCGACGCACTGCTCGCGCGCTGCCGCGAGCCCGAAGGGCCGCGCCGTATCGCAGTGCTCGGCGGCGGGGCAGGGGGCGTGGAATTACTGCTCTCGGTTCGTACGCGATTGCTTGCCGAAGCCGACGCGCGCGCGTCCGAATTCTCCTTTGCGCTCGCGACCGCGGGCGACATCCTCGAAAGCCATAGCCTGCGCGTGCGGCGCATTTTCCGCCGCGTGCTTGCGGAACGCGGCGTCGAATTGCACGAGCGGCGCGCGGCTCGTGCGATAAAGCCCGGCGCGGTCGAATTTGTGTCCGGCGCGCCGCTCGCCGCCGCCGCGATCCTGGTCACGACGGATGCCGCGCCGCCGCCCTGGTTCCGCGACACCGGCCTCGCGCTCGATCCGAATGGCTTCGTCGCGGTCGGCCCGACTTTGCAGGTGCGCAACGATCCGGACGTGTTCGCGGCCGGCGATTGCGCCGCGCTCACCGAGACGCCGCGTGAGAAGGCGGGTGTGATCGCGGTGCGCGCCGGTCCGCCGCTTGCCGAGAATCTGCGTCGCCGCGCGAACGGGCAAGCGCCGAGGGCTTGGCACCCGCAGCGCCGCCACCTCGCGCTGATCTCGACCGGCGAGCGCTACGCCGTCGCCTCGCGCGGCCTGCTCGCGCTCGAAGGTGGTTTCCTGTGGACGCTGAAGGATTGGATCGACCGCCGCTGGATGCGCATGTACCAGGACGTCGACCGCATGGTTGCGCGCATGACGGCGCGTCCGCCGGTGGCGGTCACGGATACGGCCGTCGAAGAGATGCGCTGCGGCGGCTGCGCCGCCAAGGTCGGTCCCGGGCCGCTGTCGCGCGCGTTGGCGCGCCTTTCGCCCGTTCGCGCCGAAGGCGTCGTCGTCGGTCTCGATGCGCCCGACGATGCCGCGGTCATCGCGCCGTCCGCGCAGCACCTCGTCCAGACCGTCGACTTCTTCCGCGCCTTCATCGACGACCCTTATGTGTTCGGCGCGATCGCCGCGAACCACGCGCTCAACGACGTGTTCGCGATGGGCGGCACGCCGCGCCACGCGCTCGCGACCGCCGTCGTGCCGCCGGGTGCGGCGGACAAGGTCGAGGACACGCTGTTCCAGCTGCTCGCTGGCGCGCGCGCCTGCCTCGACCGCGAGGGCGTGGCGCTGGTCGGCGGCCATTCCGGCGAGGGAGAGCTCGCGCTCGGCTTCGCGGTCACCGGCGAGGTCGCGCCGGACCGCATCCTGCGCAAGAGCGGGCTAAAACCCGGCGACGCGCTGGTACTCACGCGCCCGCTCGGCACCGGCATCCTGTTTGCCGCAGCGATGCGCGCGAAGGCGCGTGCCGCCTGGATCGAAGCGGCGCTCGCTACCATGCGCCAATCGAACCAAGAGGCGGCCGCGATCCTGATCGCGCACGGTGCGCACGCGATGACCGACATAACCGGGTTCGGCCTCGTCGGCCATCTCGGCGAGATGCTCGCCGCCAGCGGCGTGGATGCCGCAATCGATCTTGAGGCGCTGCCGCTCTATGCCGGCGCGCTCGCGCTCGCCCGCGCCGGCATTGCCTCGACACTGCTGCCGGAAAACCTTTCGCTCGCCGGCCTGCTGCGCGGCGAGACCGATGCCACGACCCGCGCGATCCTTTTCGATCCGCAGACCTCCGGCGGCCTACTTGCCGGCATACCGGCCGAGCGCGCGGAAGCCTGCGTCGCGGCGCTGCATGCGGGCGCATATGCTGCTGCCGCCGTGATCGGCCATGTCGGCAGGGACGGACTTTCGGCGCGCGACGCCGGGATATCCCTGAGCGGCGCGGTGACCGCGTGATCGAAGGTGGCGCCGTCCTTCCCGAGCTTCACACGCTCTATCAGGCGGCAGGCCCCTGGGCCGAAGCGCTGCTGCGCTTGGTCACTGGGCTCGTGCTCGTGCCGCACGGCTTGCGCGTGCTCGGCTTTTTCCCCGACACCGGTCTGCCGATCAATTCACTGAAGGCCCTGGCCGACGCGGTTGCGGCCGCAGGCTATCGGCCGGGCCTGTTCTGGGCCGCGGTCATCGTCGCGACCGAGCTGATCGGCGGGCCGATGCTCGCGCTTGGCCTGTTCACGCGCCCTGCCTGCGTGCCGATCGTGATCCTGCTCGTCCTCTCGGTCGCGGCGCATTGGCGCGACGGATGGTTCTGGAACACGCTCGGCATCGAGTATCCGCTGCTCTGGACCGCGTGCGCGCTCTATTTCCTGAGCCATGGCGGCGGCGCAATCTCGCTCGATCGGCTGATCGGCTGGGAGTTTTGACGGCTCACTCCTCGAGTATCGCCACCGCCCGGGTCCAGCCCGCCGACGCCCTCTCGATCTTCACCGGGAAGCACGCGACCGTGAATCCGAACGCCGGCAGCGCCTCGAGGTTCGACAGCTTCTCCATGTGGCAATAGCCGATGTCGCGCCCTGCCTTGTGCCCTTCCCAGATCAGGCTGGCGTCCCCGGTCTCGGCGAAGCGTTTGGCGGTGTGGCTAAACGGCGCGTCCCAGCTCCAGCCGTCGGTGCCGGTCACGCGCACGCCCTGGCGCGTGAGGAACAGCGTCGCCTCGCGTCCCATGCCGCTGCCGCGATGAATGAAGTCCGGCTGGCCATAGGCCTTACCCGCAGCCGTGTTCGTCAACACGATGTCGAGCGGCTTGAGCTTGTAGCCGATGCGGTCGAGCTCGCGCTGCACGTCGTCCGGTGTGCACACATAGCCATCGGGTTTGGCGCGGAAATCGAGCTTCACGCCGTCATTGAAGCACCATTCGAGCGGCACCTCGTCGATGGTGATCGCGCGCTTGCCGCCGTCCATGGTCGGATGGAAGTGATAGGGCGCGTCGAGATGGGTGCCGTTGTGGGTCGAGATCGCCACGTTCTCGACTGCCGGGCCGGCGCCGTCGGGAAGCTGGTCGCGGCGCAAGCCGGGAAAGCCCTGCACGAAGCTTTCGGCGCCTGCCGCATGGTCGACATAGGTGATCGACGGCAGCATGTGGGGCGGATCGGAGACGATCCCGGCCTTGAGGGCGACGGATATGTCGACGATGCGCCGAGGCATGAGGGGCTCCTCCGGAAGGACGTGTGTTCGGTTTTCTCGTTCGCGCGAGCCAAGAGAAAACGCCTATCATCCGGATTGAGCCACCGCCAGCACGGTTAACCAAGTCTTAAAGATTCGGACGCCGTCATCGGCGACCGATGGAATCAGAATGACGGTGAACGAGGCGAGGTTACCGGTAACGCTCGTAGCCCATAGTCGTAGCGCGCTCCACCGCGCAACCATCATAGCGGGACGTTTCAGGGGCTCACGGCGACTGCCGCCCTTGACTCTTCGCGACAGATGCCAAGGCTCTGACTTGCGTCGCTTTCGGGGAACAGCGGACATGGAGCGATTTTCGGCGCCCACCGATCTGTAGTGAATGACCCAGAGCCGTCATTGA
>PLJS01000049.1 GCA_003140315.1 Hyphomicrobiales bacterium
GATCGGGACACCTCGTACGGGCTGGTCTTCGTCCAGCGTCTGCGCGCCATGGGCATTCGGGACCGGCCGACCGCACCCTGGTCACCCTGGCAGAACGCTTACGTTGAGCGACTTATCGGCTCGATCCGACGGGAATGCCTCGACCACATGATCGTGTTCGGCGAAGCACATATGCGCCGGATCCTCGGCGCATATGCCACCTATTACAATGAATCGAGGACCCATCGATCTCTGAAGAAGGACACCCCGGTTCATCGTGCGATCCAGCGCCACGGCGCCATCATCTCGCAGCCTGTCCTGGGCGGCCTCCATCACCGCTATTGCAGAATCTAATTTTCGGTACACACAGGGGTCAAATGCAGAATCAAAACTATGGATAGTGGCGTCAGGGAGGAAGCAGCTCGCTGGAGCGCGTCAGGCGTAGGATATGAACGGCCGTATTTCGCATTTCTACTGAACACGCCTGCGCTCCTTATTATCGTCCTGTTGGCCGGATACCCGATCGTCTATTCGGCCTGGATCAGCCTGCACAAATTCAGTTTGAAGCGGCCGCGCGTGTTCGATTTCGTCGGACTTGCGAATTACCGGCAGATTCTCGAATCGGAGGAATTCTGGTCGGCGCTGTGGATCACGCTCGAATTCACCGCGCTCGTCGTCGTGCTTGTCGTGGTGCTCGGGCTCGCCATCGCGCTCTTGCTCAATCGCGACTTTCCCGGGCGCAACATAGTGCGCACACTGATCCTGCTGCCGTGGGCCATTCCGCCGGTGGTCAACGGCCTCATGTGGCAGTGGAGCTACGATTCGAAGGTCGGTGCATTAAACGGGCTGCTGGTCAGTCTCGGGCTGATCAGCGAGTATCGCGGCTGGCTATCCTATCCGCTCTCGGCGCTGTTGGCGCTGGTGTGCGCAGATGTCTGGAACGCGATGCCGCTTGCGGTCGTGTTGCTGCTCGCCGCGCTCCAGCGCATCCCGGTCGAGCTTTACGACGCCGCCCGCGTCGACGGCGCCGGACCGTTGCAGCTCTTCTCCTACGTCACGTTTCCCTGGCTCGCGCAGCCGCTGCTGATCGTGCTTATCCTGCAGACCCTGTCGGCGATCCGTGCCTTCGATGTGATCTATGTGCTGACCGCCGGCGGTCCCGGCACCGCGACCACTACGCTGACCTGGAAGACGTTTCTGACGACCTTCGACAGTCTCGATTTCGGTCTGGGTAATGCCTATGCCTACACCGTCAGCATCATCACGCTCGGCCTTGCGCTCGTCTATTTCCGCATCCTCTACCGGCGGGGGGACTTCGAGGCATGACCGCGCGATGGATACCGGAAGCGCCGACGTTCTCCGAACGCGCCTCGAAGCTCTTGCTGATGCTCGGCGGCCTGCTCGTCACGATCTACATCCTGGCGCCATTTTCCTGGCTGGTGCTGACGAGCTTTATGCACGAACAGGATGCACTGTCGGTGCCGACGCAGTGGATACCCGCCAATCCGACGCTCTCGAACTACCTGACGTTCTTCGATCCGTCGGGCACGCGCGCGGTCGTCGGCAGCCGCGCCGCGGAGCAAACGCTGCCCAGCATGGTGAACTCGTTGATCGCAGCGGGCGGCACGGCGGTGCTCAATGTGATCTTCGGCGCGCTCGCGGGATACAGCCTTGCCCGCATCACGTTTCGCGGGCGCGGCGTGTTGCTGGCGGTCTATCTCGGCTCGCGCATGCTGCCCGGCATCGCGCTGATCGTGCCACTCTATCTCACCATCCGCGCCTACGGGCTGCTCGACCACCTCAGCGCGCTGATCATCACTTACCTCACTTTCACGTTGCCGTTCACCATCTGGCTCCTGAAAAATTATTTTCAGGCGATCCCGCGATCGCTGGAAGAAGCCGCGTTGGTCGACGGATGCAATTGGTGGCAGATGTTCTGGCACATATTGCTACCGGCCGCAGCGCCGGGACTTGTGGCGGCGGCGATGTTCGCCTTCATGACGGCTTGGAACGACTATCTGTTTGCCGTTATCCTCACCAGCACAATTGCTTCGAAAACTATGCCAGTGGTGGTCGCGGGATTCGCGACCGACGTGACGACCGAGAGAACCTTGATGGCGGCAAGCGGCGTGCTTGCCGTCATCCCGCCGCTTGTCTTCGCATTCGCATTCCAGCGCCTGATCGTGCAGGGGCTCACAAGCGGCGCTGTGAAGGATTGATGGTGACTGAACCGCGCAACGGATAAGGAACACCGCATGCAGAAAACATTTTCGATCTCCCGCCGGCAATTGCTAAAGACCTCTGCACTGTTCGGCGCGGGCATCGGACTTTCGTCGCCCGCATTGCTGCGAACGGCGCGCGCCGGCGACACGCCGGTGACGTTCGCCGGATGGGCGTTCGAGCCTCAGGTGGTCGAGGCGAATGTCAAGATCTTCGCGCAGCAGAATCCCAACGTGAAGGTGAGCTACACGCCGCTCGACTTGCAGCTCTACAATGAGAAGATGGTGGCGCTGTTCAATGCCAAGGCGCAGGCTGATGCGTTCTACGTGCGCGACACCAATCTCGGCGCGTGGGTGGAGGCGGGATGGCTGCAACCGATCGACGGGCTGCCGAAGCTCGATGAACTCAACGCCGACATGTTCCCGTTCAATCGCGAGGCGCTGTTCTACAAGGGCAAGCAAATACGGCACGCCCTATTACGGCGACATCTACGTCTACATGTACGACAAGAAGGCCGCCGCGAAAGCCGGCGTAACCACCGCCCCGGTGACACTCGATCAGCTCAAGGCCGCGGCACTCGAGGTCAAGAAGGCGGGTATTACCCAGTATCCGATCCTCAAGGGCTACAAGACCAACGTGGATGGCCTGAGCGAGTTCTGGTCGATGGTGTTCGCCTCAGGCGGGCGCCTGTTCAACGACGACATGGACCCGGTGTTTGCCGCCGAGGATAAGACCGCGCTCGGCATTCTGGAATAGATGCTCGAGGCGATGCACACTTGGCAGATCCTCGATCCGAAAGGGCTTGAACTCGACGAAACGCAGGCGCGCGACGTGTTCCTGAGTGGGCAGGGCGTGTTCACGTCGAATGTCGGCAACGTCTTTCCGCGCGCGAACAATCCGCAGCTTAGCAAGCGTGCCGGTGACGTCGCGATGATGCGCTTCCCGAGTCTGAAGGACGACATCAGCAAGGGGCCGATGGGCTGGACGCGGCTCTACGCCATCAGTGCGGACACGAAAGTGCGCGATGCCGCCTGGAAGCTCATCTACTACATGGGCGGCAAGGACGCGTCGGGCAATTACTACACGGCGAAGGACTGGTACCTGAAATACGGCGTCGGCTATGCCTTCAAGTCACTCGACAACGATGCCGACATCATCGACGCGCAACGCAAGGCAGGTTACGACCGCGAGGTGCTCAAGCAGCAGGTCGGAACGGCGCGCGCACGCGAGAACATCAGCGCGCCGTGGTACAACGAGTGGGATCGTTTCATGCAGCAACAGATCCAGAACACGCTGCTGCGCCGGATCAAACCGCAGGACGCGCTCATGGCTTCGGCCAACAAGGCGCGCGGCCTGAAAAAAGCGGGTTAGCACAACGTGCAAGTCATCGAACGCGCTGGACTGGGACCGACCGTTGTCTGCATCCACGGCTTTTGCCAGTCCTCGGGCTATTGGGCGCCGACACTCGACCTTCTTGCGGAGAAGGGCGTCAGCGCGCTGGCGCCCGATCTTCCAGGCTTTGCCGGGTCCGCAAAGGAAGCAGGGCCTTACACCATGCCGGCTCTTGCGGACGCGGTCGCGACGCTGCTCGATCGCCGCGGCTTGAAGCAAGTTGTGCTGGTCGGCGGCTCGATGGGCGGCGTGGTTGCGCAGCATTTCGTGCTGCGCCATCCGCAGCGCGTCTTGCGGCTGCTGCTGGTTGCGACCGGCGCGGCGACGGCGGATCCGGCGGGCGCGCTCGCCAAGGCGGATATCATGGCGGCCGCACCGTGGAATTCCGAGACCGTCACGCCGATCGTCGCGGGTTTCTTCTACAACGCACCGTCTCCGGACAAGCTTGCCGAGTATCGCGCGATCGCCATGGCGACAGCGCAGCCGGCGGCCGTCGAGGCGGCACGCTCGAACGCGAGCCTGCGCACCTTGGAGGATCTCGGCCGCATCAGCGTGCCGACGCTGATCGTGCAGGGACGCCACGACAAGGCGCGCACGCCAGAACACGGCGCGCAGATGTGCGCGCTGCTCTCACACGGCGCGCTCGAGGTGATCGAGGACGCCGGCCACACGCCGCAACTCGAGCGGCCGGAGCAATTCCACGCCGTCGCGTTGCCATTCCTGCTTGCGCGATAGCCACGCAGTCTTTCAAGAGGACCATTCCGTGCAATTCAGCGAGCTAAAGGACAAGGCGTGTCTCGTCACGGGCGCGAGCCGCGGGATCGGCGCCGCGGTCGCGCGCGGCCTTGGCGGCTGCGGCGCGCGCGCGGCGGTGCATTATCGCAGCGGCCGCAAGGAGGCCGAGGGCGTTGCGGCCGATATCGAGGCCGCCGGCGGCAAGTCGTTTCTAATAGGTGGCGACATCGCGGAGCGCGGCGGCGCGGAGCGGATTGTCCACGAGGCGGTTGCGGCATGGGGCCGGCTCGACATCCTGATCAACAATGCCGGTGACCAGATCACGCGTTGCCCGATCGTTGATACGCCAGACGATCTCTTTGACCGGCAGATGAACATCAATGTCCGCTCGGTGTTCGAGGCGTGTCGCGGCGGCGTGCGACAGATGCGACGGCAGGGCGATGGTGGCGTGATCATCAATGTGGGCTCGGTCGCCGGCCGGACCGGCGGCGGCAGCGGCTCGCAGCTTTATGCCGGCGCGAAGGCCTTCATCGCGACCTTCTCGCGCTCGCTCGCCAAGGAGGTTGTGGCGGACCGCATCCGCGTCAATGTTTTGTCGCCAGGCGTGATCGCGACCGACATGCAGGATCGTGTCTCGACGCCGGCGCAGATCGCCGGCGCGGTGGCGACGATCCCGATGGGACGGGTCGGGACCAGCGAGGAATGCGTCGGAAACGTTCCTCTATCTCTGCAGCGATGAAGCGAGCGGATACGTGACGGGCCAAGTCCTTGAGGTGAACGGCGGGATCGTTATGCCGTAATGCCCGCGAGTCCTGCGGGGTGATCGTCGATGCCGTTCTTGAATGGCCGTTCGGGCATCAGCAGAGCGGCGGCGAAATAATCCGCCCCCAACTCACGCGGATCAGCGGATTGAAACCCTGCACGGGAATAGTGCGCGCCCTTGCTCAGAAGCGCATCGACGTGACCGCTACGCTGCTTATTTCCTCCGCGACTCGGAATGGCCCCTGCGCGGAGCCGCATGTCGGCTTCAGCCGGAGGCGGCCAAGCGCTCATACTCAATCCGGACAAGCTTCTTACCGTAGAGTCGTTCTAGCCGACGCACCGTGAAGTGGCCCCTGGCGACCTCCTGAAAATGTTGGATGAACGCGTAATTGACAACCGCCCCGCCTAATGCACCGAGGATCGGAAGAGCTTGAGCTGCAACCTTTTGCGTCACTACCACTCCAAAGCGGGATGCCACTTGCGTCATAAAGCGCACAAGCACCGGGCCGCCTTCCTGGATAACAGCGCGCTCCGCGATGAAGCGTGCGGCTTCCGTTACGCTCTTCGCGAGCATCCCCCGCACGGCAAAATATCCGCTTTCAGACGCATCAGCTGAGCCAGCCCTTCCGCCCAATGCAAAGACCTGCACACATGACAGTGCCGCCTCCGGGTCGGAAAGATCTTCGCCCTGCTCTCGCGCAATATCAGCAATGGATCTCAGCATGATGATCGTCGAAACAGGAAGCTCAATGGGAAGCGTCGCCAAACCGAAGGCACCGCCAGCCGCGCCAGACGCCGTGGCCAAGGCCTTGTGCATGAGCTGTGATCCAGCGTGAGGGGTACGTTGCATAGTCCGCAATGCGACCTTGAGCGCCACTTCCAGCGCTTTGGAAGTGGCGGTCGCAACAGCGTGCGAAGCGGACGCCGGGAGCACGTGCCCGATTAGCTCGACGGGCTTACCCACCATATTGGTGAGGCGCGCAGCGAGATCTGGATGTTCAAGCGCCTGAATGGCCCTTCGCAGCGCCTCCAAATCTTCCGATGTCATACCGGCAGGTCCCAACCGATGGCACACTCGCTTTGAATGTAGTGGGCAGAAGGGCCCGGCGTAAGGCATCGTCAAAGCGGCCGTTGAGTGGCGCGCGCGTTCGAGGGTCACGGAGCAGACCTTCGGTTATTGCCGGGCCGTGCCAATTCCGGCATGATCAGAGCATGGGCAGCGGAAGTCGCCGGTCGACGACACCTGATCTTTTTGCGACGGCCGTGGCGCGTGAGCCAACGACGAACTCACCTCCATCGAGCCTAGAGATTGTGGACGCCGCAGCCGCCATGCCTAGGCATGTTCTGCCAAAGGATCTCTCCGGTGCAATCACACAGCTTCTGGACGAAGAGCTTGATAGATTGTGTGCTGCAGTGCTCATTGAGCAAAAACGGCGCGGCCGGGGAGTTCGGGGAGCGCATGAACCCTCACAAAAGTGGAATATCGAAGCGGCGCCCGCCCCGCTCACGGTCGGGAAACTGAACGCAGTACGCGCCGCCTTCAAGGCTGGCGTCACGCCGTCGCGAATCGCTCGACAGTTCGGTATTACCCAATCCGATGTGCGAAAAGCACTTGCAAGCAGCGCACCCAAGC
Source organism: Hyphomicrobiales bacterium (assembly GCA_003140315.1). Classification (GTDB taxonomy): domain Bacteria; phylum Pseudomonadota; class Alphaproteobacteria; order Rhizobiales; family Xanthobacteraceae; genus PALSA-894. The sequence continues at coordinate 6,722 of PLJS01000049.1, forward strand.
GCAGTTAGTGACCCAGCCGAGCGTGTCGCCAGGGATGTGATCGACAAAGATCATCAGCAGCGCAATGCCGCGCAGTACGTCAATCCGAGGATCGCGCTTGGATACGATTACTGAGGCTGGCGTCATGGCAATTGTGCATACTCTTTCAGCTTGCCCCTGATGGGCAAATCCAGGAGTGGGGTCAGTGCTGGGGTCACCGTCGGCGCCCGCAATCAATGCCGCTATGAGCGCCATTGCGGCTTTGATGACATGACCCCTGTCCCTGTGATGCTACGGTTGAGGGCGGAACCATGCCGCTCTACCAAGATAGGGTCTTCTTGAGTTCCGAGCCGCACCGGTCTTGCCGAATTTTGCTCGCGCTTGCTGAAATAGCCCGGCGATGAGGTGCTCAATCGACGACGGGAAGTGGACCTTCGCCCTCCCCGCGACGCCACGACAACCGCACGGGTCCTCTTCCAGCAAAGTCCGAACTGGAGCAGCTCAAGACCCATCATGCTTGACTCCGAGACCCAACTGACCGGCGTGCCTCCGGAGGCGTGGGCGTACCGGCTCGGCAATTCATCACGCTAAGCCATAAAACATCGCAGTCGAAAAAACTGCGTGTCCAGGCGCTCGTTTGGAGGGCGCGATCGGCGAAGCGGTCGCCATCTTTGAAGACGACCCCTTTCATCCCGTCGCCTTTTCGGGCGGCGGAAGCCCAAGGCCGTGATCGTGGCTTAGGGAACCAGCACGGTCGCGCCTTCAAGGCGGCCGCTGCGCAAATCCGACAATGCCTCGTTAGCGCGAGCGAGCGGATACGGCGTCGTGGTCATAACGATCTTCGCCTGCGGCACGATGGCGAAGAATTCCGCCGCATCGTGCCGCGTCAAGTTGGCGACGGACATGATCTGACGCTCCTCCCATAATATCCGGTAGGGGAAGCTCGGGATGTCGCTCATGTGAATGCCGGCGCAGACCACGCGGCCGCCCTTGCGAACCGCCTTCAACGCGGCGGGAACGAGCGGGCCGACCGGCGCGAAGATGATCGCGCAGTCGAGCGGTTCGGGCGGAGCCTCGTCCGAGCCGCCGGCCCAAGAGGTACCCAGCGTCTTGGCGAATGCCTGTCCGGCGATATCGCCGGGCTTCGTGAACGCGAACACATCGCGGCCCTGCCAGCGCGCCACCTGCGCGATGATATGCGCTGCCGCCCCGAAGCCGTAGAGGCCGATTTTCTTGCCCTCGCCGGCGATCCGCAGCGAACGCCACCCGATCAGCCCGGCGCACAGCAGCGGCGCGGTTGAAACGTCATCGCCCTCCGCCGGCAGCGGAAACACGAAGCGCGCATCGGCGACCACCTGGGTCGCGTAGCCGCCGTCGCGCGTGTAGCCGGTAAACAGCGGACGGTCGCAGAGGTTCTCGCGGCCCTCGACGCAATAGGAGCAGACGCCGCAGGTATATCCGAGCCACGGAATCCCAACGCGCATTCCGGCGCGCAGAGCGTCAACACCGCTGCCGACCTGGTCGACGCGACCGACGATCTCGTGCCCGGGAATGATCGGCAGCTTGGGGTCCGGGAGTTCGCCGTCGACGACGTGCAGATCCGTGCGGCAAACCCCGCACGCCGCGACACGCACCCGGACTTCGCCGGGGCCCGCCGCGGGATCGGGCAACTCTGAGAGTACGAGCGGATGGCCTAGCTGCTTGAGCTGCATTGCACGCATGGCTCATTCCTCTACGTGTCCCGCAACCCCCGTCAGATCGCGCCTATTCGTACCGCAATGCCTCGATGGGATCGAGGCTCGCGGCCTTTCGCGCCGGGTAGTAGCCGAAGAAAATGCCGACCGCGGCGGAGAACAGGAACCCGCCCGCGATGGCGGTCCACGAAATGGGCGCTGGCCAACCCGCGACCAGCGAGATGCCGACGGACAGCGCCGATCCAATCACGATTCCTACGAAGCCTCCGGTCGCGCTGAGAAACACGGCCTCGGCGAGAAACTGCAGCAGGACATGAAGCCGGCGAGCGCCGATCGCCATGCGCAGGCCGATCTCGCGCGTGCGCTCGGTCACCGACACGAGCAGGATGTTCATGATGCCGATGCCGCCTACGAGCAGCGATATCGAGGCAACGGCGGCGAGCAGGAGCGCCATGATGCGGCTCGAGCCCTCTGCGGTCTCGGCGATCTGGCTCAGGTTACGTACCGAGAAATCGTTGACGGTTCCGCCGCGAATGCGGTGGCGCCGTGTCAGCAGGTCCGTGATGTCGCGGATCGCGGGCTGAACGCGCGATTGGTCCACGGCCTGGACGAAGATCTGGTTGACGAAGCCGACGAGACGCGGTTGCAGGCCATAGGGATTGGGTGGTGGGGGATAGATCCAGTTGATCGCGGTCTGCGACTGGCTCGGCGCCGCGACGCCGAGCACCTTTCGCTCGGCCGTGCTGAACGGGATCATCACCAGGTCGTCCTGATCCGTGCCGTAGGTCGTCTGCCCCTTGGACGCCAGCACGCCGATCACGCGCAGCGGCATGCTCTTGACCTGGATGACCGCGCCGACCGGATTGGCGTCCTCCCCGAACAGCTGACGAGCGACCGTCTGGCCGAGCACCACCACGAGCGTGGCCTGGTTGTCGTCCTCTGCGGTGATCCCGCGACCGACCGCGATCCGCCAATTGGTCATGGACGGATAGATCGGACTGATCCCTTGAATGCCGGTCGTCCAGTTCTGGTTGCCGTACTGGATCTGCCCGCTCTGGCGAATGAGATAGCTCACCTGACCGACGGCCGGAACTTCGCGCAGGATCGCCTGCGCGTCCCCAAGTGTCAGGGTCGATGCGCTGCCCGAGCCCGCGCGGAACCCGCCCGTCGTCACGGCCCCGGGAAGCACCACCACGAGGTTCGTGCCGAGGCTCTCGATCTGCTTGCGCACCGCGTCGTTGGCGCCTTGTCCAACCGCCACCATAGCGATCAGCGCCGCAACGCCGATGAATACGCCAAGCATCGTCAGGCCCGAGCGCATCTTGTTGCGATTGATGGCCTGAATGGCCGCGGCCATAATCATCAGGCCGAACGCCCAGCAGGCGCCGGTCGAGGGCACGGCCAGAAGCGAGGTACTTTGCGGATGGAACAGCGCCATGTCTTGTCTTGCCGTTCCGCTTGCCGCCACTGGCGACGGCCTTGTGAGCGTTCGCTTCCTCTCGTCGGATACGATCTGCCCGTCGCGCATGGTGAGGACGCGATCCGCATAGGCCGCGATGTCCGTCTCGTGCGTGACCACGATGATGGTGACACCCTGCTCGCGATTCAGCGCGGTCAGTGTCTCCATGATCTCGTGCGACGTACGCGTGTCGAGATTGCCGGTCGGCTCGTCGGCGAGCAGCAGGCTCGGCCGGTTGATCAGGGCCCGCGCGATCGCCACCCGCTGCTGCTGGCCGCCCGATAATTGCGCCGGCGTGTTGCGCTCGCGCGCGCCGAGCCCGAGAAGAGCGAGCGCGGCGCGCGCGCGCTGCGAACGCGACGCGGCGCTTGCCGGACCGGACACCGCGTAGAACAACGGAAGCGCGACGTTCTCGATCGCACTGGTGCGCGCCAGCAGATTGAAGCTCTGGAACACGAACCCCAGCCGTTCGCTGCGGATGCGGGCAAGGTCAGGCTCACCGAGCCCTGCGACATCGACGCCTTCAAAGAAGTAGTGACCGCTGGTCGGGCGGTCGAGACAGCCGAGCACCGCCATCAGCGTCGACTTGCCCGATCCCGACGATCCCATGATGGCAACGAACTCGCCGGTCTCGACGGTGAGGTCGACGTCGCGCAAGGCGTGCACGTCGACATCGCCGGTGTGATAGGTCCGCGTGACCTTGTCGACCCTGATGACCGGTTCTGACATTGCAGGCCCCGTATCCGCTACAGACGGGGCAGCGGAATGCCGCGGCCGCCGGTGGCTTGCCGCTGCTCGGAGATGATTACCTGGTCGCCGGCAATAAGTTCGCCCTGCACGATCTCGGTGAAATTGTCGTCATCGAGGTCCGTGACGACCGGGATCGGCGTGGGCTTTCCGTCGCGCAGCACCCATACGCGTGCGCGATTTGCCGGCGCGGCCTCGACTGGATTGCCTTCGTCGGTTCCGAGCGGCTGCTGGGTTGCCGGCTTGAGGCCGGTGGGCACATAGCGCAGCGCCTGATTTGGCACGCGCAGTACGTTGTCGCGTCGATCAACGATGATCCGTGTCGCCGTCGTCATCCCGGGCTTCAGCGCCAAGTCCTGATTGGCAAAACCGAGAACGACATCGAAAGTCACCACGTTCTGCACCGTCTGCGGGGACTGGCGAACCTGCGTGACCACAGCGTCGAACGTGCGCTTGGGAAAGGCGTCGACGGTGAAGCTCGCCTTGTTGCCCTCCTTGATGCCGCCGATGTCGCTTTCGCTCACGTTCGCATCGACTTGCATCTGCGTGAGGTCGGTCGCGATGAGGAACAGGGTCGGCGTCTGGAAGCTCGCAGCGACCGTCTGACCCCTGGTCACGTTGCGCGACACGACGGTGCCGTCGACCGGAGACACGATATCGGTGTATCCGAGATTGATTTCGGCGGCCGCAAGCTCCGCTTTGCGCTGCTCGATAACGGCCAGCTCCAGATTGATCTGGGCTTGCGCTTGGTCATAGACGTTCTTGGCATTGTCGACCGCGTCCTTGGAGGCCGCACTCGTCTTAACCAGGAGCTCCTGCCGCTCGTAGCTGACCTTCGCGTAGACGAGGCTCGCCTGATCCTTTTCGAGCTGCGCGCGGGCTTGCGCCAAGTTGGCCTTCGCCTGGTCGACCACGGTCTGATAGGGACGCGGATCAATCTTCGCGCAAATCTGGCCTTGCTTGACCTCCGTATTGTAGTCGCACTGGAGCTGCTGGATGACGCCGGACACGTATGTCCCGACGATGATGGTAAGCACCGGGTTGACGGTGCCGGTCGCCGTAACCGTGCGGGCGATATCGCCTCTGCTGACCGGCGCCGTCGCATAGCTCACGCTCGCGCGGCCGTGCATCGTCCACCAAGTCACGGCGGCGCCCGCAAGGATCACAAGCAGCACGAGGCCGATCACCCAGCGCCTTCCAAAACGACGTCGCCGCGCGGTCGGTACCGGCGGCACCACCGGATGAGGCGCAATCGGCACCACTTTGCCAAGCGGCACCCCTTGTGACGGATTGCTGCGCACGTTCTCGATCATATCAGCGAGTTCCGCATCATCATTTCCAGCTTTTATCGTTAGCGGATGACCGGTCCTGGCGTTTTGACCCGGATCAAAACCCCACCAACCGAGGCCCACTCTGAAATGGCCCCGGCAACCAGCGCGGCAGGAATTGACTCACGTCAAAGCAACGCAAGCGGACTGCGAATATCGAGAAGCCAAATGGAGGATGCTATGAAAGCCGGAGATGTGATGACGCGGCACGTCGTGTCGGTCAGGCCGGAGACCTCGATCCTCGATATGGCCCAGTTGATGCTGAAAGACCGGATCAGCGGCCTTCCGGTCATCGACGCCGACGGAACCCTGGTCGGCGTCGTGACCGAAGGCGATTGCCTGCGCCGCACCGAGACCAAGACCGAGAAGTCGCGGCCGCGCTGGCTGGAGTTCCTAATGGGACGCGATCGGCTCGCCAGCGAATACATCCACTCGCATGGCCGCAAGGTCTCGGAGGTGATGACGCCGGATCCGGTGACCGCGACCGAGGACACCCCGCTCGATGAGGTCGTGCATCTCATGGAGACGCGCCGCGTCAAACGCATCCTGGTTTTGCGCGGCCCGCAGGTCGTAGGCATCATCGCCCGCGCGGACCTGTTGCACGCTCTGGCGAGCACCGTACGTGAGATCGCGCCTAGCGAAGCCGACGACATATCGATCCGCAATCAGGTGTTCGCCGATCTCGACCGGCAGTCCTGGGCCCCCTCCAAGCTCATCAATGTCACGGTGCGCAGCGGCACTGTCGACTTGTGGGGCGTGGTGCTTGCTCCGAACCAGCGTGAAGCCGCGATCGTGGCCGCCGAGAACGTCCCGGGCGTCAAGGCTGTGCGCAGTCATCTCGTCTGGGTCGAGCCCATGTCGGGAATGGTTATGGAAGACCCGAGCGACGAGGTCGCGGGGAAAAGGACGACGACAGACGAAGCAGCTTGATCCGGAGCGGAGCGACAAGAAGGCTCAACGGTACTCGCGATGAAATCGATCCTGGTCCCTGTCGGCGGTAGCGATCGCGATGAGGCTGTGTTTCAGACAGCCCTCGCCGCGGCCAGACCCTTGTCGGCGCATCTCGATTTCTTCCACGTCCGCATCAGCGCCGGAGCGGCGGCGGTCCACACGCCGCATATCGAATTTGCGCGGGGAGCCGGACTGCGGCACGCCATGGCGGAGCTGCGCGCGGACGCGGAGACACGCTCGGCCGCCGCGCGACACCATGTCGATGAGTTCTGCCAGCGTTCCTACGTCGCGATCGTCGACGAGCCTGACGCTCGTTCCGCCGTTTCGGCGAGTTGGCGCGAAGAGCAAGGCGACGGCGCGGAACGGATCATGCGCCGGGCTCGCCACAGCGATCTCATCGTGATGGGACGCCACACGCGCCCTGATGGACTACCGCCGGATTTGGCGGAGACGCTTCTGCTCGGTTGCGGTCATCCCATTATCCTTGCGCCCCCTCGGCCGCCGCGAAAACTGACCGGCACGGTCATGATCTGCTGGAAGGAGACGGCTGAATCGGCGCGCGCCGTTTGCGCCGCAATGCCGCTGCTCGCCAAGGCCGATCGCGTGCTCTTGGTCAGCGCGCTCGACGCCAGTGACGAACCAGGCGAATCCGCGATCGAGGTCGTCCGCCAGCTCGCATGGAACGGCGTGCGCGCCGAGGTCCAGCAACACACCGCCGACGGCCGCCCGACCGAGGCGCTGCTGTCCTCGGCGGCACAAGCTTGCGGCGCAGACCTCGTGGTGATGGGCGGCTATGGCTATAGCCGGACGCGGGAAACCATCTTTGGCGGCTGCACCGAAGCCTTTCTTCGCAACGGCGAGACCGCAGTGCTCCTGATGCACTGACGCACGATCGCGGGGCGTCATCGCCTCCACATACATGCCGGGAGCGGATCAATGGACCTGAAAAATGCCGTCTATGGACGCCGCGCGGTTCGCGACTATGCGTCCGACCCGGTCAACGACGAGATCGTGCAAAACCTCATCAGCGCGGCCATTCAGGCGCCGAGCGCGATGAACCAGCAACTCTGGGCGTTCACGGTCGTGCGCGACCAGACGCTGCTCGACCGGATCTCACGCGAGTCCAAGGCCTACATGCTCGGGAATGCGCCTGCCGGCTCCGTCCCGTCGCATCTGAGCGCGATGCTGCACAATCCGGATTTTCATATCTTCTATCACGCACCGGTGCTGATCGTGATCACCGCGACGGCCGATGGCCCTTGGATCGTCGAGGACTGCGCACTCGCGGCGCAGAACCTGATGCTTTCAGCCTTTGCCCAAGGGCTCGGCTCCTGCTGGATCGGGTTCGCGCAGAAATGGCTCGGCACGCCGGACGGCAAGGCGGCGCTCGGTATCCCGGCGGCGCACGTTCCGGTCGCGCCGATCATCATCGGGCGCCCGAAAGCGCCCGCACCCGCCATCCCCCGCAAGGCGCCGGACATCCGCTGGCTCCGGTAACGGCGCCGTCTCGCGCCCGATGCGCGCGGGCGCCAGCATTCAGTTGAATTCAGCTTCGTGACTTCATACGAAGCCCGCCATGTCATGGCTGCTCTTTGCATTCTCAGGTCCCATTCTGTGGGCCATCTCGACGCACTTGGATAAGTATCTCGTCGAGCGCTATTTCAAGGACACCAGCGTCGCGGTGCTGCTCGTCTTTACGGCGCTGATGGGCCTCGTCCTGCTGCCGTTCATCTGGGTGTTCGAGCCGGGCGTCGCAAAAATCCCCATCTGGAGCGTTCTCGTCATCGTTTCGTCCGGCCTCCTCTACATGGGCGCCATGTTCTTCTATCTGGAGGCCCTGCAGCGCGAGGAAGCATCGACCGTCGCGCCGTTTTTCCAGGCCTCGCCGCTGTTTGCCTATGCGCTCGGATATGTCGTGCTGGGTGAGAGGCTGTTGGCGACGCAACTCTTCGGCGGCGGCCTCATCGTTGGCGGCGCCATTCTGCTCTCGATACGCCCGGGCGGCGCCATAGCATTCAAGACGCGGCTCGTCGTCCTGATGCTCGCATGTGCGCTTTGCGTTGCGTTGAGCTCGCTGATCTTCAAGATCTTCGCGGTCAGTACCGAATTCTGGACCACGACGTTCTGGACCTTCGTAGGCGAGGCGATGATCGGCGCCGCGATCCTGGCGGCCCCCGCCCACCGCCGGCAGTTCGTCCATCTGTTCAAGGTGCACCGGACGGCCCTGATCGGCATCAACGCCAGCAACGAGCTCATCAACCTCGGCGGCAGCCTCGGCGCTCGCTACGCGCTGATGCTCGCGCCGCTCAGCGTCGTGCAGGCCATCACGAGCACGTCCACGCTGTTCGTTTTCCTGTTCGGGATGGCGATTTCGATCTTGTTCCCGGGCTTCGGACGGGAGGAATTGTCAGCTAAGGCGCTCGCCACCAAAGGTGTCTGCGCGGTGCTGATCGTCGCCGGCGTGATTCTCATCAGTCGCTGACACGAACTTCGCTCACTTGCTGCTTTTGCCGGCGAAGGTCTTGACCCACTCTGCGGCGACAAGATAGGCCGCCACGAGCCCCACGATGGTGACTAACACCAGCGCCGGCACTGCCGCAAAGCCGAACGCGGTTCCGAGCGGTGTCAGAGCGATGACCAGCGCCACCGCGAGCGCCATGAGCGAGCTTGCGACCAACACCGGATGCGCGCGGCTGACCCAGGCGGGGCCATAGGTCCGGATGATGAAGATTACCAGGATCTGGGTCGCCATCGATTCAACGAACCAAGCGGTGCGAAACAGCTCTGGGCCCGCCTTGAATCCCCAGATCAGCACCGCGAAGGTCGCGATGTCGAAGACCGACGACAGAGCGCCCATGACCAGTGTGAATCGCAGGATTCCGCCCATGTCCCATTCGCGCGGCCGCGCGAGATCCTGCGGATCCACGCGATCGAGCGGAATCCCGATCTCGGACAGATCGTAAAGCAGGTTGTTGAGCAGGATCTGTACCGGCAGCAGCGGCAGGAACGGCAGCACCAGCGAGGCGAGCGCCATCGACAGCATATTGCCGAAGTTCGAGCTGGTCCCCATGCGGACGTATTTCAGGATGTTGGCGAATGTCCGCCGCCCCTCCTCGACCCCATCGGCCAGCACACCGAGATCCGTGGACAGAAGGATCATGTCGGCGGCGCCGCGGGCAACGTCCGTCGCCCCTTCGACCGAAAGCCCGACCTCGGCGGCATGGATCGCGGGCGCGTCGTTCACGCCATCCCCGATGAAGCCGACCGTGTGGCCGCGGGTCTGGAGGGCGTGGATGATGCGTGTCTTCTGATCGGGCGAGACCCGCGCGAACAGATCGACGCCGTCCACCCGCCCGACGAGCGCCGGTTGGGTGAGCGCGGCGATCTCGCTGCCGATCAGCATCCCCTGCACCGGAATCTTCAGCGTCTGCGCCAGATGCTGAACCACCGCCTCATGGTCACCCGACACGATCTTGACGCGCACGCCGGCCGCGGCGAGCCGCGCGACCGCGGCGCCCGCGCTGGCCTTGGGCGGATCGACAAAGACGCAGAAGCCGGCGATCACCAGGTCATGCTCGTCTTCCCCCGTCAGCGCATGGCAATCCTTGGGCATCGCCTTCCAGGCGACCGCAAGAACCCGGTTGCCAAGCGCCGCCTGATCATCGGCCAGCCGCCGGAGAGCCTCGCGCGCGGTCGCATCGAGCGGCTTCGCGCTGCCATCGCCCAGATCGAGCGCGCCTGCGCGCGCAAGCACCGCTTCCGGTGCACCCTTGATGATGAGGGCCCGCTCGCCGCTTTTCTCGACAAGCACCGACACGCAGCGGCGCTCGAAGTCGAAAGGGACCTCGTCGATCTTGGTCCAGTCCTGGAAGCGCCGGTCGCCGCAATGCTGGACGATCGCCTGGTCGAGCGGACTGCGAATCCCGCTCTCGAAGCTGCTGTTCACGCCGGCAAGGACGAGGACGCGTTCGCTGTCCTTGCCGTCGGGGCCGGGATGGCCGACGAGCGTGATGCGCGCTTCGGTCAGCGTCCCGGTCTTGTCGGTGCACAACACATCCATCGCACCAAGATCGTGGATGGCCGCGAGGCGCTTCACCACCACGCGCTTTCCCGCCATGCGCATCGCGCCGCGCGACAGCGTGACGGTCATCACCATCGGCAGCAGCTCGGGCGTCAGGCCGACCGCGAGCGCGACCGCAAACAGGAACGCTTCGAGCAGTGGGCGCCCGAACGCGATATTCACGAGTAGGACAAAAAGCACGAGGAAGACCGTGAGCCGAAGGATCAGCAGCCCGAGCCGGTGAATGCCGCGTTCAAAGGCGCTCGGCGGCTCTGCCGCCCCCAGCGCCACCGCAATGCCGCCAAATCGCGTGGCAGGCCCGGTCGCGACCACCAGCATGCTCGCGTCGCCGCTCACGACAGAGGTGCCGGCGAACAGTGCGTTGAACGCATCAGCGGGTTCGGTTCCTTCGCACACGCCGGCTCGCTTGTCCGCCGGATAGGGCTCACCGGTCATCAGCGCTTCATTCACATGGACGTTGCGGCTCTCGATGATCATGCCGTCGGCCGGAACCAGATCGCCGGCCCGAAGCTCGACCACGTCGCCCGGAACGACTTGATCGACCGGGATCGAGATCACCTTGCCGTCGCGGCGCACGTCGGCGTGAATCGCGACAGAGCGCTTGAGCGCCTCGGCGGCAACTTCGGCGCGCTGTTCCTGCACGACGTCCAGGATGATGGACAGGGCAACCACGATCAGGATGATGACGAAGCTCGCGACGTCTCCGGTCAGCCCCGAGATCGCCGCCGCGACGAGAAGAATTGCAACCAGCGGTTCGGCGAACCGCTTGGCGACCTTGACGGCAATGCGCATTCGCGGCGCATCGACGACGGAGTTCGGGCCATAGCGTGCGAGCCGTGCCGTTGCCTCAGTCGCGGTGAGCCCGGCCGCGTTGGCCTGCACGCGGTCGAAGAGGGTCGCGATGGGGACGCGCCAGAAGACTTCAGCCGGCTGCTCAGGCATGGCGTCCGGTCATCGCGATACATCGTTCATCTGCGGTCACCGAATTCAAACCGTGGATCCTATCGGCGCTGAATATGAATGAGATGAGCAGAGGCCCGACAGCCCATTTTGACATGGGTCAACGCGCAATGCGCCGATGACCTTGTTTATTGTGGCGCGCTTACCAACTCTGCTCTCATCCGAAGTGAAATGGAAATGCCTTCGTTGAAGCTTGCCGAGCCCACCGCAACACCTGAGTCGAAGACGGTGCCACCCCGCTCGGTAGATGCATCCGCCAATGGCGGCGGCAAGAACTCGCCCGCGGAAACGCCGTTCTCGCTGTGGGACCGGTCGCTTCACGCGCATTTGGGCCAGATGACCGGCGGGCTCTCGCCGGCCGCTCTCGCCGGCGCCTATTTCGATTGGGCGATCCATTTGATGGCGTCGCCCGGCAAACAGCTCGAGCTCGCCAGCAAGGCCCTGACCGGCGCGCTGGAAAACGCCGCGTTCTCGGCCAAGGCTGTCCTCGGGAGCGAGCAGGACCCCTGCGCTAGCGCCTTGCCTCAGGACCATCGGTTCCGCTCTCCGGAATGGCAGGCCGCGCCATACAACATCTTTGCCCATTCCTTCCTGTCGGCCGAGCGGTGGTGGGAAGCCGCGATGTCCGGCGTCCGCGGCACGTCGAAGAAGGACGAGTCGGTCGTCAACTTCGCGACACGTCAGCTTCTCGACATCGCCGCTCCGACGAATTTCGTCCTGACAAATCCGCAGGTCGTTGCGCGCACCAAAGAGCAGCGCGGAATGAACCTCGTGGCAGGCCTTAAGAACCTCGCGGACGACATGATGCGCGAGGCGACCGGCAAGGGCCCCGCCGGCGCCGGGGCCTATCGCGTCGGCGAGGCCGTTGCGGTCACGCCCGGAAAGGTCGTCCACCGCACACGGCTTGCGGAGATCATCCAATACGCGCCGACGACCGGCACGGTACGGCCGGAGCCGGTCGTGATCGTGCCCGCCTGGATCATGAAATATTACATCCTGGATCTGTCGCCCGCGAACTCGCTGGTGAAGTATCTGGTCGGCCAGGGCTACACCGTCTTCATGGTGTCGTGGAAAAATCCCGGCGCGGAAGATCGCGATGTCGGCCTCGACGATTATCGCGCCCAGGGCGTCATGGCGGCGATTGACGCCGCGACCGCCATCACAGGCGCCAAGCAGGTGCACGCCGCAGGCTATTGCATCGGAGGTACGTTGCTCGCGATTGCCGCCGCCGCCATGGCGCGCGATGGCGACGATCGGCTGAAGTCGCTGAGCTTCTTCGCCGCCCAGATCGACTTCACCGAAGCCGGCGAGCTTATGCTCTTCATCGACGAAAGCCAGATCGCTTTCCTCGAAGACATGATGTGGCAGCGCGGCTATCTGGACACGCGACAGATGTCCGGCGCATTCCAGCTTCTGCGCTCCTACGATCTCATCTGGTCGCGTATGGTCCAGGACTACCTGTTGGGTGAGCGCTCCGGCTCGTTCGACATCATGGCGTGGAATGCGGATTCGACGCGTATGCCGTACCGCATGCATTCGGAATACCTTCGATCGCTCTTTCTGAACAACGATCTTGCGGAGGGGCGTTTCGAGGTCGACGGGCGGCCGATCGCGATCACCGACATCCGCGCGCCGATCTTCCTGGTCGGGACCGAACACGACCACGTGGCGCCGTGGCATTCGGTCTACAAGTTTCATCTGTTGACCGACACCGAGGTGACATTCGCGCTGACGAGCGGCGGTCACAATGCCGGCATCCTGTCGGAACCCGGCCACAAGAACCGGCACTACCGGCTCACGACCAAGGGCGCGGACGCCCGCTTCGTCGACGCGGATTCGTGGCTTGCCGCCAACGCACCGCGCGACGGCTCATGGTGGACGGCGTGGAACGACTGGCTTACGGCGCGCTCTGGCTCGCCGGTTTCACCTCCCCCGCTTGGTCGTGCCGAGTCCGGCTTTCCGCCAACCGACAACGCGCCCGGACGTTACGTGCTCCTTCGCTGAACCAGCGGAATCTACCCGGCGCGATCGATCAAGCCGCTTCCGCCGTGACGGCCTCGCGGCGGAGCCAGCGCGCAATCTCCGGCCAAGTGCGGCTAAGCGTCCGGGCTCCTACGAAAAGGCTCAAGTGTCCGCACGGCTCAACCATTGTTTCGATGGCGTTCTTCGACGTACCGACAAGCCCGGCGCACGCCAAAAGCTGATCGGGCGACACAAGTTCGTCGTCCCGGGCGGCAAGCAGAAACATGGGCATTTTGACGTCGGCAAGGTCGATCGTGCAACCAAGCGCAACGAAACGTCCCGCGGCGATTCGATTCTCCTTGAAGAGCCAATGCACGACTTGCAGATAATAGGTCCCGGGCAAATCGACGGTCCAGGCGTACCATTCGCGAAAGCGCTTCTGCAGGTCCTGCGATGGCGGGGCGCTAGCGCCCGAGGGAACCTTGAGGACCCGCTCGGCGTCCTCGGCATTGAGCGGCGGTCCCCACAGGTCGAGCACGCGATCGCCAAGAATCCGGCCATCGCCCAGGCGAACCACTTCGTCGAAGATCGCAAGCGGAACGTCTGCCGCCAGACGCGACAACGCCGAGTCGCCGGCATGGAGGTCGATCGGCGCGCCGGCGAGCATGAGGCGGCGCACCTTGGCGGGAAAACGGGCCGCATAGACAAGCGCCAGCCAGCCGCCGTGACAAAGGCCGATGAGATCGACCGGCGATCCGATGGCATCGACGGCCACGTTGAGATCTGCAAGATAGTTGTCAATCGACAGGAAACGCATCTCGGGGGTGGCCGAGCGCCATTCGGCCACGAACACCCGGTTCAGCCCCGCAGCCCGCACGGTTTCCACGAGACTGTGGCCCGACGCAAAATCCGTGACCGTCGCAGCGTGCAGCGCGAAGGGTGCGCACACCAGCGTGGGCACGCCGTCGGGCGCTGACGAGAAATCGCGTAGCTGTAGGCTTTGCAGCTCCAGCGCCATGCGATGCGGCGTGGTCCATTGCGGCGCGCGAGTGAACCGCAGCCCCGCCTCGTCGCTCACGAGGGCATGGACGAACTCGTTGAAGCAGGACGCGGCCGCGTCGCTCGCCGCGGCCGCCAGCATCAACGGCCACACAAGCGGGCACGACGCAGCCGGGGCAACCGCCGGCGATGCGCTCAGCCAGCCACGGTCCGGCAGACCTCCGCGACCTGTCGACTCCGTCGAATGATCATTTTCGACCCGCGCCACAACATGCTCGCTCTTTGCGCGACCGGAGTCCGATCCGTGCTTAACAAGATATGAACTCCAAAGCGCTCGACATTGACCCAAATCAACCGCGAGGCGGCTGAGCAATAGTGACTGGCGCCATTTCGAAAGACACCAACGTCCATGCGTGGGGCACAGCCGCCCCAGGCAAGAATATCAGGAATTCATCTCGCTCAGGATCGAGCGATTTCGCAGCATGATACGGCGTGACGCCAGCAGTTGGATGACCGAGGAACTCGAAAGCTGCGTGAGCGTCCGCGATACGGTCTCGATTGTGAGACCCAGATGATCGGCAATGTCCTGGCGCGACATCGGCAGCTCGATCGCCGTCTTGACCGACAGACGTTCCGCCATGTCGAGCAGGAAGGCAGCCAGCCGCTCCTGCGCGCTCTTGATGAGCAACAGGGCATGCCGGTGCGACCGTCTCAACTCGGTCGCGGTCAGCCCCCAGAGATGCCTCGCAACCTCGCCGTCACGCTCCGCCGCCTTGAGCACGGTCGCGCGACGGACCAGAAGAATCTGGGAATCCACGATCGTTTCGGCCGAACATGCATGCTCGTCGCCGGGATCGCTCCCGAACACGTCGCCGGGCAAATAGAAGCCAAGGATTTGGCGCCGGCCGTCACTGAGGACCTTGTACGTGCGCACCGCGCCGCTGAGAACCTTGTAGACGTAGTCGGCGGGTTCATCTTCCCCATAGACCTCGGTGTTGCGGCCGAACGGCATCGCGGCGCCGTTGAGCTCGACGCGGCCAAACAGCATGTGCTGATCCCTTTGGCATGGAACGCCTCGTCCGAATTTTGGCATACGATCGCGGGCAACTTCGCCTATGCTGATCTGCGTCGTCATGGCTCGCTCCTTGGCTGGACGACCGCACGTTACGCACGGCAGAGATAAGGAAAATTCAGATCATCGACTTAAGGGCTACCCCGTAGGTCATTCATCAAAATTGGCGGAATGTCCGCGAGGTCGGAAACCAGGAGACTGGCGATGGCGGCGCGGCGCAGGTAGTGAACTGAAAGCATGGACCATTTGCCCTTTGCTGAGGCCACGGCGGAATTGCGGGTCCGCCTGCGGGCGCTTGAAGTCGCGCAGGCCATGGTTCGCAGCCGAAGCGGGACGATCCTCTTCTGGGCCCGCGGCATGGAACGCCTCTACGGCTACACCGCCGCCGAAGCGCTCGGCCACTCCTCCCACGAGTTGCTGCGGACCGAATTTCCACAACCGATTGACCAGATCGAAGCCGAACTGACGGAACGCGGCGAGTGGATCGGTGAGGTCGTTCATTATCGCCGAGACGGACAGCGCCGAACCGTCACCACCCAATGGTCGCTTTGGCGCGAAGGCACGTGGTCGGCCGTGATGGTCATCAACAATGACATCACGGACCTGAGGCACGCCGAGCAGGATCTGTCTTCGCGCGAGGCCCACCTTAAGTCCATCCTGGAAACCGTTCCCGATGCCATGATCGTCATCGACACGCAGGGGGCGATGCAATCTTTCAGCGCAGCGGCGGAGCGGCTGTTTGGCTTCACCGGCGACGAGGTCATCGGCCGTAACATCAAGATGTTGATGCCCGAGCCCTACCGCGAAAGCCATGATGGCTATCTTGAACGCTATCACCGCAACGGCGAGCGACGCATCATCGGGATCGGACGCGTTGTGGTTGGGGAGCGCAAGGATGGCTCGACCTTCCCGATGGAGCTTTCAGTCGGCGAGATGCGATCCAACAACGTCCGCTATTTCACCGGGTTCATTCGCGACCTGACGGAACGCCAGAGTACGGAAGCACGCCTGCAGGAACTGCAGACCGAGCTCGTTCATATTTCTCGGCTGACCGCGATGGGCGAAATGGCGTCCGCGCTTGCCCACGAGCTGAACCAGCCCTTGTCGGCCATCGCCAACTACATGAAAGGTTCGCGGCGGCTGCTCGAGGGCCGCACGGACGATGAGTCGTCCTTGATTCGGGACGCGATGCAAAAGGCTGCCGACCAATCCCTGCGCGCTGGCGAGATCATCCGTCGGTTGCGGGACTTCGTCGCGCGCGGGGAAACCGAGCGGCGCGTCGAGAGCATCAAGAAGCTCATCGAAGAAGCGAGCGCACTGGCGTTGGTCGGCGCCAAGGAGCACGGCGTCCGTGTGACGTTCCGAATCGATCAGGCCCATGACTTGGTCCTGGTCGACAAGGTGCAGATTCAGCAGGTCTTGCTGAATCTGGTCCGAAACGCCATCGAGGCCATGGAGCAGTCCCCGCGTCGCGAATTGCTGATCGCAAGCCGCGCGCGCGACGACGATCTGTTGGAGCTGTATGTTGCCGACAGCGGCCCCGGCATCTCGCCGGAGATCGCGGCGCAGCTTTTTCAGCCCTTCGTCACAACAAAACGCTACGGGATGGGGGTGGGCCTGTCGATTTCGCGGTCGATCATCGAAAGCCATGGCGGCCAGATCCGCGTAGAGTCGAATGGTGGAGGCGGCACCGTCTTTCGCTTTACCCTGCCGGCGGTAACCAACGAGGATATCGGCGATGTCGCCCCCTAGATTGGTGCACGTGATCGACGATGACGACGCGGCCCGTGACTCGCTGGCGTTCCTGCTCAGCACCGCGCGCATGGACGTGCGCACCTACGAGTCCGCCGTGGCCTTTCTTTCGGCGCTGCCGAGCATCACCTCCGGCTGCGTCATCACGGACGTGCGGATGCCGGAGCTCAGCGGGATGGATTTGTTACGACGCCTCAGGGAACTCAAAGTCGACCTACCGGTGATCGTCATCACGGGGCACGGCGACGTCCAGCTCGCGGTCGAGGCCATGAAGATCGGAGCGGTGGATTTCATCGAGAAGCCCTACGACGACGAGAAGCTTGTTGCCTCCGTCAAATCGGCACTCGAACGCCTGGAACGCAACGCTCAGCAAGCCGCCGACCACGCGCAGCTGTCCGAGAACCTTGCGTCCCTGTCAAATCGCGAACGCGAAGTGCTCGAGGGTCTGGTCACGGGAAAACCGAACAAGGTCATCGCGTTCGATCTCGGCATCAGTCCTCGCACCGTCGAGATCTACCGCGCCAACGTCATGACCAAGATGAATGCCGGAAGCCTGTCCGATCTCGTGCGCATGGCGCTGCTCGGCGGTCTGCTGAAATCGGCCCCCGACGACTGAGATCGGGCCACAGTGTCGCAAGCTTGCGCTAGATCAAAGCAATAGCCCGCAATCATTGTCTTGGTTGGCCTGCACCGCAAAAGCAGGTCAGGATCAGTGCGCCCACAGGCTGAGTCCATTCCGGTAAAGCCGTCCATCCTGGTCGTCGACGATGACCCGGCCATCCGCAGCTCGCTCGTATTTTCGCTGCAGGTCGAGGGCTTTGCGGTCCGGGCCTATCCGAACGGGGCGGCGTTGCTGCGAGAAGTTCCGTTGGCGAAGGCCGGGTGTCTCGTCGTCGACTACAATCTGCCGGGAATGAACGGTCTGGACCTCGTGTGCGAGCTGCGAAATCGCGAGATCGTGGTGCCGGCCATTCTCATCACCACTCATCCCAGTTCCGTCGTTCGCGAACGCGCCGCCGCAATCGGGGCCGTCGTCGTCGAGAAGCCGCTCCTCGACGAGACGCTGTTCCAGGAAATTCGTTCGGCGTTGCGGGTGTAAGCGTCCTTCAATCAACGCGATGTCGCGCGCCTATATCATTCTCAGATGCCGGAATGCGCGGGCCTTCACCTCGTCCAGGACAAATGCGAAGGCGACTGCCGACGCAAAAATGCCGACGATGAACCGGAACGGCAGCGGCGCCATCAGGATGCCGCGAACCGCCAACGTCGGAATGATCAGCATGTCGGCGACAGAAGACAGGACGACGATGAGGCTCGGACGCGAGGACCATATCCGGCGCCGCTCGCGGACCACGTAGAAGATCGCCTGGCTGCTGAAGACGAGCGTCACGAGCGTCAGCGTCTGCAGTGTTTCAACACCAAATCCAAATTGATATTTGCCCAGCGCCAGCGCGCTGACACAGAAGATCAGATCGAAGACCCCCATGATGACACCGGCGATGGTGAGGCTGCCGATGCGCCAAGCGTTCGGCATGGGTGACGGCTCGACGTTATCGGTGGTCGAGGACATTGCCAGAAAGTCACCGGTGATCATGGAGAGCACCACGAGCATCGGCGTCAGGATCGCGTGTCCGGTGATCATGAGTCCGATCGTCAGAAACAGCACCTGGCGAACCTTGTGGACGATGGACCTCAGCGTGTAGGTGAGGATGCGCTGGAACGTTATGCGGCCTTCGCGAACGGAGGCGACGATTCCGCCGAGCCCCGGCTCGGTCAGCACGATCCCGGCCGCAGATTTGGCGACGTCGGTGGCCGTCGAGACCGCGATGCCGATCTGCGCCTGCCGCAGCGCCGGAGCGTCGTTCGCGCCGTCCCCGCACATGCCCACCGTGTGGCCGGCGCGCTGAAACGCCTTGACCAGGGCGAACTTGTCCTCCGGCAGCACACCCGCGAAGACGGCAAAATCCTCTGCTCGCACGTCGCCGCGAATGGGACCGGGCGGATACACCGCACCGGTAACGCCGACCGCGCGCGCAATGACGCCCGCGGTCGCCGGCGCATCGCCAGTAACGATCACGACCTCAACGCCGAGCGTCCGCAGCTCCGCGATGCAGGACCCCGCATCCGTTCGCGGCGGGTCGCTTAACGCCAGGAGTCCGGCGAACCGCATGGAGTCGGGCGTACCGACCGCAACCCCAAGCACCCGGAAGCCTTGCAGTTCCAGCTCGTCCTCCGCCGCGGAGACGTCCGCTGGCGGTTGCGATAGACGCGCGACGGTCGCGAAGGCCCCTTTTACCACCCGTAACGTCGTGCCATCGGTATCGGTGACCGTCGCCTCCGACATTTTCGTCGCCGGATCGAATGGAATGAACTTGACCAGCTTCGGCACGCCGGGCCCGTCGTGCGCCGCCGCACGCACCGCATGGTCGACCGGGTCCTGACCACCGTCGGAGCTCGCCAGCGCCGCCAAGGCTATGACACGGGCTTCGTCGAAGCCCGGCATGGCGCGCACGGCCGTGACCGAAAGCTCATTGCGTGTCAGCGTTCCGGTTTTGTCGGAGCACAGCACGTCCATGGTGGCGGCTTCATCGAGAGCGGAGAGGCGCGTCGGCAGAACGCCGTGCTTCGCCAACGCCTGCGCGCCGAGCGCGGTCGCAAGCGTGAATGTCGCTGGCAGCGCGACCGGGATCGTCGCAAGGACTGCGATCAGCACCAGCGGCAGCATTTCGCCGATCGGCAGGTGGAGAAAATACGCATAAGCGATCAGCACGGCGGCGACGACGCCGTTCACGGCGGCCAGATTCCGCACCAGCCGGAAGATGGCCTTTTGCTGCGAGCTCACCACATGGGCCGTGCGAACCAGTTCAGCGGTGCGGCCGAACTTCGTGCGGGTGCCCGTCGCCGTGACCACCGCGACGGCTTCGCCGCGGCGCACCAGCGCGCCCGCATAGGTCTCAAGATCCGGACCTGCCTCGATTGGCATCGACTCGCCGGTGATCATGGATTGATCGAGGAGAACGTCGCCCACGAGCAGGCGCACGTCGGCGGCGACGACGCTGCCGAGCGACAGCTTGACGGTGTCGCCCGGCACCAGCTCAGCCGCCGATATGGTCTTCCAGTCGCCGTCCCGGCGCACGCTTGCCAGCAGCGCGAGCCGCGACTTCAGCGCCGCGAGCGTGGCTTGCGCCCGACTCTCCTGGAAGAACCCGAGCGCCGCGTTGAACACCAGGAGAAGCGCGATGACGCTCGCCTCGATGTACTCGCCGAGAAAGAGTTGGAGCACGATCGCGGCTTCGAGCAGGCACGGAACCGGCGCCATAAACTTGCCCAGGATCGCCTGAACCGGGTGGACGGCCGCATCGGGCGTCGTGTTCGGGCCAAATTCGGTGAGCCGGCGGCGGGCCTCCACGCTAGTGAGGCCTGCGGCCGCGGCTGTGTCCGGCATGGTGGTCACTTGCCTGCTCGAATCGGTATCGGGTTGGTCATTCACCAGAATAACTGCCTTGGCTAAAGCGTGGCTGAACGAACGAGATCCCAGCTCTGCCGTGCGATCACCAAGTCCTCATCGGTCGGGATGACCCAGGCGGATACGCGGCTATCGGACCGCGTCAGCCGCGGACCGGCATCCTGCCTCTCGTCCAGGACCACGCCCAACCAGGCCGCGTCGCGCAGAACGCGCCGGCGGATCTCGGGCGCATGCTCGCCGATGCCGGCCGTGAACACGATCGCATCCAGGCCGCCGAGCGCCGCCGCCAGCGATCCCAGCTCACGACCGATGCGATAGACGAAAAGATCGATGGCTTCACGCGCGTGCGGCTCCTTGCTGGCGAGCAAGGCCCGCATGTCGCCGCTGACGCCGGACACGCCCAGCAGTCCGGCATCGCGATAGAGCAGATTGCTGACCGCGTCGGCCGACATGCCTTTTTGCTGGATCAGATAGAGCA
The DNA here is from genome assembly GCA_003140315.1 of Hyphomicrobiales bacterium. GTDB lineage: Bacteria > Pseudomonadota > Alphaproteobacteria > Rhizobiales > Xanthobacteraceae > PALSA-894. Next base: position 27,650 of record PLJS01000049.1, read on the forward strand.
CCACGCCCGGATCGAGATTTCCGCAGCGCGAGGCCATCGGCAGCCCGTCCAAAGCCGTGAAGCCCATCGTGGTGGCGACGCTCCGCCGCGCTCGCATCGCGCACATGCTGGCGCCGCTGCCGAGGTGCGCCACGACGACGCGGCCATCGGCCCCGCTCCCGAGATAGTCCGGCAGCACGCTTGCGATGTATTCATAGGACAGGCCGTGGAATCCGTAGCGCCGCACGCCCTCGTCGATGAGTTGACGCGGCAGCGCGAATGTCGTCGCGACCGACGGCTCGGTCAGATGAAAGGCCGTGTCGAAACACGCGACCTGCGGCAGCGTCGGATGCAGCTTGAACAGCGCATCGATCGCCGCGACGTGATGCGGCTGATGCAGCGGTGCGAGCGGGATGAGCGCGCGGAGATCCGCAGCAACGGTCGCGTCGATGCGCACCGGCGCTCCGTAACGCGATCCGCCGTGAACGACCCGGTGCCCCGCCGCAATCAACCTAAATTGCGCGAATTGCCGGTCAAGCCACTGCAGCAGGATCGCAAGAGCGTCTTCCTGCGTTCTTGCAGATACAGATTGGTCGATCAGTGTCGCGCCGCCGGCTTGCTGTGCGACGAAATGCGCGTCATGGCCGATCTCCTCGATCTCGCCATCGCACAGCAGTCTGTCCGCGGTGGGTCGTTCTTCGGCCGGATATAACGTGAACTTCAGGCTCGACGATCCGGCGTTGAGAACCAGGATAGCGTCGCTCATGGCATCTTGTTCTTGCTGCGGCGGGCGAGCAGAAGCGCGATCGCCGATGAGCCGAGGCGCGCGAGCGTCTTGTCGGCGCGGCTCGTCAGCATGATCGGAACGCGGGCACCGAGCACGATTCCGGCGATCTGGGCATCGGCCAGGTACTCGAGCTGCTTTGCCAGCATGTTGCCGGCCTCGAGATCGGGCACGACGAGGATGTCGGCCTTTCCGGCGACCGGAGAGACGATGCCTTTCGTTCGCGCGGCTTCCTCGGAGATCGCGTTGTCGAAGGCGAGCGGGCCATCGAGCACCCCACCCGTGATCTGTCCGCGTTCTGCCATCTTGCACAGCGCGGCGGCATCGAGCGTGGACCTGATCTTCGGCGACACCGTCTCGACCGCGGAAAGGATCGCCACATTCGGCCTCGGGATGCCGAGCGCATGGACGAGATCGATCGCGTTTTGCACGATGTCGCGCTTGTCATCGAGCGTCGGGTAGACGTTGATCGCCGCGTCGGTGATGAAAAGCGGCCGCGGATAGAGCGGCACATCGAGCGCGAAGACATGGCTGATCCGCCGCGCCGTGCGCAAGCCATGCTCTTCATCGACGACGGCATGCAGGAGCTCGTCGGTGTGCAGGCTCCCCTTCATCAGGGCTTCCACCTCGCCGCTCCGCGCCATGGCGACCGCTTGCGCGGCGGCAGCGTCGCTGTGCTCGGTCGGCACGATCTGGTAGGCGGAGAGATCGATCTTCGCCTTCGCGGCCGCGGAGCGGATTTTTGCTTCGGGGCCGATCAGGATGGGAACGATCAGGTTTGCACGCGCGGCCTCGACGGCGCCGATCAGCGACGCGTCATCGACCGGATGAACAACGGCGGTACGGATCGGAGCGAGCCCGCGCGTCATCTCGATCAGGCGCTGATAGCGGCGCCCTTTTTCCAAGAGCGTAACATCCGACAAGGCAACGCGCGGCCGCGACACCTTCTCGGTCGGCGCGATGACCTCGGCGACGCCGTCGATCACGACCTCGCCCTTCTGGTTGGTGGCCTCGCAGCAGAGAACCACACGACTGCCGTCTTTCTTCTCCTTGACGGTGATGCTGACCGTGAGGGTATCGCCCAGGCCGACAGGCCGCCGAAAGTTCAGGGATTGATTGACGTAGATCGTTCCCGGTCCGGGCAATTGCGTACCGAGAAGCGTCGAAAACAGCGATCCGGTCCACATGCCGTGAGCGACAATTTTATGAAAGACATCGCTTTTCGCGAAAGCCTCATCGACGTGAGCCGGATTGACGTCGCCGCTCATGACGGCGAACAGCTCGATGTCCTTATGCGTCAAAGTACGGACCAAGCTCGCCGTCTCGCCCGGCATCAGCTCGGCGAATGTGCGGTTTTCAATCAAGTCCATGTCGCGGTCTCACTGGAGGGTCTGGTCGGTCGGCACGCGTTCATGGCCGCGCCGGTTTCTCTCGGCATTGCGTCAGATCAACCACGCATCCCGTGCCCGGCGCCGCCAAGCGGCTATGCCCCGGTGTGGGGCGTGCTGCGAACTCGGTCGGTGTGAGCCCGTTGAGGCTCGAGTGGCGTCGGTTGGTGTTGTAGTCGATCCTCCATTCTTCGATGATCTGGCGCGCCTCCTTGAGATTGGCGAACAAGTGTTCGATGCCTACGGCAACCGCTGCTATGTGCGCGCCATCGCCGGCCGTGATCTGCCGCTGGCGCTTGCCGATTGCAATGAGGCATTGCGGCTCAAGCCCAATGAGGCCGACACCATGAACAGCCGCACTTTCTGTGCCTCCGCCTCGGCCGCTCCAACGATGCCGTTACCGATTACAACGCAGCGCTGAAGATCAACCCGAAGCTCGCAAACTCGCTCTATGGCCGTGGCTTGGCGAAGGCAAAGCAGCGTAACACCGCAGGCGGCAACGCCGACATCGCCGCGGCGAAGGTAATCCAGGTCGACATAGCCGAGGAGGTCGCGCGTCACGGTGTGAAGTGAGCGGCCGGGAGTTTCAAAACGATCAGGTGTCAGTTGATTGGCCCTTAGCGCCGTTTCGCTGCGACGCCGCGACACGTCGGGAGCCGGGGGCAAAGCCGACATGCCAAGGAGGTCGCGCAGTCGACGCTCATGACCCACAAGCTCGGCACCACGAGCCGTCGTGGTCTTGCCCGGACATATCGTGACTGCGGCCTCTGCGCCCTATGATGTCGTACTTGCCAGATTAACCGCTGACCCGACGATTGCGGTCGGAATGAGCGCGAACGCGTTCAGGCGACTAGCCGACGTAGGCTCGGGTGCTGTTGCACAATCGGTAGAGTCTCCGCCCATGCGTCGAGCCCGCACACGTGTCCGGCATGCTTGATGATCAGGTATATGAGCACGCCCGCATAGACGATGTGGTAGTCGAGGAGGTAGTTGTTGTTGCTTTCGATGTACGGGAAATCCATGTGCGCGGTCCAGTATAGAAGCATGATGGCGATCGCAAACGGGGCACTCACGCGAACCAAAAGCCCCGAGATTAGTGACAAGCCGATCAGCAAGTGACCGTACTCCACCAGAAACGTGAGCGTCGGCGCGATCGTGGGCGTCGTCAGCGGTGCGTACACGGAATGGAACGTCTTGGTGTGACTCAGGAAGCCCACCACAAAGTTCGAGTCTCCGAAATGATGAATAGCCGCAAAGAGAAACGTCCAGCCCATGGCGAGGCGGAAGAAAACAATCAAGGCATTCTCAAACTTGGATTTAGGCACTGCGGTGCTCCCTCAAAATTTGTGTTGCGCCCTATTGGAGGGCGTCCGCTCATCTAACATTCTCCAGACGAACTCTGGAACGGTGCAGACAGTAGCAGACGGGGGGGGCCCGGAAAGTCACAGCCGACTTCGTGGTTCGCCCGATATTCCAATCGCAGTCATCTTGCTTTCAGGCATGCCCCGCGTCCCCGCCACCGAGACCGGGAATTGACGCATCTTCGACCTTCGTCGTTCGACATCGCACCAGTCAGGTCAAAGCCGACCCATCAACAGCAGTACGACGAGAACGATCAGGATGATGCCGAAGAAACCGATGCCGCCGTGACCGTAGCCGTAGCCGTAGCCGCCGAAGCGGCCACTGAAGCCCCCGAGCAAGAAGATCACGACGATGATGATGAGTATGAGCCCGAGTGACATGACTTATCTCCCCTTGAATCTAGTCGATTGAACTTCTTTGTGCGCCGATTGTGAAGGCCCCGAGCGGCATTTTCCGGATCGCACGCGATCGACCGCAGCGTCAAGCAAATGCAGCACTACTTCTTCTCGATTGAAATGCCGCGGTCGCCGATGCTGATGTCGATGCCAGTCTTGTGCCGCTCCTGGTACAGCTGATAGCCGAAGACTGCGGTGACGACGACGAGTGCACCGATGATGAGGTAGAGAACGTTGCGATTCACGGAATGAGCCGCCTTTCCAAACGTTCACCTAGTCTTGGTGATCCTAGGCCAAGGCAAACCGCGCTGCAGCCAGAGCCCTTCGCAGCATTAGGTCTCCGGGAAAAACGGCCGGTAACGATACCGGCCATTGCCGTTTCGGACCGCGTAAAGCCTAGTAAATACCGATGCTGAGGCCGGGCAACCTTATGCCTATACCCGGGCCGAAAACCAGCGGCGGCGGATAGTAGGGCTCACCATAGTATGACGAGCCATATGGCGAGCCATAGACGACCGGCGGGGCGCGATAATACGAGCCGTTCCACTGATGATGATAGCCGCGAAAATCGCGCCGCCCGCGTTGGGCGCTAGCCGGTTCGGAGACGATCGTGAGCGCGAACATTGCCGAGATGACGAGCCCAATCACGAGCTTTGCGGATAGACGACGTTTCGATTTGGTATCGATGATCCAGGTCATGGCGACCTCCTTTGATAAGCGTGGTGTCACGGTCGCGGGACGCGATCGTCGGCCTTGCGAACCTGTCGCAGCGGCCTAGCCTTTGGTCGCCCGGAACACGTGATCGGCGGTCTTCTTCTGGTCGTCGGGCATCGCGGCATACAGCGCCTCGAAGGACGCAATCAGGTTCTTCAAGCCATCAACATGGGCCTGGGTGACCTTCTGATAGTTCTTCAAATCGTCGAGTGCAGTCATGCTTTCCCGCGGCGTCTTCCGGATCTCAGCGATCAGCGTGTCCATATTGGCGGCATTTTCGCGCATCGCCTTGGCCACGGCGTCCCATTTGGTCTCCTCGTCGGCCGTGATTTTCAGCACCTTGTGAAGGGCCGTGATCCGCCGCTCGACGGTCTCGCCCCTCGTCAGGGCGGCCTCGTTGGTGATGAGGTTCCGTGAACCATCGGCCTGCGCCAACTGGATCGCCGCGTCAGTGACGGTACCGGCGCGGGCGACGGACTGCGGGGTCACGAGCATCGCGGCGCCCATCAGCGCCGCGGTCGCAACCGAGCGCGTAAAGGGCCCCGACCTGGCGATCGCGTGGGCAAAAGACGACATGGCAGCATCCTCTCTTCTGTGAATTGTGAGTCCAACTCTCGGCATTTCCAGCGACACGGGGAGCATTTCACACGAACGGCGTAATGATATTGATGTGCGTCAATTTCTGTCTGGCATCAGACATAGCGCGCGACGGAAGCGAGCAATCACGAGAACAGCACTATAAAACGAGAAAATATCAAGCGGTATCGGAAGCTTGCCAACGAATCGACGGATGCGATCGAGCGATCGCGTATCATGGCGTTGCTGGCTGAAGAAGAAACCAAACTGAAATTGGGGCCGAGTTACTGCGGCGACTCCTCTGAAGGACAATCCTCCAGCAGCGCGATAACCGAGAATCGGCGCGTGCCTGACGGCGAGGGGCAGCGAAGTGGTGGCTAGCCGCAAGGCTGCGGACCCACATGCCAACCGGTTGCTCGGTTTGCTGCCTCCAAGGGACTACGAGCGGCTGCGCCCTCATCTTCAGCGTATCCCACTGACGTACCGGCAATCTCTCTATCGCGCCAACAAGCCCCTCGGATTTGTCTATTTCGTCGAGACCGGCGTCGGGTCGCTGGTGAACAGCATGACGAATGGTGAGGCATCCGAGGTCGGAACGATCGGCAACGAGGGTGTGGTGGGTCTGCCGCTCCTGCTCGGCGACGACCGGGCGCCGACGAGCGTTTACGTCCAGGTCCCGGGTGCTGGTCTGCGAATGAAAGCATCACTGTTCAAGAAGGAATTGGCGCGCAGCGCCTCGATGCGAGCCGTGATGCATCGTTATGCACACGCCTTCTTCCACCAGGTGGCGCAGTCCGCCGCGTGCAATCAATTTCATTCCCTGGAGCAGCGATGTTGCCGCTGGCTGCTGATGACGCACGACCGCATGCAATCGGATGAGTTTCTGCTCACGCAGGAGTTCCTGGCCATGATGCTAGGAGTCCAGCGCACCGGCGTTACCGCTGCGGCCGGCGCCCTGCAACGGTTCGGCCTCATCCGCTACAAGCGTGGCAACGTCACGATCATCGATCGCCGCAGTCTGATCCGTCGCTCATGCGAGTGCTACGGCGTGTCCAAAAAGGAGTTCGATCGTTTGCTTGGAGATCAACAAGTCCCCGCAGGGCGGCGACAAGAACGCTGAACAGCACCAAGTCGGGCACCGCCAATGCGGGGACATCTGGAGAATGCGGTTGATCGACATCAAGGACAACTGCTGGTCAGCGCTGCAAAGTTTCAGCATTCCTTCTTATTCAGAAGGTCAAGGTCTCGGAGAAAGAAATTATGGACAAGGATCGGATCATCGGATCGGCCAAGGAAGTCAAAGGTGCTGTCAAGCAGGTGGTCGGCAGGGTCGTCGGCGACACCAAGCTGCAGTCGGAGGGCACGGCCGACAAGGTAGAAGGCAAGGTTCAGAATGCCGTCGGTGGCCTCAAGGGCACGCTCAAGGGGAAATAGGCGTCTCGCTGAATTTGAAGGCGCTCCGTTTCAGGGGGAGGCGTGCCATGCGACGTCGCGAACTCATCAGGTTAGCCGTGGCCGGCGCGATCGGCATTGTCGCCGCACCCGCGGTGGTCAGGGCTCAGGTCGCTACGAAGGTTCCGAAGCGCGTTATCGCAGATCAAAGCTGCGGTATCATCATCGACGTGCAGGGATCCTTCTTGGAGCAACTGGACGGAGCTGATCGCTCCAAGATCATGAGGAACACGCAGCACTTGGCCCGCTTGCTGGGCTACTTCAAAATTCCAGTCGTCGTAACGCTTGAAAAGCCTGTCGACCAAAAAGGCTCCTTGCCTCAAGAGGTCAAACAACACCTGGGTGCCCTCGCCACGACGTTCGAGAAGAACTTCTTCGACATGACCAGGGAGGAGCCGATCAGGAGCCACCTCGCACAGCTAGGGAAGAAACAGGCGATCGTCGCCGGCTGCGAGACCGATGTCTGTGTCCTGGAATCCTGCCTTGGCCTTCTCGGTCTTGGTTATGAGGTCTTCGTGGTCGAGAACCTCGTGTTTTCCTCGTCGCGAATTGTCGACGCGGCGATTGCAAGAATGAAGGCCGAAGGTGCGACATTCCTGACCTACAAGAGCCTCTTCTACGAGTTGGTCGGGTCGGTGGACGCGCAAACAGCCCTCGATGCATCCGGACCGGTCGCCAAAGACCTTCCTCAATAGACGACGCGGCGTCGTCAATTTCGGACCGTCGTTACCAACATGTCGCTTGCTTACAAACTCGCATTCCGAAACCTATTCCATGACCGGCTGCGGTTGATCGCCACCGTCATCGGCATCGTCTTCTCGATCGTCCTCGTGACCATTCAGCTGGGTCTGTATGTGAGTTTCCAGAGAATGGTGACGGTCATGATCGATCATACCAAAGCCGATCTCTGGATCGTACCGCGCGGGTCGAAGTTCTTCGAGGATTCGGCTTTATTGGACGAGCACGAGCGGTTTCGTGCCCTTTCGGTTGATGGCGTTGCGGAGGCGGTCCCTGTCGTGATCGGCTTCGCATCCTGGCGCGCGCCATCCGGCGGAACCGCCCCAGTCTTTATCATCGGCTCCGATACGCGGGACGAAGGGCTCCGCCCCTGGAATCTAATTGCAGGCAGTCTTGAATCGCTCGCGGTCCCTGGCGCCGTTGCAATTGACCGGTCCTATTTTGATCGCCTCGAAGCCTCTCGGATCGGCGAACGTGCCGAAATCAGCGATCAACGAGTGGAGGTGGTAGCGATCACCAGCGGTATCCGCTCGTTCACCACGACACCCTACGTCTTCACCTCGCTCGACCGAGCGCGCAGTTTCACAGGCACCGCGGCGAACAAGGGATCGTATTTTCTCGTGCGCGTGCTGCAGGGTGCGAACGTAACAGACGTTCGCGACCGGATGCGCGCGCGCTTGACCAACGCAGAGGTTCTGACGCCCGACGAGTTTCGTCGTCGCAGCACCAATTTCTGGCTGTTTGGCACGGGCGCCGGCGCTGCTCTGTTCACCGGCGCCGTGCTGGCTATGATTGTCGGTACCGCCATTGTCGCGCAAACGCTTTATTCCAGCACAAAGGACCATCTGCACGAATTCGCAACCCTGCGCGCGATTGGATCGTCGGGCGCATACATCCACAAGGTCATCATCATTCAGGCGTTGCTGAGTGCGGCGATCGGATTTTGCATAGCCGCTGGCTTCGGTTGGCTCGTCGTCAAAATCACGGCGGACACGGCGCTGCCCGTCGTTATGACGCTGCCAATGACTGCGATCCTGCTGCTGCTCACCGTCGTGATGTGCGTTCTGTCCGCCGCTTTGGCGATTGTGAAGGTCATGCGCATCGATCCCGTGATAGTGTTCACGCGATGACCGCCCCCGTGATCGAGGCCATTGACGCTGTCATGTTCCTGGGTCGCGGTGCGAGTAGATTCGAGGCGCTCAAGAGCGTCAGCGTCGCGATCGCCGGTGGGGAACTGACGTTGCTCATGGGTCCGTCGGGAAGCGGCAAGACCACGCTTCTCTCCATGCTCGGATGCATGCTGACGCCGTCGAGCGGTACGGTGCGCGTCCGGGATCATTCCACGGCGGGTGCGAAGCCAGAGGAACTGGCCAAGCTCCGGCGCGATCATATCGGGTTCGTCTTCCAGTCCTATCATCTGTTCCCGACGCTGACGGCGATCGACAATGTCCGACTCGCCCTAGACGTTCGCAGTGAAAACTCGGAACAGGCGAAGCAAAAGGCCAGCGACGCGCTCGCGATGGTCGGGCTTGCGCACAAGGCGAAATCCTATCCTCGCGAGTTGAGCAGCGGCCAGCAGCAACGTGTGGCTATCGCGCGCGCTGTCATTGGAAATCCATCGACGATTCTCGCAGACGAGCCGACGGCCGCGTTGGATGCCGAAAACGGACGGATCGTCATGTCGATGCTTGCGCGGATTGCCCAAGATCCGACGCGCGGCGTGTTGGTCGTTACCCACGACCCGCGCATCGTGCCGTTCGCAGATCGGGTCGTTTACATCGAGGATGGACGCATCGTCGGCGAGGAGCGCGGCGTGGCGGACTTCAAACACGAAGCGATGCAATCCCAGGGATCATGATCGTGGCGAGCAACAAGTCGATCTTGCTTGTGGCGCTTGGCCTGTTCGGCTTTGCCACACTGCTCGCACGACTGCCCGTGGCGACCAGCGCTCAAGAAATCAAAAAGAGCTGGCAGGCCGTAGCTCCCGGCCGGGTCGAACCCTGGTCGGGAGAAATCAGGATCGGTTCGCCGGTCGTCGGCCGGATCGGCGAAGTTCTGGTGAAAGTCAATGACAGGGTATTCGCCGGAGAGGCCCTCATCCGTATCGATGACGAAGAGGTCAGGACACGCCACGCGAAACTCGAAGCTCAACTCAAGCTGCGAAAGCGTGCGCGCCCCGCTTCTCCGCCAACCAAAGATGCTGCGCGGCGCAAGGTCGAAGATGCCACTGCCGATGCAGAACAAGCGGTCGTCGAGGGTCGATCGGGGGTCGATCGGGCGGCTGCGGCGCGCCGGGCTGGTAGCGGTTCCGAGGACGCAGTCACTGCTGCCCTCGCCGCCTTATCAAGTGGACAGGAGCAATTGAAGCAGCGGCAAGCTGAGCTGGCCAGTTTCGAAGCCAGCGCACCGGCCACCCAGCCGACGGAGCTGGAAGAACAGTTCGCGATGGCGCGCATCGATCTGCGTGGCGCAGAAGCCGCGCTGGATAATTTGATCATTCGCGCGCCTATCGCGGGCACCATTCTGCAGCTAAATGTCCGGGTCGGCGAGTTGGCGTCACCATCCGCGCCGCAGCCGCTTGTCATGCTCGGCGACATCTCCGCACTGCGCGTCCGGGTGGAGCTCGATGAACGCGACTTCGGCGCGATCAGGATCGGGCGGCCGGTCGTCGTGCGCTCGCCCGCATTTCCGGGCCGCAATATCGCCGGCACGGTTTCCATGATCGCTCAGATTATCCAGCCCGGACGCATCGGCGCGCGCGGACCGCGCAATCTCACCGACATCGATGTTGCGGAAGTGATGGTCGACTTGGCTGAACCCGGCCCGCTCGCAGTCGGGATGAAGGTAAGCGTTTATTTCGGGGATTATCCGGGACGGGACGGTATCCCTCAAACTTGGCAATATCCTTTCGTTCAAGGAGAGCCGTGACGGCCAGACGCTTGAGGCCCGTCCAGCAAATGACCTTCGCTCAATTCGAGGCGGCTTTGCCGGACGAAAATGCATGCATTGGCCGCCTGATCGCACGGCGCTGAGTGCAACAACGAGGTAGCGTCTATCCGCGGTTCGCGAAGGTTCTCGCGGATGGCGACGGCACACCGCGAGATATTGCACCTCGCGCGCCTCCTCGCCGGTATGGTCGAGGATCTGCCGTTGGAGAAGATCGACCGCTATCTCGTGCGTGATCGAGGCGTGCCGGGTTTGAGCTCGATGAGCTTGCCGCGATCTATGTCAAGCGTGGTGTCGATCAGGTTCTTGCTCGGCAGGTAGCCCAGCAACTGATGGCGAAGGATGCGTTGGGCGCGCACGCACGCGATGAGCTCGAGATTTCGGAAATCGCGACGACGCGGCCGGTGCAAGCCGCTTTGATACCGGCGGCAAGCTTCTCCGTCGGCGCCGCCAGCTACGCTACGAACTCACGCGCGTGCAAGACAATGCCGAAAACATTGCGTTGATTGGCGGTGACGACGATGAACGCGAGCGCCTGGACGCAACCTTGTCCGATCTGGTCCAACGTTGGTTCGGCGTGATCGTTTGGCAGGGTCGCATGATGTGGTTGAATGGCGCAAACCTGGTTCTGGCGCCCGTCGTGCCGCTCCTCCTCGGTCGTCGGACTTCATCAGGGCCCGCGGACATATACTCCGCACCAGCAGGCCGGACATATGACCGCAGCCGACCAAATCGTTCGAAGCGTCAAAAAAAGTGCTTGCCATCGGGGGCCGTCCACAACGACGACTGGGGTCCGGATCGGCTCACCGCCAATCAGCGGCGCGATCTGATGGAGATCGTCGAGGATCGTTACGGCCGGGGCTCGACACTCATCACCAGCCAGCTGCCGACCGACACGTGGCACGAAGTGATCGGCGAGCCGACCTTCGCCGACGCCATCCTCGATCGCATCGTCCACAACGCCTACAGCCTCGCCCTCGACGGCCCGTCGATGCGAAAGATCCAGGCCGCCGAGATGGAAGCTGCGGTCCCGGTCGTGGACACGACGAGCAGCACAAGCGCGACGACACCGAAGTTGGCGAAAGGAGCCAAAAAATGACTACCGCACTCCGCATCCCGCCCGCCCCCGTGGGTCAACAGGCACCCCCCCACGCGCGCCGCTGCGTCAGACTTTAGACGGTCACTCCGCGTCGCGCGCGGGCCCCTCCTATTGACTACGGGGACGGGCTACCGCCGTACTTGACGAAAGAGGGAAACACTGAGATCAAAAACAGCATCCAACGGCGCCGTCACGCACCCGCCTCACACTGGTCGCGATGCGCTGGAACGACTGGTCGCGATCGTCGGAATGCGCAGCCTGATCGCTCAGCGGCGCGTATTTCGCGCAATGGCACTCCGGGTATCGGCATTGCCCGCGCTTCCTGCGCTGTTTATATTTTTCAAAACAGAACGAGCAGTGCGGGCCGCCCTCCGCAATTCCAACACGTGGGCGATATCCAGTTGTGGTCCTCTCCTCTGTGCTCACAATGTTTACAGATTGGCATACAAAGTGGGGAAGGGAAGCGGGCCAGCGGTAGGG
>PLJS01000211.1 GCA_003140315.1 Hyphomicrobiales bacterium
TTCTTCATGGCGACCGGCTTCCATGGCGCGCATGTCATCATCGGCTCGATCTTCCTGATCGTATGCCTGGCACGCACGCTTGCCGGACACTTCACGCCGACCCATCATCTCGGCTTCGAATTCTCGGCCTGGTACTGGCACTTCGTCGACGTGGTGTGGCTGTTCCTGTTCGCCTGTATCTATGTGTGGGGCGCCGGCGCGCACGCCGCCGCTCACCACTGACCGCACGCCTGCCACACAAAAGGGGCGGCTCCGGCCGCCCCTTTTTCGTTCTATGGTCATGCTGGGGAGCGACCATCCGGGACCTAAGAGAGTCACATGACCGAGCAGCGCGCCGCGCCAGTCTCTCCGTTCATCACCGGGCTCGCCGGGCGCTGTCCACGTTGCGGCAAGGGGCATATGTTCAAAGGCTTCCTGACGGTGCGTACGAATTGCGAGGCGTGCGGGCTCGATTACAGCTTCGCGGATGCCGGCGACGGGCCGGCGATCTTCGTGATTCTCATCGCCGGCTTCATCGTGGTCGGCGCGGCATTGCTGGTCGAGGTCATGTATCAGCCGCCGTTCTGGCTGCACGCGCTGCTGTGGGGACCGCTGATTCTGATCGTGACGCTGGCGCCGCTGCGCCTGCTCAAGGGCCTGCTGATCGCGCTGCAATACCACCACGATGCGGCGCCGGGCCGGCTCGAGCGCGGAGACGGCACGTGACGGCGTCGGCCGCGCCGCGCCGCAGCCTGATCCTTCCCGTGATCCTGGTCATCGCCGCGCTCGGCGCGCTGATCGCGCTCGGCACCTGGCAGGTCGAGCGCAAGGCCTGGAAGGAAGGGCTGATCGCCACGCTGGAGACCCGGCTTGCGGCGGTGCCCGGGAACCTGCCGCCGCGCGAGCGCTGGAAGCAGCTCGATGCCGCGACGGATGAATTCACCCGCGTCTCGTTTCCGGCCGAGTTCGTGCGCGGCGCCGAGGCGCTGGTCTATTCCAGCGGCTCCAACTTGCGGCCGGACGCGGCCGGCCCCGGCTACTGGGTGTTTTCGCCCGCGCGGCTCTCCGGCGGCAGCCTCGTGGTCGTCAATCGCGGCTTCGTGCCGGAGGGTCGCCAGGACGCGGCGACGCGCACCGAGGGCGAGCCGGACGGCGTCGTCGACATCGTCGGCGTCATGCGCTGGCCCGAGCCGCGCGGCACGTTCACACCGAACGACGAGCCGGCCAAGAACCTCTGGTTCGTGCGTGATCCGGCTGCTATGGCCACCGCCGAGAAGTGGGGCACGATCGCGCCGTTCTACATCGACCAGGAGGCGCCGCCTGCGCCCGGCGGGCTGCCGCGCGTCGGCCCGCTCAAGGTCAACCTGCCCAACAACCATCTGCAATATGCGGTGACATGGTATGGGCTGGCGGCCGTGCTGCTGATTGCCTCGCTGGTGTTCCTGCGCAGCTTGCGCCGCGAAGGACAGGCGCGGGCAAGCGAACGCCCGTGAGGTCGATTTACCCCTAACCCATTCATTTTGAACATGATTCTTGCCGTTTCGAAGCCGATTCCACTTCGCCGGATCATGCGCTACTGTCGGCCGTAACCAGGACCCGTCCGTGCGCTACATCTCCACCCGGGGCGAGGCCCCGGAGTTAAGTTTCATCGATGTGACGCTCGCCGGCTTGGCTCGCGACGGCGGTCTCTATGTGCCTGATTCCTGGCCTGTTTTTTCCTCTGATGAGATCGCCGCGCTGGCCGGCCGGCCGTATGCGGAGGTCGCCTGCGAGGTGATCCGGCCGTTCGTCGGCGGGACGATCGCCGACGCCGACCTCTCGCGCATGGCGCGCGAGGCCTATGGCACGTTCCGCCACCCGGCCGTGGTGCCGCTCGCCCAACTCGATCCCGCGACCTTCGTGCTGGAGCTGTTCCATGGGCCGACGCTCGCCTTCAAGGACGTGGCGATGCAACTCATCGCCCGGCTCATGGACCACGCGCTTGCCGAGCGGCGCGAGCGCGCGACCATCGCGGTTGCGACCTCGGGCGATACCGGAGGCGCCGCGGTCGAGGCGTTCCGCGGGCGTCGCAACATCGACCTGATCGCGCTTTATCCGCACGGCCGCATCTCCGAGGTCCAGCGCCGCATGATGACGACGCCGGCCGAAGGCAACGTCCATGCGGTCGCGGTCGAAGGCACGTTCGACGACTGCCAGGCGATCGTGAAAGGCCTGTTCAATCACCACGCGTTCCGCGACCGCGTCCGGCTCTCGGGTGTCAACTCAATCAACTGGGCGCGCATCGTCGCGCAGGTCGTCTATTACTTCACCGCCGCGGTCGCGCTTGGGAGCCCGCACCGCAAGGTCGCCTTCACGGTGCCGACCGGCAATTTCGGCGATGTATTCGCCGGCTATGTGGCGGTGCGCATGGGGCTGCCGGTCGAGCGCCTCGTCATTGCGACCAACGTCAACGACATCCTGGTGCGCACGCTCAAGACCGGCACCTATGAGGTGCACGGGGTCACGGCGACGGCGTCGCCGTCGATGGACATCCAGGTCTCGTCCAACTTCGAGCGGCTGCTGTTCGATGCCTATGGCCGCGATCCGGCGCCCGTGCGCGCCGCTATGGCCTCGCTCGCCCAGTCGCGCCGCTTCTCGATCGCCCCGGACGCGCTTGCCGCGATCCGCGCGCGCTTCTCGGCCGATCGCGCCGATGAGGAGGAGACCGCCGCCGCGATCCGCACCGTGCGCAAGGAGGCGGGCTATCTGCTCGATCCGCATACGGCTGTCGCAGTCGCGGTCGCCGAGAAGGAGCGCCGCGAGCGCGCAACGCCGATGATCGTCTTATCCACCGCGCACCCGGCCAAGTTCCCGGACGCCGTGAAGGCCGCCTGCGGCATCACGCCTGAACTGCCCGGCTGGCTCGCCGACCTCGGCGCGCGCCGCGAGCGGGTGACGGTGCTGCCGAACGACCAGGGTGCGGTCGAACGTTTCATACTCGCGGCAAGTGTGGCCGCACGCGAAGGAGCTGCGGCATGACCATGAACGTTACGCGTCTCGCATCGGGGTTGACGGTCGTCACCGACGCGATGCCGCACCTGCAAAGCGCGTCGCTTGGCGTATGGATCGGCGCCGGGAGCCGCGACGAGCGGCCCGACGAGCACGGCATCTCGCATCTGCTCGAACACATGGCGTTCAAGGGCACGTCGCGCCGCAACGCGCGCCAGATCGCCGAGGAGATCGAGGCGGTCGGCGGCGACCTCAATGCCGCGACCTCGGTCGAAACCACTGCCTATTACGCGCGCGTGCTGCGCGCCGACGTGCCGCTCGCGCTCGACGTGCTCTCCGACATTCTCACCGATCCGACGTTCGAGCCGGAGGAGCTCGCGCGCGAAAAGAACGTCATCGTGCAGGAGATCGGTGCCGTCGAGGACACACCCGACGACCTGATCTTCGAATACCTGCAGGAGATCGCATTTTCCGGCCAGCCGATCGGCCGCTCGATCCTGGGCACCCCCGAAACGGTGCGTTCCTTCGACTCGCGCCGTCTGCGCGGCTATCTCGGGCGCAATTACCGCGCATCCGACATGGTGGTCGCGGCGGCCGGTTCGGTCGACCATGAGGCCGTGGTGGCCGAGGTCGAGCGCCGGTTCGGCGCGTTCGCCGGGACCGACGCGCCGCCTCCCGCGCCCGCTCGGTTCTCCGGCGGTTCGCGCGTCGAGCAGCGCGACCTCGAACAGGTGCACGTCGCCTTTGCGCTCGAAGGCCTGCCGCAGCGCGATCCTACGATCTACAGCCTGCAGGTTTTCACCAATGTGCTGGGCGGGGGCATGTCGTCGCGCCTGTTCCAGGAAGTGCGCGAGATCCGCGGCCTGTGCTATTCGATCTATGCCTTCCATGCGGCCTATGCCGACACCGGCATGCTCGGCGTCTATGCCGGCACCGACGCGTCCGACCTCGCCGATCTGATGCGCGTCGTGGTCGACGAGATCGGCGCCACCGCCGAAACGCTGAGCGAGACCGAGATCGCGCGCTCCAAGGCACAGATGAAGGCGGGCCTGCTGATGGCGCTCGAAAGCTCGGGCGCGCGCGCCGAACAGCTCGCGCGGCAGCTCATGATCTACGGCCGCCCGATCCCGCTCGAGGAGATCGTCGGGAAGGTCGAGGCGGTGACGGTTGAGAGCGCACGCGCGGCAGGGCGCGCCCTGATCGAGCGCAGCCGGCCGGCGGTCGCCGTGATCGGACCCGGGCGTGGGCTTGAACGCGCCGCCGCGATTGCCGAAAGTCTCGGTCGGCGAGCCGCCTGAGATGATCCGTCCATGGCTTTCTTCCGCACGGTCAGCTTCTCCGAACCGATCCCAACCGTCGAAGGTGAGGGCGTCTTCCTGCGCGCGCCGCAGATGGGCGATTATTCCGACTGGGCGGCGCTGCGCGAAGCCAGCCGCGCATTTCTGACACCCTGGGAGCCGACCTGGCCGGCGGACGACCTGAGCCGCAGCGCGTTCCGGCGGCGCCTGCGCCGCTATGCCGAGGATCAGCGCTCGGATGCGTCTTATGCGTTCTTCCTGTTCCGCAAGGTCGACCAGACGCTGCTCGGCGGGCTGACGCTTGCCAACATCCGCCGCGGCGTCGCACAGGCAGGCAGCATCGGATACTGGATCGGCGAGCCCTACGCCCGGCGCGGGCAGATGACCGCGGCGGTCCGCGCGCTCGTGCTGTTCGCCTTCGCGACGTTGCGGTTGCATCGGCTCGAAGCCGCCTGCATCCCCTCGAACGCCGCCTCGATCCGGCTCCTGGAGAATACCGGCTTCGCGCGCGAGGGCTATGCGCGCGAATATCTGTGTATCAACGGGTTGTGGCAGGACCACCTGCTGTTCGCGCGGCTCGCCGGCGACGCGATGCCGTAGCGTTCGCGCGCAGAGTCGTGAGGTGCCTTGGGCCGGCCAAGGTTCGGCTGCTATAACCAACGGGCTTCAAAGGCATATTGGTGATGAGGAAATCGACTGTGTCTGATGTGGCACGCGGCCGCGCGGCCGCCATGGCGATCTGGAGTCTGTTTTTTGGCGCTGCATTGATCGGAGGCCCGGGGACTGCGCATGCGCAGGCCAGCATCAGCGATAAGTTGAATTCGTGGTTTTTCGGCTCACCCGGCAAGGAAGCGCCTGCCCCCGGCGTTGCGGATGAGATCGAGTGTCCCGACGTCTCGGTCCGCGCGGGCGCCTCGACGCTGTCCGTCTCCGCGCCCGGCGCCGAAGCCAACCCCACGACCACGCGCTATCAGGCGACCATCGGGCAGACCGCGCGCGAGTGCGCCACGCTCGGCGGCGTGGTGACCATGAAGGTCGGCGTGCAAGGCCGTATTCTGCTTGGCCCCGCCGGCGGTCCCGGGCAGCTCGACTTGCCGCTGCGCGTCGCCGTCGTGCGCGAAGGCACCGAGCCCAAGACGATCTGGACCAAGTTCTATAAATTTGCGGTGGAGATACCGCCCGGGCAGACCTCCGTGCCGTTCGTCCATGTGGCGCAAGACGTAAGCTTCCCGATGCCAGGCAAAAGCGAACTTGAATCCTACGTGGTCTATGTCGGGTTCGATCCGACCGGCCTGCCGGCGAAGCCGGAGCCCCGCAAGAAGAAGAAAAGCAAGTAGGCTTCCCCGATGGCGAAGAAAATCAAGCGCCGCAGCGCGCCGAAAGCGCGCGTTGCGCTCAAGACTCGCGCCGCGCAAAAGCTGCGCGCCGTGCGCAAGTCATCCCCGACCGCACGCAAGGCGGCCCGCTCCGCGCCGCGGCTACCGCTCACCGGCATTCGCGTGGTCGAGTTCACCCACATGGTGATGGGGCCGACCTGCGGCATGATTCTCGGCGATCTCGGCGCCGAGGTAATCAAGGTCGAGCCGCCGGGCGGCGATAAGACGCGCAATCTGATCGGCTCCGGCGCCGGCTTCTTCCGCGTGTTCAATCGCAACAAGAAAAGCGTGACCGCCGATCTTTCCGATCCGAAGGATCGCGCACGCATCGGCGCGCTGATCGCGAGCGCCGACATCGTGAGCGAGAACTTCCGTCCTGGCGCGCTGAAGAAGCATGGCCTCGATTACGCCGCCCTGAAGAAGAAGCACAAGCGGTTGATTTATGTCTCGCACAAGGGCTTCCTGCCCGGGCCTTACGAACACCGCGTCGCGCTCGACGAGGTCGTGCAGATGATGGCGGGGCTCGCCTACATGACCGGGCCGCCCGGCCGCCCGCTGCGCGCCGGCTCGTCCGTCAACGACATCATGGGCGGCATGTTCGGTGTGATCGGCGCGCTCGCGGCGCTTGCCGAACGCGAGCACACCGGCAAAGGGCAAGAGGTGCAGGTCGGCCTGTTCGAGAACTGCGTGCTTCTGTCCGCGCAGCACATGCAGCAATACGCCGCGACCGGCGTGGCGTCGCCCCCGATGCCGGACCGTATCAATGCCTGGGGCGTGTTCGACCTGTTCGATACTTCCGACGGCGTGCAGGTTTTCCTCGGCGTGGTCACCGATACCCAGTGGTCGGTGTTCGGCCGCGCCTTCGATCTCGGCGGCCTCGCGCACGACCCGCGCCTTGCCACCAATACGCTGCGCGTTCAGTCGCGCTCATGGATGCTCCCCGCGCTGCGCGACATCATCCGGCGGCATTCATCGACGGAGTTGCAAGCGGTGTTCGAACGCGAAGGCCTCCCTTATGCGCCGATCGTGAAACCCGAGCAGCTCTTCGACGATCCGCATCTGTTGCGGAGCGGCGGGCTCGCGGACCTGACGCTGGAGAACGGCGAAACCACTCCGGTGCCGCTCCTTCCGATCCTGCTCGGCGGCCGGCACCTCACGCCGCGCATGCCGCTCGCAAAGCTCGGGGAGCATGACGGCGAGGTGTAGCGATCGCGTTACGCCTTCGCTGCAGCCGGCGTCGCCGAGCCGACCGCAACCGTGCTCGGCTTGATGATCATCAGCACCAACGCCGCCGCGATCAGGCAGAGCGCACCGGCGACGAAGAACGCCGGCAGGTAGGTCAACAGCACCGTGCGTGAGAAGCCTGCGCCGAACGCGGCCGTGGCGGCGCCGATCTGGTGGCCGGCGAACACCCAGCCGAACACGAGGTTCGCGCGCTCCCGGCCGAAGTTGGCGGCCGTGAGCTTCACGGTCGGCGGCACAGTCGCGATCCAGTCGAGCCCGTAGAATACCGCAAACAGCGACAGACCGTAGAACGTGAAGTCCGTGAACGGCAGAACCATCAGCGAAAGTCCGCGCAACCCGTAATACCAGAACAGGAGAATGCGGTTGTCGTAGCGGTCGGAGAGCCAGCCCGACCCGACCGTGCCGATGAAGTCGAACACGCCCATGATGGCGAGCACGCTCGCGGCGCCGACCGCCGGCAGGCCGAAGTCGGCGCAGAGCGGGATGAAATGCGTCTGGATCAGGCCGTTGGTGCTCGCGCCGCAGATGAAGAATGTCGCGAACAGGATCCAGAACACGCGCGTCCGCGCCGCGACCTTGAGCGCCGCGATCGGCGACAGTGAGGCTGCTGACGTGGGCGCCGCCGTTATGGGCCCGGTCTCGCCGAAAGGCGCAAGGCCGACATCAGACGGCCGGTCGCGCATCAGTGCGATCACGGCGATCACCGCGACCGCCATCGCGCCGCACATGGTGAGGATCGAGACGCGCCAGCCGAACCGGTCGGTCATCGCCGCCAGCATCGGCAGGAACACCAGTTGCCCCGTCGCCGAGCTCGCGGTGAGGAGGCCGAGCACGAGGCCGCGCCGCGCCGTGAACCAGCGCGTCGCGACCGTCGCGCCGAGCACCAGCGCGGTGAGCCCCGTGCCGAGGCCGAGAACGAGGCCCCACAACACGATGAGCTGCCACACCTGCGTCATGCCGAGCGAAAGCAACAGGCCGGCCGCGATCAGCGTGAGCGCGGTGAGCGCCATGCGGCGGACGCCATAACGGTTCATCAATGCGGCGGCGAACGGCCCCATCAGCCCGAACAGCAAGAGCCGGATCGCGAGCGCCGACGAGATATCCGCCGTTCCCCAGCCGAACTCGCGCTGCAGCGGCAGGATGAAGACACCGGGCGCGCCGACCGCGCCGGCCGTCACCAGCATCGTGAGGAATGTGACCGCGGCGACGACCCAACCGTAGTGGATGTTGCGGCGCGCGAGCGCGGCTGCGAGGCGGGATGACAGCATAAAGGGGGCTTTCGTGCCTGACGGAGCCGAGCGTCGTTTGTTATATGACGGATATCATCATTGCATATTGATGATGGCTATCATATAACTTGTCAAGAACGATCCGTTCCGGAGGCGGACACATGAAAGTGAGCCGGGAGCAGGCGACCGAGAATCGCGAGCGCGTAGTGCAGACGGCCGGCACGCTATTCCGCGAGAAGGGCTTCGGCGGAGTCGCCGTCGCCGACATCATGAAGGCGGCGGGGCTGACCCATGGCGGCTTCTACGGCCAGTTCGCCTCGAAGGACGCGCTTGCCGCCGAAGCCTGCGCGGACGTGATGGCACGCGCGGCCGGACGTTGGAGCGCGCTTTCGACGCGCGAGGATCCGCTGGCGGCGCTGGTCGGATCGTATCTCTCGCCGCAGCATCGCGACACGCCGGGCCGCGCCTGCGCGCTGCCCTCGCTCGCAGCCGAGGCAGCGCGTGGTCCAGCCGCCTTGCGCGGCGCGTTCACGACAGGCTTGCGCAACTTCATCGGCGTCCTGACGAAATACGTGCCCGGCCGCTCGACATCCGCGCGGCGCAGCCAAGCGCTGGTCACGATGTCGGGGCTCGTCGGCGCGATGATCCTCGCGCGCGCGGTGGATGATGCGGAATTCTCCGCCGAGATCCTGCGCACTGCGGCCGCGGCGTTCGGAAAACAGTAGCGCTAGTCGCCAAGAATGCTGCTGGTCTCGCGCCAGATCGTTGCCGGCGCATCCCGAACCACGCGCGAGAGGCTTCCGGCGCCGTCCTTTTCGAACGTGTAGGTAACCAGCGAAATGCTCCGTGTTTCGCCGCTGTGCGACGGCGTGATGAATTCGGCGCTCACACACATGGCGCCGGTGGACTTGCCGGTGGGAGATGTCTTGTCGGGAAAGGTCAACAGATCGTCGTACTCGACGCGCACTTCGGTCGCGGACGGCGGCGGCCTGAATCGCACATGCTTTGCCACGATGTCCTGTGATGAGACCACGAACGCGTCCATGTCGGCGACAAGCTGCGTTCCCTTGCAGTTCCCCTCAAGGTCGATGTCGCCGATCTTGAGAAGAAGACGGGAGATGACCGCCGGTCTGTTTCCTGCGTTGATCAAAAAGAACGAAAGCTCGCCCTTGACCGCCATCCGGGAGGTGGTCCGGTCCATCGAGAGTGTCGGCGATGCGTTCACGTCCATTCGAAGAATGTCGAGCTGCCTGATCGTGCTGAAATAAGCGGTTCCTACGGACGTAACGACTGCGACGACAGACAGCACTATCCCGAGCCATTCCCTTGTGCCGATTCGTTGGCGCGGAGCTGCCACGGGAGCATCCAGCGTGGATGCGACCTGCTCCAGCGTCCTGTGATTAGCCTCGTCTGCCGGCTCGGCCATCGTCCCTCTTCCCGCCTTCGGCTTCCAGCGCCCCCGGCTATGATTCCATCATGGCTGTCGCGCGGGCAATATCCAAGGAGCGCGTGGCGACCAAGCAAAGCTGGGTGATGAGGCGCCTGCTGGCGCCACCGCGACCGATCTTCGTTGACTTGGCGCGGGCTCCGTCTACGATCCATTCGTTGAGTAGATTCAGATGATCCATGCGGGAGAGACCGGCCTTGCTTCCCGGCAAAGCCGGCGCCGAAGGCGCAACAGCCCCGAAAACGCTCAGGCAAACGGACCGCAGGGTGATGAAACTCTGGAAAGCAGCCTTGCCGTGAGGCTCGGCTCACCGACGGAGTAAGCAGCAGCAGGTGTGCCGACTGGGCGCGCCGCCGCGGCGAAATCTCTCAGGTTCCGCGACAGAGGGGGCTTGGCCGGGCTAGGTTGCCCGGACGAGTCCTCATGCGGAATTGGTAATGACCCAGGCGCCCGACATCACCGAGCCGCAAGCAGCCGAGCCTCAGGCAGCCGAGCCCACGACCATCGCGCCCGAGGCCGCGCCGTCCGTCGCGGCGCCCGCGGAAGCCTCCGCGGTCGCCGCCGACGACGCCCTCCCGCAAGCAGCGCCCCAATCGCTCCGGCAGACGCCGCTGCATGCGCTCCATGTCACGCGGGGAGGGCGCATGGTGCCCTTCGCCGGCTACGACATGCCGGTGCAATATGCCGGCGGCATAATTGCCGAGCACAATCACGTGCGTACGCAGGCCGGCCTGTTCGATGTGTCGCACATGGGCCAGGCTTTTCTCGCGGGCGCCGATCACGAGACGGTCGCGCGCGCGCTCGAAGAGCTGGTTCCCGGCGATATCTTGGGGCTCGCGCCCGGCCGCCAGCGCTACACGCAACTCCTCGACGAGAACGGCGGCATCCTCGACGACCTGATGGTGACCCGCTCGGCCGATCCGGCCGAGGACGGCGTATTGATGCTGGTCATCAATGCGGCGACGAAAGAAGCCGACTACGCGCATCTGACGGCGCGCCTGCCGGGCAATATCAAGCTCATTCGAGCCGAGCATCGTGGCCTCGTCGCCGTGCAGGGGCCGATGGCGGTCCAGGTCGTCGGGCGCCATTGCCCCGAGGCGGTGCCGCTACACTTCATGAGCGCGATCTCGACGCGGTTCGACGGCATCGACTGCCATATCAGCCGCTCTGGATACACCGGCGAGGACGGCTACGAGATCTCCTGCAAGGCGACGCGCCTGCGCGCGATCGTCGAGCGGCTCCTGTCCGAGCCGGTCGTGAAGCTGATCGGGCTCGGCGCGCGCGATTCGCTCCGCCTCGAAGCCGGGCTCTGCCTCTATGGGCACGACATCGACACGACCACGTCGCCGGTCGAGGCGGCGCTGACCTGGTCGATCGGCAAGCGCCGGCGTGAACACGGCGATTTTCCCGGCGCTGAACGCGTGCAGCGTGAATTGCGCGACGGCGCGGCGCGGCTGCGCGTCGGCATCAAGCCGGAGGGCCGCGCGCCCGCACGCGAAGGCACCGCGATCAAATCGGCGGACGGCCGGACGATCGGCAAGGTCACGTCGGGCGGCTTCGGGCCGACGGTGAACGGCCCGATCTCGATGGGCTATGTCGAGCACGGCTTCACTGCGCCGGGTACGCCGGTGGCGCTGATCGTGCGCGACAAGAAGCTGGCCGCAAGCGTCGTCGCGCTGCCGTTCGTGCCGCATCGTTATGCCCGCGGTGCATGATCCCGAAAACGATCATGCGCAGGCAAAAGAGACCCTAGGGGATCAGCCAATGGCCACCATGCGCTACACCAAGGACCATGAATGGATCCGCCTCGACGGTGAGGTCGCGACTGTCGGCATCACCGAGCACGCCCAGCAGCAGCTCGGCGACATCGTCTATGTCGAGCTGCCGGAGCTCGGCCGCAAGGTCGACAAGGGCGGCGAGGCCGCGGTGGTCGAGTCCGTGAAGGCGGCGAGCGACGTCTACGCGCCGGCGAGCGGCGAGGTCGTCGCCGTCAACCAGGCGCTCGACGGCACGCCCGGCGCCGTCAACGAGGAAGCCGAGGGCAAGGGCTGGTTCTTCCGGCTGAAACTTGCCAACGCGAGCGAGCTCGACGCCCTGATGACCGACGAGCAGTACAAAGACTATCTCGCCACCTTGTCGTGACGCCGAAAGGGTTCCTGCCATGGCGCATGAATATCGTGCGACGGTGCGATGGAAGCGTGAGGCCGACGTAAAGTTCACCGACCAGCGCTATAGCCGAGCGAATAGCTGGAGCTTCGACGGCGGGATCGAAGTTCCGGCTTCGTCTTCGCCGCAGAGCGTCCGTCTGCCGTACTCGGTCGCCGAGGCAGTCGATCCCGAAGAAGCCTTGGTCGCCGCGCTGTCGAGCTGCCACATGCTGACATTCCTCTATGTCGCGGCCAAACAAGGCTTTGTCATCGACGGCTACATCGATGAGGCGGTCGGCGAGATGACCAAGAACGACGCTGGCCGGATGTGGGTGTCAAAGATCACTCTGAAGCCCGCGATTACGTTTTCAGGCGACAAGCAACCGACGTCCGCGCAACTCGACGAGTTGCATCATCTCGCGCACGAGGAATGTTACATCGCGAACTCGGTGAAATCCGAGGTCGTGGTGCAGGGCTCGATGGCATTCGCCTGACGGGAAGCTGCCCATGCGTTACCTGCCTCTCACGCCTGACGATCGCACCGAAATGCTCGCGCGCATCGGCGTGCGCGACATCGACGATCTGTTCGCCGACGTGCCGGCCGACAAGCGCCTCAAGGCGCTGCCCGACCTGCCGCTCGTTAAGGGTGAGATGGAGGTCGAGCGCGCGCTTTCGCGGATGGCGGCGCGTAACGTCGCGGCCGGTTCGGTGCCGTTCTTCGTCGGCTGCGGCGCCTACAAGCATCATGTCCCGGCGAGCGTCGATCACCTGATCCAGCGTTCGGAGTTCCTGACCTCCTACACGCCATATCAACCCGAGATCGCGCAAGGCACGCTGCATTATCTATTCGAGTTCCAGACCCAGGTCGCGCTTCTGACCGGCATGGAGGTCGCGAACGCCTCGATGTATGACGGCTCGACCGCGACCGCCGAAGCCGTGTTGATGGCGCACCGCGTCACCAGGCGGAAGAAGGCGGTGCTCGCCGGCAACCTGCATCCGCATTATCGCGAGACGGTCGAGACCATCTCCGCCATGTCCGACCACGAGGTCGTGGCGCGGCCGCCGGCTCCGGCCGGCGAGCAAGACATCCTCACGGCAATCGACAACGAGACGAGCTGCGTGGTGGTGCAGACGCCGGACGTCTACGGCCACCTGCACGATCTCAGACCCATCGCCGCCAAGGCACACGCGGTGGGCGCGCTCCTGGTCGCGGTCGTGACCGAAATCGTGTCGCTCGGAGCCGTCACGTCGCCGGGCGAGATGGGCGCCGACATCGTGGTGGCCGAAGGCCAATCGATCGGCAATGCGCTTTCGTTCGGCGGGCCCTATGTCGGCCTGTTCGCGAGCCGCACGAAATACGTGCGCCAGATGCCGGGCCGGCTCGTCGGCGAGACCGTGGACGTGGAGGGACAACGCGGCTTCGTGCTGACGCTCTCGACGCGCGAGCAGCACATCCGCCGCGAGAAGGCGACCTCGAACATCTGCACCAATTCCGGCCTCTGCACGCTCGCCTTCACGATCCACATGTCGCTGCTCGGCGAAGCGGGCCTGCGGCGGCTTGCGCGGGTCAATCATGCCAACGCGGTCGCGCTCAGCGATGCGCTCGGCCAGGTGCCGCGCGTGCGTGTGCTCAACGACACGTTTTTCAACGAGTTTACGATCCGCGTGCCGGGCGATGCGGCCGCTGTGATCGAAAAGCTCGCCGTCAAGGGCGTGCTTGGCGGCGTGCCGGCCTCGCGGCTCGATCCGGACCGGCCCGAATTGCGCGATCTGATCATCGTCGCAGCGACCGAGGTAAACACCGAGGACGACCGCGCGGCCTACGTGCGTGCGCTCAAAGAGGTGCTGGCATGAACCAGCAAGGTCGTCCCACCAAGCCGGGCGATGCGATCGCAATCGCGCCGAAAACCTTCACCGGCAACCGGGCGCTGCGCATCGAGGAAGCGCTGATCTTCGAGATCGGCCGCCTCGAAGTGACCGGAGTCGACCTCGATGAGCCCGCGGCGTTCGCGCCTCGGCTCGGCGATCTGGAGCGCAAGGATCCGATCGGCCTGCCGGGCCTCGCCGAGCCCGAGGCGGTGCGCCACTACGTACGCCTCTCGCGCATGAATTACGGCATCGACACCGGCGTGTTCCCGCTCGGCTCCTGCACGATGAAGCACAACCCGCGCCTCAACGAGAAGATGGCGCGGCTGCCGGGCTTCGGTGACATCCATCCGCTGCAACCGCAGTCCACCGTGCCCGGCGCGACCGCGCTGATCGCGGAGCTGTCGCGTTGGCTCTGCGAATTGACTGGCATGCCGGCGGTCGCGCTCTCGCCGAAGGCCGGCGCGCATGGCGAGCTGTGCGGCATGATGGCGATCAAGGCGGCGCTGGCGGCGCGCGGCGAGGCGCGCTCGGTCGTGCTGGTGCCTGAGAGCGCGCACGGCACCAATCCGGCGACCGCCGCGCTGCTCGGCTACCGTGTCGAGGCGGTGCCGGCGCGCCCCGACGGCAGCGTCGATCCCGAGGAGGTGAGGAAGCATCTTTCGAGCGACGTCGCCGCCATCATGCTGACCAACCCGAACACCTGCGGGCTGTTCGAGAGTGACGTCGTGGCGATCGCCGAGGCGGTGCATGCCGTCGGCGCCTACTTCTATGCCGACGGCGCGAACTTCAACGCCATCGTCGGCAAGGTGCGGCCGGGTGACCTTGGCGTCGATGCGATGCACATCAACCTGCACAAGACGTTCTCGACGCCGCACGGTGGGGGCGGGCCTGGCGCGGGGCCGGTGGTCCTGTCGGCGGCGCTTGCGCCTTTCGCGCCGTTGCCGCATGTGACGGTGAACGCGCAAGGCGTGCGCCTCGTCGAACATGCCGGCGAGGCGGGCGACGCCAAGCCGTTCGGCCGCATGTGCGCGTTCCACGGCCAGATGGGCATGTTCGTGCGCGCGATGAGCTACATGCTGGCGCACGGCGCTGACGGCATGCGCCAGGCCTCCGAAGACGCGGTGCTCAACGCGAATTATGTGCGCGCCGGATTGCGCGACCTGATGTCGCTCCCGTTCGGCGACCGGCCCTGCATGCACGAGGTGCTGTTCGACGATCATTGGCTCGAGGGCACCGGCGTCTCGACGCTCGACTTCGCCAAGGCGATGATTGACGAGGGTTATCATCCTATGACGATGTATTTTCCGCTTGTCGTGCACGGCGCGATGCTGATCGAGCCGACGGAGTCCGAGAGCAAGGCGTCGCTCGATCTCTTCATCGCGGCGCTGCGCGATCTCGCGATGGCCGCCAAGCGCGGCGATACGGCGCGGTTTTCCGGCGCGCCCTACTACGCGCCGCGCCGCCGTCTCGACGAGACGCGCGCCGCGCGGTCACCGGTATTGCGTTGGATGAGGCCCGCGGCGCAGAAGGAAGCGGCGGAATAGCCGCAATTGTCCTACACTCCGCCGGAGGCTTCGCTCGAACGCGCCTTCCGGAGAGACTTAATGCGCTTCGCCCGCGTCGCATCGCTTGTGTTGCTCTGCGCCAGCCCGCCCCTTGCGTACGCTCAGGATATCACGCCCGAGGGGGTTGCGCGCTCGGCGAGCCTGTTCGCCCTGATCGAGGCGTCCTGTGCGAGCACGCATCACGTCAACGTCAGCGTGGCGCGGCGTTTCCAGAAAGCTTTCGTCGAGGTCGGCTCGCGCCAGAGCGGCAAGGCCGCGTTCCGGCGCCTGCTTGACGCCGAGATCCAGCGGCGGCGCTATGAGGTCGACAACGCGGGCGCGCAGGCCTGGTGCGACGAGCAGCGCGACAGCCTGAAGGAACTTGGGGCCGAAGGTGTGTTCCGCGATTGAGCTCATCTCTCCCCGGTGAGGGAGAGATGAGCGTTCGTGCGACGTAAGAAGTCCTACAGCACCATGTTCATCGGCTCGGGATAATACCGGAACCCGTCGCCCTGCTTGGCGACGTGGCCGATGCCGGGCCAGGCGAAGTGGTAGGCGAGCAGCGGGATGCGGTTTGCCGCCAGCATGTTGAGCATCTTCACGCGCGACTTCGCCGACTGTTTCGGGTCGGTGTCGTACATGAATTCGGTGAGCGGCTTCTCGAGCAGCAGCACCGGATGATGCGCCAGATCGCCGACGTAGCAGAGTTGCTTGCCGCCGGATGAGATCATGAAGATGGTGTGGCCGACAGTGTGCCCCGGCGCCGCGATCGCCTGGATGCCGGGCAGGAATTCCTGCCCATCTTTGATGAACACCATGCGATCCTTGTTCGGCGTCAGGTTCTTGGTCGCCGTCTCCAGGAATACCTTGAAGTCGGCCGGGACCTTGGCGGGATCGGTCCAGTAGTCGTAGTCGGCCTGATTGATGTAATACTGCGCCCTGGGAAAATTGCGCGTGCCGTCGTCGGCCATGCAGCCGCCGCAGTGATCGATATGCGCATGGCTCATCACCACCGCGTCGACATCTTTCGGATCGATGCCGGCCTGCTTCAGGCTCGCCATCAGTTTGCCGGTGGTCGGGCCGAACACCTTCAGGCTCCCCATGCCGGTGTCGAACAGCACGATCCGGTCGCCGGTATTGAGGACCAGCACGTTCTGCTCCAGCACGGCATTTTCGAGCGGCAGGAAATTGTCGGTGAGCTGCTTGTCCATCTCCGGGGCGGCGAGGCCGGTGAAGTTCTTGTGCGGATCGCCGAGCGGCAGCGGGCCGTCGGAGACGATCGTCGCCTCCGCGCTGCCGAGCTTGAAGCGGTAGAAGTAGGGCGCTGGTGTGCCGATCATCGGCGCTTTGGCGAGCGCGGGGATTGCCGTGCCCGCGAGCCCTGCGGCGATCGTCGCGGAGCCGGCCTGCAGCATTCCGCGACGCGAAAGCGTCATCGCATTCTTGGTCATGGTCGCCTCCTTGGAAACCGGGCCGGTCATGTGCCGGCTTCCGGAGGTTCGATCTTAGGTTTAGGCTTGCGGCAATAGAAAGACGAAAGGCCGTGATCGCGACTAGCGCGTCACGCCATGGGGTTGCTTGCGTCGCAGGAGAGGGACACTAGTTCAGCTTCGCCTTCACGTCGCCGATGCCCTTCGCCAGCAGGTCGTCGGCGACCTTGCCTTTGACCGACTGCGTCAGGATCTTCTCGGCCGCCGTGACGGCGGCTTCGGCGGCGGCGGCGCGCACGTCGGCGATCGCCTGCGTCTCGGCCTGCGCGATCTTGGTCTCGGCGATCTTGGTGCGGCGCGTGACGAACTCTTCCATCTTGGTCTTGGCTTCGG
>PLJS01000245.1 GCA_003140315.1 Hyphomicrobiales bacterium
CGGCGGCGTGGTGCGGGCGCGCGCGCTTGCCAAGCGCATCAACGCGCCGCTCGCGATCATCGACAAGCGGCGCGAGCGCGCCGGCGAGTCCGAAGTGATGAACGTGGTCGGCGAGGTCGCCGGCACCACCTGCATCCTGGTCGACGATATCGTGGATAGCGGCGGCACGCTCGTGAACGCCGCCGATGCGCTGATCGGCCAGGGCGCGACCGACGTCTATGCCTACATTACGCATGGCGTGCTCTCGGGCGGCGCGGTCGCGCGCATCACCGCGTCGCGGCTGAAGGAACTCGTCATCACCGACTCGATCCAGCCGACCGAGGCCGTCCGCGTCGCCCGCAACATCCGCGTCCTGTCGATCGCGACCCTGATCGGCGAAGCGATCCAGCGCACCGCGAGCGAAGAGTCGGTATCGAGCCTGTTTGACTAGCGCTCTCAGGCCGAGTGGGAACCGGTCGGCCGCCCGGAAAGCGCGTCAAAAAAAGCAGTGTTGCGACAAATTGACTCGGGTTCGAGTCGTCCACTGAATCTTTTGTGATCGCCGTAACGGCTGAGCGCTGTGGACGACTCAGCGCGTTTTTTGGACACGCGGACTCGTCCGGTTATATTTGATTCATCAGGTGATTCGGCCGTTCTGACGGCCGCAACGCGGGCGAGTCCTGCCCCGTTCATGCATCGCAGTGCGCGTGCGGTCGTGTGCGCTTCTCATCCCTCGCCGAAGCGTGGAGCCGGCATGTCGCTGATCGAACATCTGCAGGAACGCGAGAACAATCCAGTCGACGTCGTCGAGCGCCTCGCGGCGCTGCATGACTGGGCGTTCGACCGCGCGTGCGACGACGAGATCGCGATCTCGGTGCAGGGTCGCTGGACCGACTACCAGGTCTCCTTCACCTGGATGAACGACATCGAGGCGCTGCATCTCGCCTGCGCGTTCGACCTGAAAGTTCCCGAGGCGCGGCGACCCGAGGTGCTGGCGCTGACCGCGCTGATCAACGAGCAGCTCTGGGTCGGCCACTTCGACATGTGGGTGAAGGACGGCATCATCATGTTCCGCCACGCGCTCCTGCTCGCAGGCGGCGTGGAGGTCGCGGGCCGCCAATGCGAGGCGCTGCTCGATGCCGCGCTCGAGACCAGCGAGCGCCACTTCCAGGCGTTCCAATTCGTGGTCTGGGCGGGAAAAAGCGCGCGCGAGGCGCTCGACACCACCATGTTCGAGACCGCCGGCGAGGCGTAAAGTCGTCCCCGGACGAACGGGGATCGCGATGGCAGGACTCCACGACTTCACCGACACGCTCGTGCTGGTCGGTGCCGGCAAGATGGGCGGCGCCATGCTCGACGGCTGGCTCGCGCTCGGGCTCGATCCCGCGAAGGTCGCGATCCTCGAGCCGACGCCCTCGCCCGAGATCATGGCCTCGCAGGCCCGTGGCGTTCGGATCAATCCGCCGGCGATCGACGCAAGCATCGTCGTTATCGCGATCAAGCCGCAGGAGGCCGCAACGGTCGTGCCGGGCCTCAAGCCGCTGCTCGGCGCCGGCGCGCTCGTCGTCTCGATCATGGCGGGCAAGACACTCGGCTTCCTGCAATCCGCGCTCTCGTCGGATATAGCGATCGTGCGCGCGATGCCGAACACGCCGGCCGCGATCGGACGCGGCATCACGGTCGCGGTCGCGAACCCCAAGGTGACACCTGAACAGCGCGCGCTCGCCGACCGGCTGCTCGCAGCGGTCGGCGCGGTCGAATGGGTCGAGGACGAAGCGCTGCTCGATGCCGTCACCGCCGTGTCGGGCTCGGGGCCAGCCTATGTGTTCCTGCTCGCCGAAAGCCTCGCGCGCGCGGGCGCGGCAGCGGGGCTGCCCGTGGAGCTTGCGGCGCGGCTTGCGCGCGCGACCGTGTCCGGTTCCGGCGAGTTGCTGCACCGCTCAGCTCTCGATGCCGCAACGCTGCGGGCGAACGTGACCTCGCCGGGAGGCACCACGGCAGCCGCGCTCGGCGTACTGATGGCCGCCGACGGGCTCGATCCGCTGCTGGCGAAGGCCGTCGCGGCGGCGACCCTGCGCTCGAAGGAACTGGCCGGATAGCACCTGCCTCGCCGCCACCGCCTTGGAAGCGTCGCCTTGCGGCGCTATCCTGGCTCAAACGCTGACAGGAGCCCATCATGGTCCGCAAACCGCAACGCCAATCGCGTCCCGCATCCGAGCCAGCGACTGCGCCTGCGCCACCGCCGCCGCCGGCCGGCACCGTGCGCGAAAAGATCGTCGCCGCCTTCATGGCGCTGCTCGCCGAGAAGCGGTTCGACGAAATCGGCTTCGGCGACACCGCGGCGCGCGCGGGCGTCTCGCTCGCTGAGTGCCGCGAGGAATTCGGGTCGACGCTCGCGATCCTGGCCGCCCACATGAAGCAGATCGATCGCAAGGTGCTCGGACACACCGATACCGACATGGCTGAGGAGCCGCCGCGCGAGCGCCTGTTCGATGTGCTGATGCGCCGTTTCGAGGTCATGGCGCCGTACAAGGAGGCGGTGCGCTCGCTGCTGCGCTCGGCGGCGCGCAACCCCGGCCTCGCCTTCGCGCTCAACGGGCTCGCCGTGCGCTCGCAGACCTGGATGCTGACCGCCGCCGACATCGATGCCGCCGGCCCGCGCGGCATGATCCGCGCGCAGGGCCTCGCGATGCTGTTCGGCTCCACGCTGCGAACCTGGCTCGACGACGAGGACGAAGGGCTCGCCCGCACGATGGCGGCGCTCGACCGCGCGCTTGGGCGCGGTCAGCGCTGGTCGGGCATGCTCGACGATCTTTCGCGCTTCTCGCCGCGCCGCTTCCTGCGCTCGCGCCGGCGCCGCCGGCACGAGGAAGACGAAGAGCCCGCAGCGGCGTGACGGCTACACCGGTATCCGCACGCTCGCCCGCAATCCGCCTATCGGGCTTTCGCTGAGCGTGATGTCGCCGCCATGCGCGCGCGCGATGTCGCGCGCGATCGCAAGCCCCAAGCCGGTCCCACCCTCGTCCTGATTGCGCGCATCGTCGAGCCGCAGGAATGGACGGAACACCTCTTCGCGCATGTCCTGCGGAATGCCGGGACCGTCGTCGTCGACCGTCAGGGTGAGCCAGCGATGATCGCGATGGCCCGTGATGGCGATCGACGTCGCGAAGCGTGCGGCGTTCGAGACCAGATTGCCGAGGCAGCGCCGAAACGCCGCGGGCCGCACCGTGACGATCGGATGGCCATAGAACGCGACCGTGGTCTTGTGGCCGTTGCGCTCCGCGTCGCTTTTCAATTCGTCGAGGAACGCCGCCATGTCGGTCGGCGCCGGCTGTTCGCCCATGTCGCCGCGCGCGAACGCCAGATAGGCCTCGAGCATGCGGCCCATCTCGTCCACGTCCTTCTTCAGCGCCTCGACCTCCGCGGAGTTGCCGAGCAGCGCCAGCTCCAGCTTGAAGCGCGTGAGCACGGTGCGCAGATCGTGCGACACGCCCGCCAGCATGGTGGTGCGCTGCTCCATGGTGCGCTCGACGCGCCGCTTCATCTCGATGAAGGCGAGCGCCGCGCGCCTCACCTCGCGCGCGCCGCGTGGGCGGAAACCCGGCACCTCGCGTCCCTTGCCGAAACTTTCGGCGGCGTCGGCGAGCCGCAGGATCGGCTTGATCTGGTTGCGCAGGAAGATGATCGCGACCGTCAGCAGCACCAGCGAGGTGCCGACCATCCAGAACAGGAAGATCTCCGAATTCGACGCATAGGCCGCGCTGCGCAGCGCGAACACGCGCATCACCGTGTCGTCGAGCCGGATGCGGATTTCGACCAGGTTCGAGCGCCCGACCGTATCGATCCAGAACGGCCGGCGGATCTGCCGGCTGATCTCCTGCGACAGGGCCTGGTCGAGCAACGAGAAGAACGGCTTGGGTCCTGGCGGCGGCATCTCCGATACCGGGAGGAAATCGACCGAGAGACCCAGCCGTTCGAGTGCGATGCGGCGAACCGTCGCGCGATCTGCATCCTGCGGATAGCTGCCGTACACGTCGATCAGCGCCGCGATGTCCTGCGTCACGGCGGCGGAAAGGCGCCGCGTCACTGTGTCCCAGTGCCGTTCCATGAACACGAAGGCGACCACCGACTGGAGCACGACCATTGGCGCGATGATGATGATGAGCGCGCGGCCGTAGAGGCCGGTCGGCATCATGCTTTTCAGCCAGCGGCCGAACCAGTCCCAGGCCGAGGACACGTGCCCGGCCGCGGTACGCAGCCTCGCAAGGCCGAGGTCGAGCGAGGTCATGGCGCGACCACCAGCCGGTAGCCGATCCCGCGCACGGTCTGCACAAACAGCGGGTTGGCCGGATCGCGCTCGATCTTGCGGCG
>PLJS01000028.1 GCA_003140315.1 Hyphomicrobiales bacterium
GCCGGCTCGATTGGACCCGGTTGTGCGCCGACAGCCGCGACCGTCTTGACCCACATCAATAGCTGCAACAGCAATAATCGATAGCGTTTTTGTTTATGCTTGCCCATGCGCGGTGCGCCGGCGTGCAGATGCTATGTCACAAGCATATCTCTCGGATCGCGGGGCGAAGTCGAAAGGGCCTGGCTGCTATCAAGAGGTCGCGCCTGGCTGGTCTGGTCGTTCTGTCCGCTGGCCGTGCTGGCACCAAGGGCCGAGGCTCATCGTCATAGTCCGCCGACTGGAGATGAAATGAACGAGGAAGTCAGGACCATTCAACCCGAAGCGCCGGCGGCGGCCGAGGACGCCGTGCGGCCGGCATCACAGTCGCGTGATCTGGTGTCAGTGCCGGCGCGTACCAGTTTGCCAGCAGTGCAATTGACCAAGACGGGAACATCGGTCCGCAGGCGCTGGCTTCGCGTCGCGCTCGCGCTCGCCGTCGTTGTCGGTGGTGCCGGCACCGGGTTCTATTGGTGGCAGCAGTCCCAGTCTCAATTGCCGGCCGGAATCGCCTTCGGCAACGGTCGTATCGAAGCGGATGAAATCGATATCGACACCAAGTTTGCCGGGCGCATCGCCGAAATGCTCGCCGACGAAGGGGACATGGTGACGGCGGGACAAGTCGTCGCGCGCATGGACACGCGGGACCTCGCGGCCTCGCTGAAGAAGTCCCAAGCCCAGGAGCAGCAGGCGCAGAAGGCTGTCGAGGAAGCCAACGACAATGTCGCCCAGCAGACCAGCCAAGTGGTGCTAGCACAGCAGCAAATCGATCGCGCCAATGCGCTCGTACAGAAGGGCTTCCAAACTAAGGAAGTCGTGGATCAGCGTCAGCAGCAATTGGACGGCGCCAAGGCGACACTGAGGATGGCGCAGACGAGGGTGATCGAAGCCCAGCACGCGCTCGAAGCGAGTACGCACGATGTCGAGCTCTACCGAGTCAACATCGCCGACAATTCGCTCGTCGCGCCGAAGGACGGCCGCATCCAGTACCGCATCGCCAACGTCGGTGAGGTGCTTCCCGCGGGCGGCAAGGTCTTTTCCATGCTCGACATCTCGTACGTGTACATGGACGTCTACTTGCCAACGCAAGAGGCGGGCAAGGTAAAGATCGGCGCCGACGCCCGCATCGTGCTCGACGCCTACCCGAATGTCGCGATCCCGGCGAAAGCGTCGTTCATCGCCACGCAGGCGCAATTCACCCCCAAAACGGTAGAGACACAGAGCGAGCGCGACAAGCTGATGTTCCGGATCAGGGTGAAGATTGATCCCGAACGGCTGCGCGCGCACGCGGACGCGGTGCGAAGCGGCCTGCCCGGCGTTGCCTATCTGCTGCTCGACCCGGCGGTCGCCTGGCCGGCAAAACTGCAGGGGAACGCCACCAAATGATTGGGCCCGAACGGCCGGTCGCGCGCCTCGATACTGTCACCCAGCGCTATGGCAAGGTGGTGGGCCTCGATGCGGTCTCGATCGCGCTGCCGGCCGGCTGCATGGTCGGGGTCATCGGGCCTGATGGAGTTGGAAAGTCGGTGCTGCTGAGCATCATTGCCGGCGCGCGGAAAGTGCAATCCGGAGGCGCCTTCGTCCTCGACGGCGACATAAAGGATGCGGCGCATCGGGCCGCGATCTGTCCACGGATCGCCTATATGCCTCAAGGATTGGGCAAGAACCTCTACGCGGATCTCAGCGTCCGCGAGAACATCGAGTTTTTTGGCCGCCTGTTCGGCCAGTCCCGCGTCGAACGGGACTTGAGAATCTCCGGCCTGCTGCACAGCACCGGGCTCTCGCCTTTTTCCGACCGCGCGGCGAAAAAATTGTCGGGCGGGATGCGCCAGAAGCTTGGGCTTTGTTGTTCGCTTATCCACGATCCGGATCTGCTGATCCTTGACGAACCGACCACCGGCGTCGACCCACTCTCGCGCCGCCAATTCTGGGAGTTGATTGACCGTATGCGGTCGCGCCGCCAGGGCATGAGTGTGGTGGTTGCGACGGCCTATATGGAAGAAGCTGAGCGGTTCGACTGGCTCGCAGCGATGAACGCCGGGACGGTGCTGGCAACCGGATCTCCGGCCGAGCTCAAGGCCAGCACCGGCGCCACGACGATCGAGGATGCATTCATTGCGTTACTTCCCGAGCAGCAGCGCGGCGATCACCATGAGATGCGGATACCGCCGCGTCACAGCTTTGGCACAGAGCCCATCATCATCGCCCGCAACCTCACCTGCCGTTTCGGTGATTTTACTGCCGTCGACCGGGTGAGCTTCACCATCGAGCGGGGTGAGATCTTCGGCTTCCTCGGCTCGAACGGCTGCGGCAAGACGACGACCATGAAAATCCTGACGGGCTTGCTACCGCCGAGCGAAGGCGAGGCGCTCTTGTTCGGGCAGCCCCTCGATGCAAGCGACATGAGTTCGCGCTATCGGGTCGGTTACATGTCGCAGTCATTCTCGCTCTACACCGAGCTGACGGTGCGGCAGAACCTCGATCTTCACGCGCGGCTTTTCCACCTGCCGGCACAAAAGGCGAAGACGCGAATTGCCGAGCTCGTCGGAAAGTTCGGACTTGAGGACTATCTCGATCAACGCACCTTGGATCTGCCGCTGGGAATTCGCCAGCGGCTGTCGCTGGCCGTCGCCATCGTCCACGAGCCCGAGATACTCATCCTCGACGAGCCGACCTCCGGCGTTGATCCGTTGGCGCGGGACCGGTTCTGGGAAGCGCTGATCGATCTTTCGCGCAATCAAGGCGTGACCATTTTCGTCTCGACCCACTTCATGAATGAAGCCGAGCGCTGCGACCGGATATCGCTCATGGATTCTGGACGCGTGCTCGCAACCGGCACGCCGGCGGAGCTCATCAACGCGCGCGGCGTCGCCACGCTCGAGAACGCCTTCATCAGTTATCTCGAAGAGGCAACAGGATCGCGCGCTTCCGCGACCGAGGACACGGCCCCGGCGAGCGACAACGGCAATCCGGTACAACCGGCCAAGGCGGAGCGTGCCCGGTTCAGTCTGCAGCGTCTGCTCGCCTATACGATCCGCGAGACCCTCGAGCTCCTGCGTGATCCGATCCGGCTTGGTTTCAGTCTATTCGGCACGACATTATTGATGCTGGTGTTCGGGTTCGGCGTTTCGACGGACGTCAACAATCTCTCCTTCGCCGTGCTCGATCACGATCAGAGTCCCGAGAGCCGCGCCTATCTGGAGGAGCTCAGAGGCTCAAGCTATTTCGTGGAGCGGCCGCCGCTCGTCGACTATGACGAGCTCGACAATCGTCTCAAGAGCGGTGACATCAAGGCGGCCATCGAGATCCCGCCCGGCTTCGGCCGTGACATCAAGCGCGGACGTCCCGTATGGGTCGCTGCGTGGGTGGACGGCGCAATGCCGTTCCGGGCCGAGACCATCCGCGGCTATCTGCAAGGCATGCATCAATTATACCTGACGGACCCGGCCGTGAAGACGACCGTACCGGCCGCACCTTCACCCGCCGATATCGAACTCAGGTTCAAGTACAATCAGGATTTCGACAGCATCTATGCGATGGTGCCTTCGAACATATCGCTGTTGCTCGCACTGTTTCCGGCGATCCTCATGGCGCTCTCCATCGTTCGGGAAAAGGAGCTCGGGTCGATCACTAATCTTTATGTGACGCCTGTCACCCGGATCGAATTTCTGGTCGGCAAGCAGCTTCCCTACATCGCGGTCGCGATGACCAATTTCGCACTGATGTTCTTCATGGCGCTGTTCGTCTTCAAGGTCCCCCTCAAGGGAAGCCTTCCGGCGCTGCTTCTGGGGGTGGTGATTTATGTCACCACGATGACTGCCTACGGCATGCTGATTTCGGTGTTCACGCGCACGCAGATCGCCGCGCTTTTCGGCACCGCGATTTTGACGGTTCTCCCGGCAACGCAGTTCGCCGGCATGATGACTCCGGTTTCCTCGCTGGCCGCCGAGGCTCAGATCATCGGCCGCGGCTTTCCGATGACTTATTTCGTGCCGATCAGCGTCGGCACTTTCACCAAGGGATTGGGCTTTCTGGACCTCGCCACGGACTTGGCAGCTCTCGCGGTTTTTGTGCCGGTCCTGACCCTGCTGAGCGTCATGCTGCTGCGAAAGCAGGAACGCTAGAGGGAGTTTTGCCGATGCGTAAGGTGGAAAATATCTTTTGGCTTGGCATCAAGGAATTGCGCAGTTTCCTGCACGATTTCGTCCTTCTGGGATTGGTGATTTACGCATTCTCGTTCGCCGTGATCATGCAGGGACGAAGCAATTCACAAGAGCTCCATAACGCTTCGATCGCGATCGTAGACGAAGATCACTCCGAGCTCTCGCGCCGAATCGCGCATGCGTTCTTGCCGCCTTACTTCCAGGTGCCGCAGTCGATCGCCGAACGAGACATCGTTCCGTTGATGAACAAAAGACGCTACACGTTCGTGGTCGACATTCCTCCGAATTTTGAGAGGGATGTTCTGGGCGGACACCGACCCGAACTCCAGATCGACGTCGATGCGACCGCGATGGTGCAGGCGGGCCTCGGCTCCGGCTACGCGCAGCAGATCATCACCACAGAGATCGCGAACTTCCTTTCACATTCCGAGGCAGCGCCGCCGTCAACGGTCAATCTTGACGTACGGATCGCGTTCAACCCGAACGTCACGACCGCGTGGTTCAGCAGCGTGATGGGGATCATCAACAACGTCACTATGCTGGCCATCATTCTCGCCGGAGCCGCCCTGGTCCGAGAGCGCGAGCATGGGACCATGGATCATCTCCTGGTGATGCCGCTGACGCCGTTCGAGATCGCAATGTCCAAGGTCTGGGCCAACGGCCTTGTGATCACGGTGGCGGTCGGCCTTTCCCTTTATGTTGCGGTCCGCGACGTGCTTGGGATTCCCATCGCCGGCTCGATACCGCTTTTCATGGTTGGTGTCGTGATCTACCTGTTCTTTGCCACTGCCATCGGCATCTTTCTCGGCACCGTGGCGCGCTCCATGCCGCAGCTCGGGCTGCTTTTCATGCTGGTCTATCTGCCCATGAATATGCTTTCCGGCGGCAATACCCCGCTTGAGAGCATGCCGCTTTGGCTAGCCACCGTGATGCAAGCATCGCCTTCGACGCACTTTGTGCTGTTTGCCCAGTCGATCCTCTATCGCGGCGCCGGTATTGACGTGGTCTGGCCGCAATTCCTCGCCGTGGCGCTGATCGGCGGTCTGTTTTTCAGCCTCGCCATTCTGCGCTTCCGATCCGTCGCAGCGCAGGTGACGTAGAGCAGAAGCTTTTTAATCGGTTCCTTGGCCATCATCGCTTCGGTCTAGAAGTAGATGTGTGCCGATAATTCCCTACGTGACCTTGCCCGTGGTTTCGACCGCCATCCCGTCCTGCGGGCGAATGCCTCTGCATGCGTTTATCGTCCCGGCCAGGCGATGAAACTTTTCACGGCAAGCGAAAGTTCACATATTTAGAACGCGTCCATAAGCATCCAGTACCGCTTCCTTCATCATCTCCGACAGAGTCGGATGCGGAAAGATGGTGTGCATGAGTTCTTCTTCCGTCGTCTCCAGGTTCATGGCGACCACATAGCCCTGTATCAATTCGGTGACTTCGGCGCCGACCATATGCGCGCCGAGAAGCTGCCCAGTCTTCTTGTCGAAGATCACCTTCACCAGTCCTTGATCCTCTCCCATCGCAATCGCCTTACCGTTACCGACGAAGGGAAATCGGCCAACGCGGATGTCGAGCTTCTTTTCCTCCGCCGCCTGCTCGGTGAGGCCGACCGATGCGATCTGCGGCGAGCAATAGGTGCAGCCGGGGATCATCAGTTTGTTCATCGGATGCGGGTGCAGACCCTTGATTGCCTCGACGCAGATAGCCCCTTCATGCTCGGCCTTGTGCGCCAGCATCGGCGGACCGGACACGTCGCCAATCGCGTAGATGCCCGGCACATTGGTCGTGTGGAATTTATCGATGACGACAACGCCGCGTCTAGGAATGTGTGGCGGGGCAATTCATGGTGTCGATTGGAGGATCAAGCAATGGAACACGTACATGCTTTGCCCGGTAACGCTCTCTGGTCGCTCAATTTGGCCTTGGACGAGATGCAAGGCGCGCGAGAGGAAAAGACTCTAGAAGCCGCCTGCAAACGTATCGAAAGGGCAGAAACTTTCGTCACGCATGTGTTGGACGTTGCCAAGAAAGCAGACGCGGAACTCAATGGATCATCCGAGACAACAGCATCGAACTAATTGCGTAGCGTGCGTTGGGTGCGCGACCGCCTGCCCAATGTCGCTGTCTAAGCCCCGTAATGCACCGGCCATAGGCGCGACTGGGGACTGGCTTTGGCGATTGGTCGTAAGCGACGATCCGCGGTTGGTTACGACGTGATTTACATGGGATCAGATGCATGAAGGACCCTTACGAGACCCTCGGTGTAGATCGGTCTGCGACCGACAAGGAGATCAAGGACGCATTCAAGAAACTGGCACGCAAATTCCATCCCGATCTGCATCCGGACGACAAGGAGGCGGAGGGAAGGTTCAAGGACATATCGGCTGCTAACGACCTCCTCAAAGACAAGGAGAAGCGCCGGCGATTCGATGCCGGTGAGATCGATGCCAGCGGAGCGGAGCGGCCGCAGGAACGCTTCTATCGCGACTTCGCCGACGGCCCTGCCTACGCCTCGCACGCAGCGCAGGACTGATTTGCCAACAACGAGGAACTTGAAGAGTTTCTGGCGCGAGCGTTTGCGGGCGGGGGACGTCGGTCGCAGGGTCCATTCCGGGCGCGCGGCCAGGATGTGAGCTATGTGCTTCCCGTCGGATTTCTGGAAGTAGCGAATGGTGCTGCGCGCACGATCACGCTGCCCGAGGGCAAGACGTTGCAGGTGACGATCCCCGAGGGTGCCGAGGACCGTCAGATGCTGCGGCTAAAAGAACAGGGCATGCCGGGCCTCGGCGGCGGACCGGCGGGCGATGCCTATGTCGAGCTGCATGTCGAGCCACATCCGTTCTTCCACCGCAAGGACGACAATATTCATGTCGAGGTCCCCGTCACCTTGAAGGAGGCGGTACTGGGCGCGCGGATCGAAGTGCCGACCATCGGCGGTCCGGTGACTTTGACTGTCCCGAAGGGGTCGAACACCGGCACTACGCTGCGGCTGCGGGACAGAGGCATCCGCAACCGCAAGTCCGGCCAGCGCGGACATCAAATGATCAACCTGACAGTGGTTTTACCTCCAGCCGAAGAGCCTGAGCTGGTCGCGTTTCTGGAAACTTGGCAGCCGAAAATCCAGCAGGAGCCACGTAAGGAGATGCTGACATGATGCGCGTCGACGACCTTGTTGCGGCGATATCCTCTCTGCAACGCAGCGATCTTGAATCCTGGATCCGTGAGGAGCTGGTCATGCCGCGGCAGGAGGCGGGAACGCTACTCTTCACGGACATGGAATGCGCGCGAGTCCGCCTCATCTGCACGCTGCACTATGAATTGGAAATCGACGCGGACACGCTGTCGGTAGTCTTGTCGCTGGTCGATCAGCTCTACGACACCCGGCAGCGCCTGTTGTCCCTGACCGCTGCCGTAGCGGCTCAGGACGAGAACGTCCAAACGGCGATCATCTCTGCGATGAGTAGTTAGGTGCGTAGTCTCTTGAGACCGAAGCGAATTCGGAGAACTCCGGCCTCGTGGCCGTCGTTTTTTGTTTGACGGCAGCCTCGGCCCTGGAAGCCGCCCAGCAAAGGGGACCTACCACGACGAATTTGTGGCGAGGTTGTCGCTAACCAAGCCAATCGTTCCAACTCTCAAAATGGCAGCTTCGCCGACCTTGCCAATCTGGTCAACGAGGCCGCGATCGTTGCCACGCGTCGCAAGGGTGATTCCGTCACCAGCGCCGACTTCACCGATGCCGTGGAGCGGATCGTCGCCGGACTGGAGAAGAAGAGTCGCGTTCTCACCGTGGAGGAGCGATCTCGCGTCGCCTATCACGAGCTGGGCCACGCCTTGATAGCCTCGACCTTGCCGGGCGCCGATCCCGTGCATAAGGTCTCGATCATCCCGCGCGGCGTGGGTGCGTTGGGCTACACGATCCAGCGCCCGACGGAAGATCGCTTCCTGCTGGTCGAGGCCGATCTCCGCGATCGGATCGCCGTCCTGATGGGCGGACGCGCGGCGGCATCTCTCGTGTTCTCCGGTGAGGTCTCGACCGGAGCAGCCGATGACCTTCAGCGGGCAACCGAAATCGCCGTCGAAATGGTCACGCGGTACGGCATGGATAAGCTGCTTGGCCAGCGCACCTATGCGCCGCCCCCGCAGCAGTTTCTTCCCGGGGTTCCGTCTCGGCATTTCGAGGCCGCTGAGGAGACGATGCGCGAGATCGACGTCGCTGTCCGTGACATCGTCGCGGATGCGTTCGATCGCGCGTCGGCAATCTTGAAGGTGCGAAGAGCCGATCTCGATACCGGCGCAAAGCTCCTGCCCGCCCAGGAAACCATTACGGCCGACGAGTTTCCGGCATTGCGGGTCGCGAAGGGCGAGCGTCCGCGGCCAAGCGCTCATCCGCATCGCTTGCAACAAAACAGATGTATTCTCACTTTGTCGGAAGATGCGCTTGATACCGATATCGTTGCATCATGCCGAGTATCATATCGAAGCGGTGTCAATCCAGAAGCGGAAATCTCATGCGTATCCACGTTGGTTGCGATCTGACCTTCGAGTTGCCGCAGACGACGCCGATGATCGTAATGTTGAATGTGCACTTCTCGCGCCATTCCGATCTGGAGCGTCCAGATCATCTGCTAACGAACCCTTCGGTTCTCACAGAGGGCTATCGCGACAGCTTTGGAAATTGGTGCAGTCGCCTCGTTGCACCCGCCGGTCGTTTCAGCCTCGGCACGAGCGCCATTGTGCGTGACTCCGGCATGCCGGATCCGGTCGATCTCAGCGCTCTGCAGCATCAAGTCCAGCACTTGCCCGCGGACACCGTCCAGTTCCTGCTGGGCAGTCGTTACTGTGAGACCGATCGCCTTTCCGACGAGGCGTGGCGTCTCTTCGGACATACGCCACTCGGCTGGCCGCGGGTGCAGGCTGTCTGCGACTTCGTACACAACCACATAACGTTCGGCTACGAGCATTCCCGGGCCACCAGAACTGCATCGGAAGCATACGCAGAGCGCCGCGGCGTGTGCCGCGACTACGCGCATCTTGCCATCACTTTTTGCCGCTGCCTGAACATCCCCGCGCGTTATTGCACCGGTTACATTACCGATATCGGCCTTCCCCCGCCCTATGCGCCAATGGATTTTGCAGCGTGGATTGAAGTCTATCTCGGCGGTCGCTGGCGCATGTTCGACCCGCGTAACAACGCGCCGCGGATCGGCCGTGTCCTCATCGCGCACGGCCGCGACGCCGCTGACGTGCCTCTAACTCACAGCTTTGGGCCCACGACCTTGTCGGGGTTTTGCGTCTGGGCAGAAGAAGCGCCGCCGCAATCAACTCCCGCTCGTTCGGAGAATCAGCTTGGGGATGCCGGTTGATCTGAATCAATGACGACTGCCAGTAGGCGCCGCACCATACTTCCTCGTTAGACCAAGCTTTTGGAGAAGAAAATCATGGACAAGGACCGCGTCGTCGGATCGGCAAAGGAAATCAAAGGCACCGTTAAGCAGGCGGCCGGTAAGGTGGTCGGTGACGCCAAGCTGGAGTCAGAGGGCAACGCCGACAAGGTAGAGGGCAAGGTTCAGAAC
>PLJS01000131.1 GCA_003140315.1 Hyphomicrobiales bacterium
ATGTGGAGCCGCGTTTTTACACAACCTGGACCCTTAGCGGACATTCGGACCACCGCACGAAACGTCCGCCTTTTTTGGAAAGAGCGGACGCCGTGTTGCGAACGCTGAGCAGGCGGGCGGGTGAGTTGAACGAGCCGAGGGCTAAGGTTCGATGCGGCTCACTGCCGAATACTGGGTTCGCGCCGAGGAGAAGGCCGCTTCGATGCGATCGAGAAGCGCGTAATAGTCGCTGGCGGTAATGCGGCCCGCATCCCGCTCGAGCGTCCGCGCCAATTGGGCGACCTCGCGCAGGCCGAAGGTTGCACCCTCGCCCTTGAGAGAATGGGCCTCGCGCCCGATCGTGACGCGGTCGGTTTCGACGGAGAGCGTCCGCAGCCGCTTGAGGCGATCTTCGGTTTCCTTCACGAACAGCGCGAGCATTTCAAATGCCGAGTCTTCGCCGATCTCCGTGACCAGATTGTCGAAGGCCTCGCGATCGAGCGGCGAAGGGATGCCGGTTGACGGTGTTTCTGCGGGCACCAGCGGGGGGGCTTCATCGGCGGTCGGCGCTTGGCTCGACAGCGCGCGTAGAATCGCCGCGACCATGACCTTCTTGCGCACCGGCTTGATCACAAAGTCGTTCATGCCGGCTTCGCTGCAGGCTTTAACGTCTTCGGGATAGGCATTGGCGGTGAATGCGATGATCGGCACGGTCTGCAACCGGCCCCCGCGCGCGCGAATGGCACGCGTCGCCTGCAGCCCGTCCATTTCGGGCATGCGAACGTCCATCAGGATGATGTCATAGTTGAAGCGGCAGGCGGCCGTGACCGCTTCGGCACCGTCGGATGCCATACTGTTCTGGGTCTCGAACTCCTTGAGCATCTTCGCGGCGACGAGGCGGTTCGTTGGGTCATCGTCTGCGATCAGGATGCGAAGCGGATGGCCGAGCGCCGCAATCCTCGTCTTGAGCTTGGCGTAGATTGTCTGATCGTCGTGCTCCGGCGGCGCTACTTCCTTGGTGACCGGAAGCGTCAAGCTGAACCGGAAGTTGGAGCCCCGCCCCGGCGTCGAGGTCACGGTGATCTCGCCACCCATCTGTTCCACGAGTCGCTTGCAAATCGCTAATCCGAGCCCGGAGCCACCGAAGCGGCGGCTGATCGAGCTGTCTGCCTGGACAAAGTTTGCAAACAGGGTTCCGATTTTGTCGGGCGCGATTCCAATTCCGGTGTCGCTGATCGCCCACTCGATGGTTGCGCGCTCATCTTTTCGCGCGAGGCAACGCATGGACACCACGACCTCGCCGGTTGCGGTGAACTTCACCGCATTCGAGAGCAGGTTGAGAAGCACCTGACGAATGCGGCCGGCATCGCCCTCGACCGCCGGCGGAAGAACCGGATCGCTGACGCACCGGATTGCCAGGCCCTTGGCTGTCGCGCGTGGCTCAATGATGCTCAGCGAATTCCGCACCAGCGCCTCGGGCGCGAACGCGATGCGTTCCAGTGACAGCTGGCCAGCCTCGAGCTTGGAGAAATCAAGAATGTCGTTGAGAATAGCCAGCAGATTGTCGCCGGAGTCGTGGATGGCGAGCACGGAGCTTCGCTGATCGTCGTCCAGATTGGTTTCCAGCAAGGTTGAGGCAAGTCCAAGCACGGCATTCATCGGCGTGCGGATTTCATGGCTCATCATGG
Organism: Hyphomicrobiales bacterium; assembly: GCA_003140315.1. GTDB lineage: Bacteria > Pseudomonadota > Alphaproteobacteria > Rhizobiales > Xanthobacteraceae > PALSA-894. The sequence continues at coordinate 1,668 of PLJS01000131.1, forward strand.
CGAGAAAGGACGATTTTGCCACATTCGCCGCTTCGGCGGCTTGGGCGAAATGTTCTTGTGTCTTCCACCAACGGGCGATCACGAACGCGGCGATCAGCACGACGATGGTGCTCGCCAACGACATGGCGCTCAAGAGCTCGGCCATGCTGCGCCAGCTGACCAACGCACTCTCTTCGGTTTGCGTCACCGCGATCAGTGCGGGATAGTTAGGGAGCATCCGCGCTGAGCGGATTCGCATCTTTTGGTCGCTGGCGCTCAACTCACGAATGATTCCACCGCCAGCCAGCGCTCGCAGACCGGCGCCGGAAGACCGCGTGCCGATGTCGTCAGAGTGCGGATAGCGCGCAAGCAGCATGCCGTCCTCACGGATCAACGAGATGGAGCTGCCTCCGAGTGAGGTCGAGCCGAAGAAGTTCTCGAAGTACTGCAACGACATCGCGCCGAGCAGCAGGCCCATGAACTCGCCATTCGGGTCGTTCAGGCGCCTGGCAACGTAGACGTTCCAGGTCCCGCTGCTGCGGTTCTGAACCGGTGCGCTGATGTACGTTTCCAGATTGGGGTCGGCCTTCAGCGCCTTGTAGTAGTCGCGATCCGCAATGTTGACGTCGGGAATCGGCCAGTGGCGCGAGAAGTTGATCAACTTGCCCTGCGCATTGATCATCGTCAGGGCGTCGACCTGAGGCAGGCCGGCGATCTTCTCCTTCAGCAAGAGATGCGTCTCTTGGTCGGACATCATGCGTTGATAGGACGCGCTGTCGGTGACGCCCTTGCGGCCGAGATAGTCGCCGACGCTCGACAACACGAGGTCGAGCGATTTGAATGAGCGATCCGCCTCCTCCGCGAGCGTGAGGCTGAAGCGAGCGAGGTTGGCCTCCGCCGTGAGCAACGTGCTTTCGCGCAGATTGCTCAGAAAGATTGCATTGGTGCCGATAATGGTACCGATCAGCGCGAAGCTGGCGAGGCCGAGCGCACGGAGTGATCGCCTGCGGCGTGACTTCATCGTCGAAGCTTGGTTACGAGAGGCCGCGTCAGCGGCGGATAGCGCTTGTTACACAGGTGCGCGGGCCAGCTTCTGCAGGTCGGCCTGCTGTCGGATGCGCGCGAGCGATTCGCGCAAGGCCGAGAGGTCGACGGGCTTCGGCACTGGCGTGCAAAGATTCAGGTTAAGCGTCTTTCCGATCCGGACCGTTTCCTCGCACACCGCGTCCTCGGCGCCGCTGATGATAATGATCGGCGCCTGGTATTTGATCACCGAGAGGAGGTGCAGAACCTCCACGCCCGCTCGGTCGCCCAGCGAGAGATCGAGCGTGACGCAGTCGAATTCGCCCGCACGCAAGAGCTTCGCGGCTTCGTCGAATGAGGCGGCCGGCATCACCTCGAAGCCAGCCTTCTCGCCGATCCGGCAGAGGATCGCGCGATGGAGGTTGGCGTCGTCGATGACCAGAAGGCGGTTGGACATGGCTTGCGACTCAATTGCGCGCGCGGGTGGACCGAGGCGTCGTTGCCAGTGGCTTGTGGTTTTCACTCGACAATCGACCCGCTCGCGAACTCTTCGCGTGGCCATCCGTTATGCCTGAAACACATAAAAACAACATGAATACCTTGCTGAAAATGCAGCTATTCCAGCGGTATACCGGTCCGCGGTCGACGCCCTTGGTCGACGATTGACCGCGCGTTAGTGTGCTGGACTCGCCGACCTGATGATCGGCGTCCACTTGGCGATTTCGCTCTTCACCAATGCGGCGAGGGCCTGCGGCGTTCTTCCGTCGGCGTTGGGGATGTCGCCACCGAGATCGAGCAGCTGCTTGCGCGTGTCCTTGTCGTCGAGTGCCAAGCCGAGGGCGGCGTTCAACTTGACGATGATCGACTGCGGCGTTCCTTTCGGGGCGAATAAGGCATTCCAGGCGGAAGCCTGGAATTCAGGCAGTCCCGCCTCGATCGACGTTGGGACATCGGGCAGAGCCGGATTGCGCTTGGCAGTGCCGACCGCATAGGCCCTGATGGTACCGGCCTTGACGGGAGCAACGACGGTGACGACCTGGTCGCACATGTAATCGACGCGGCCCGCGACCAGGGCATTCATTGCGGGTCCGGTGCCCTGGAAAGGCGTCATTGCCGGCCGCATGCCGATGCTCGAGTTGAGCAGCAGGCAGGTGGCAAATGCCACCGAGCCCACGCCCGCATGCGCCATGTTGACCTTGGAGCCGTTGTCGCGCAGGTAGCTGACGAACTCCTTCAGGTCTTTGGCCGGAAAGTCCTTCCTGGCGAGGATAAACACCGGCATGCCGGCCGCCATGCCGATGGGTTCGAAGTCGCTGGACGGGTTATAGGCAAGGTTGGGATAGAGCGCGACCGCGGCCGCGTGCGTTCCCATATGGCCCATCATGATCGTGTAGCCGTCCGGCGGTGACCGCATCGCCCGTGTACCGGCTGTCGTTCCGCCGGAGCCGACGACATTCTCGATCACGATCTGCTGGCCGAGGGTGCGGGACATGTGGTTCGCGACGATGCGGGCAACGACGTCCGTCGGCCCACCGGCGGCGAATGGAACGATCAGCGTGATGGTTCGCGTCGGGTAGTCGGTCTGGGCCAAGGCCGGTGTCGTCATAACGCCGAGCGTCAGGAGGCCACACATTCCCCTGGCGAGCTGTTGCAAGCGCGTTCGCAACGAACCGCCGTTCAGCTTATGCCGCATTTTCTGACTCGATGCACAAAAGCAATCTCTGACTCGATGTGCAAGAACGACCAGAGATGTACGATCGTCGGCAGATTCGTTCGACATGAAAAGTACACCCGCCCAACCTAAGAAAGCGCTTAGATTTGGTATCACTTTGACTTAATTCTCTCGTGGAAAGGGATCAACGGGCCTCGAGAACACCCGCGTCTTGGCCAAACCAAGAAGATAATAGCTCGCCGTTCAGGCGGTATCGATTGCAGCCCATGTCGGCCTTTGGCCCTTCTCTACCGTTGGCGGCACGGCGTGCGACGGCCGCTATCGAGGGAAGAGCGGACCTATCGCGGACATCGCTGAATCGGCGCTCATGACCCAGAGGGGACATTGACGTCGGGAGGATATCGGTCTGATTGCTATCAACCGTAGAGCCGGTCGATGAAGCCACTTCG
>PLJS01000305.1 GCA_003140315.1 Hyphomicrobiales bacterium
CGCCGTTGCGATACATGAGGCCCAAGCTCCACATCGCGATCGAGTCTTTGACGGCGGCGGCCTTCTCGAACCACTTGCGCGCCTCGGTATAGTTTCGCGGTACGCCCTCACCCGTGCGATAGAATGTGCCGAGAGCCGTCATCGCGGAGACGACGCCGCGTTGCGCGGCTTCCTCCATCGAGATCGGCCTCACGCTGACTTCCTCGGCGCGCCCGTCGCGGAAGACCGCAAGCCGGATAACCTCACCAAGTGGAGTCTCGCGCGTAATCCGATTTAGATCTTCCGTTCTATTAAGGTCCTGCCCGTTGGCGCGCATGATCAGGTCATCGACACGGATACCGGCCTCAGCCGCGGGCGTGTTCGGCGGCGCGGCGACGACAAACGCGCCGCGTCTGGCGCCGGCTTTCACGCGCTCTGCGTCCGCGTTGGTGCTGAAGCGGTAACTGATGCCGATAAACGCGCGCCGCGGTCCCTCCAGCACCGTCAGCGCGGGGGGCGGTGATGGCGCAGGGGCCGGCGACGGCGTCGGCGCGGGGGACGGTGATGGCGCCGGTGTCTGGGTCAAAGAAAACTTGTCCGCCAGCGACGAGGCGATCCACGGAATTTGCTGGTTGTTGGACGCACGGGACACGCCTCGCAGCGTGTCGTTGAAGATAAGCTCCGCCGACCGCCTGCCCGGAACCCGCATCTCCTTGATCAGTTCGCCCGCGAAGAGGCCGTTTTGGCCGCTCCCGCCGTTCATCACGCCGCCGAGAGCCGTCGAATAGATCACGAGCGTTCCTGGCGGTGCGTCGAGTGCCGCGAGACCCGCCGGAACGTCCCGGAATCGCCGCTCGAAGGGATTGCGATACGCGGCATCGAAGATGATGATCTTCACCGCAGCGCCCCTACGGTCCATCTCGCCAACGATCGACTCGATGCTGATGCCGTCGCGTTTTACGTCGCTCTCGTTCCAAATCTGTGCGTTGACGGGAACGAGATAGTTCTGGCGTTCGACCTGCAGGCCGTATCCGCCGAAGTACAAAACCGCGACCGAGTCCTTGCTGACCTTGGCGAGGAACGCGTCGATCGCGCGTTGCATCTCTTCCTTGCCGACGTTCTCCTTGACGTCGGTCTCGAAGGCGAGGCGGCGAAACTCCTCCGCAAGGGCACGTGCGTCTTTGATCGTCGTCAGCGGGGTGCTGGCGTCTGGGTAGTTGGCGTTTCCGATAAAGAGACCGATCCGACCCGACCGTTGGGCGTACGCCGAATACGCGGAACCGAGGCTCGCGAGCACGAGGATCAGACAGCAAAGAATTCGCACCGCCTACGCCCCCACCCCAGCTCAAGAGCGCAAAATTTCTCCTCAGAATAATATCAGACGACTTCCGTACCTTCAACGAAAGGCGTGATCGCGCCGGTACCGTTCGCGGCACGGCGCATGACGACCGCTATTGAGGGAAGACCGGACATGTCGCGGACATCGCGAACCCGCGACCGTCGTGATCCTCGCACCGTCGCGCGCTTGGCGACGTTTTGATTGCAGCTTCGACGCTGCCCAGGCGTCGAGGTCCGCAGGGCTGTAGAGCGGATAGCGACCTACCTTGCAGTAGTCGGGGCCATCGCCCGTCACCGCGAGCTTGGCGAAGGACCGCGTCGCCGAGGCTATGAAGGGCCGCGCCGAAATCCAGGCCGCGCCGGACGACACCGCGCGAGCCATCCAGGAGCAGCGAGCAGCGGCATCGGTCGTTGGAGGCCCGGCGGGCAGCTCCTGTTGGTAGACTATACTGCTTCTATATCCGATATATACATAAACTGTATGTCATGAAGTCTATAAATAACATTATATTATAGCCGGTTGTCGCTAAGAAAATCGACGGGAGAAGCGTCTGTGCTCAGAGTCGCACGTCTTGTCGAGTCATTCGCTGGACCGGGCGCGAAAGCTCGTCTTCATCCCGAACGTAGTGCTGCCGCCTCGTCGTTGCGCAGGCCGCCGCGCGGGAGCGAGCCGAGCCGATGAGCTACGAACGCACCGGAGGCGTCGACCGCTGGCGCGAGACCTGGGCGCCTCCTTTACGGGCGGGTGCGTGGCGCCGGCATGCGCAGGCTCTGTCGTCGTGGCTGCCGCTCATTCTGATCGTCGCCTTCGGCGTGTTGTGGCCGATCGCCACGTTCCAGATCCAGAGCTTCGTTGCCGGCGGATGGAACGGCATCGTCTCGGCCTATTCCGAGACCGGCATCGGCAGGACCATCGGCTATACGGTTGCGATCGCGATCGCTGATCTGGTGTTCGCCGTCGTCGTCGGGACCGGGCTCGCGCTATGCGTGCTCAGGCTATCGCCGCGGTGGCGGTCGGTCGGGTCGATCATCCCGCTGGTCCCCCTGATCATTCCGGCGATTGCGGCTGTGATCGGCTGGATATTCCTGCTCACCCCGCGTGTCGGATACCTCAACGTCCTGCTCCGCAAGTTACCCATCTTCGAGCACCTGACCAACGGCCCCTTCGACATCTACACTTTCTCCGGCATCGTGTTCATATCGGGCCTTCTGCTGTCGTCCTTCATCTTCATGTTCGTGCTGAACGGAATGCGCAGCATTGGCGGTGATCTCCAGGAAGCCGCCGCGATCGCCGGCGCCTCGCCGGTGAAGATCTTCTTCACGATCACGCTGCCGCAACTACGGCCATCGCTCGCCTATGGCGGCGGCATCGTGACGATGCTCGCGGTCGGACAGTTCTCCACCGTCATCCTGCTGAGCGGGCCCGCGAGGATCGACGTTCTCACCACCAACATGTTCTACAAGCTGCAGGTGTTTCCGGTGCCGTTCACCGAGGTCGCGGCGCTTGGATTGCCGTTGCTGCTCGCCGGCGCGCTGGTGCTCGTCGCGCAGCGCTGGGTGATCGGCGATCCGCGCCGCTACATGACCATCGGCGGGCGCGCGCAGCGGCACACGACCTATGAACCGGTTTGGTGGGCGGCGGCCGCGATCGCGATCTACGGCGTGCTGGCGATCATGCTGCCGCTGTGCTCGCTGCTCTATACCTCGTTCACGCCGTTCTGGAGCGGCGCCCTGCGGTTCGACAATCTCTCGCTCGCGAACTTCACCTCGATCCTGTCCAATCCGTACCTGCTGTCCGCATTCCAGACGACCATCGTCTCGGCGCTGCTGACGTTGCTCGTGGTGCTGCCGCTAGGCTACTGGGCGGCGCGCATCCTCGCCTTCCGCACCGCCGCGCCCGCCTTCGTCGCGCGCGTGCTCGATATCCTCATCCTGCTTCCCTACGCGCTACCGGCAGTGCTGTTCGGATTTGCGCTGCTGTTCGCCTACACGAATCCGCCATTCATGCTCTACGGCACCAAGGCCATCATCGTCATCGCCTATTGCACGATCATGATCCCGTATTCGACCCGCCTCCTGCTGGCGCAGCTCATGTCGCTCGGGGTGGAGCCGTGGGAGGCGTCGAGCGTGAGCGGTGCCGGTCCGATCCGGACATTCCTTCATGTCACCGTGCCGCTGATGCGCCGCAGCGCCAGCGCGGCAGCCGCCGTGATCTGCATCCTGCTGTTCCAGGAGTTCGGCGTTTCGCTGCTCGTGCGCACCGCGAGCGTCCAGGTGATCGGCGGCGTCCTCTACGACCAGTATCTCGCCGGGTCTTATCCGAATGTCGCGGTCATCGCCGTGCTGATGGTCGGCGTCGCCGTCGCGGGCGTCGCGAGCATGCTGATCTTCGGCGGCGGCGATGCGTTCAGGAAGGTGGGGACGCGCGAATCATGAAGTCGCTGACCATCCGCAATGTCTCGAAGCGATACGGCAACGGCGCCGACGAAAAGGGCGCGCTGCGCAACGTCAGCATCGACGTGGAGGCAGGCGAGCTGCTAGTCCTGCTCGGCCCGAGCGGCAGCGGCAAGACCACGCTGCTTCGGTGCGTTGCCGGCCTGATCGAGCCGAGCGAGGGGCGCATCGCGCTCGGGAGCGCGCCGGTCTGGGACAGTGCGGAAGGAACCAGCATACCGACGCACAAGCGCGACCTCGGTATGGTGTTTCAGAGCTTCGCCCTCTGGGCGCACATGTCGGTGGCCGAGAACGTCGCTTATCCGCTGAAGGCGCGGCGCTGGTCGAAAGACGCGATCCGCGCGCGCGTTATCGAGATGCTCCGGCTCGTTCACTGCGAGGCGTATGCCGAGCGGCTGCCCGCCACGCTGAGCGGCGGGCAGCAGCAACGCGTTGCGCTCGCACGGGCGCTCGCGGCCAATCCCGGCATCATCCTGTTCGATGAGCCGCTGAGCAATCTCGACGCGCTTCTGCGCGTCGAATTGCGCACGCAGCTTCGTCTCATTCACGGCGAGACCAAGTTCACGGGTGTCTATGTCACGCATGACCAGGTCGAGGCGATGGCGCTCGGCGACCGGGTCGCGGTGATGAACGAGGGCCGGATCGAGCAGACCGGATCACCGCAGGACATCTATTTCCGCCCGCAGACCGAATACGTCGCGGCGTTTATGGGCATGTCGAACAGCGTGAAGCTCACGCAACGCAACGGTCACTGGGAAAGCAGCGCCGGTCCGCTGCGGAATTGCGCGTTTTTCGACCGCGTTCCCGCGAGCGGCAATTGCGTGGCGCGGTTCAGGCCCGAAAGCGTGCGGCTTGTCCCCGACACCGGCATTGCTGGCGCGGAGGAGGCCGGCGCGCTGGTGCTGAGGGACGCGACCGTCGTCGATCGGGCCTTCCACGGCGAGATCTCGCAATACGTCGTCAGGGCCGGCGACCTTCTTCTCACGGCGGCGATCGACACGCGCAGCGCGTGCGCGATCGGCGAGCGCATCGCGGTCGCGGTGCCACGCGAGGACACCTCGGTCTTTGCCGAGCAGGAAACGGAACAGCCTGGGTCATGAGACGCGGCCGCTTTGAGGACGCGCACGCAAACGGAGGAACGTCGATGCACAGAAGCTTGCTTTCACTCGCGATAGGTGCCGCCCTGCTCGTCCTGCCGGCCGGCAAGGGCGCGGCGGCGGCCGACTGGCAAGGCACGATCGCGGCAGCCGAGAAGGAGGGCGCCGTCGCGCTCTACACCTCGCTACTTCCGATTCAGGTCGAGCGGGTCTCTGCCACCTTCGCGAAGGCCTTTCCCCGCATCGAGCTGCAGGTGACGCGCAACACCGAGAACATCCTGACCCAGAAGATCCTGCAGGAGCAGGCCGTCAGCGCCAAGGGCGCGGACGTCCTCATCATGACCAACATGGATTTCATCGACGAGCAGCTTGCCAACGGCAACATCATCAAGCCGGCCGGCAAGTATGCCACGTCGTTTGCGCAGACCCGTTTCCTTTACCGCGACTACGCGCCGGTCGTTGCGTCCTACTACGTCGTGCTCGCCTACAATTCCGATGTCGTGAAGAAGGCGCCGGCGCAGTTCGCCGACGTCGTCGATCCGGATCGGGACTATGTCGTCGGCCTGACCGCGGTGGAGTCGGGAAGCGGCGCCGCCCTGTACTACGACATCCTGCGCAAGGACATCGACGGATACTGGGCGAAGCTCGCCAAGAAGAGCTTCAAGATCTATCCAGGCTCCGTCCCGCTCGCGCAGGCCGTCGCCTCCGGTGAGGTCAGCATCGCGATGTACGGGGTGCCGCCCGCGCTCACGCCGCTGGTCGCCAAGGGCGCGCCGATCAAGGTGGTCTCTCCGACCGACGCGCGCGCGGTCGGCGGCACCTTTGCGGCGCAGATCCTCAAGAACGCGAAGAACCCCTCGGCAGCGCAGGTGCTGGTCGAGTGGCTCGCGTCCCCGGAAGGTCAGCAGGCGCTCAACGGCGACGGCCTTGGAATGGCGAACTCACCCAACGTGCCGGGCGCTCTCCCCCAGAAGGACTTCGTGCTGCTCGACACTAAGGTCTACGACACTGCCCGCGTCAAGGAGATCAACGCGGAATGGCGCGCCGTCTTCGGCGGTCGGTAGGCGAAGGGTTAGCCCACAGGACGGCTGGCGAAGACCGCGGCGTTTCGCGGCGACCGCCGGTCGACGGAAAGGACATGACGACATGACAGACGCTGCTGCGTCCACAAGGACTCCGGAAGGCTATCTGCTCTTCGAGCTTGATATCTTCGACCGGGCGACGTTCGACGCGTACGCGGCAAACGCGCGGCCGATCCTGGCGGCGTTCGGCGCATCGCTCATGATCAACAGCTCGCAGATCGAGCCGCTCGAAGGCGAGTGGACGCCCGTCTCCCTCGTGATGGTGAAGTTTCCCTCGATCGAGCGGGCGAGGGATTTCTACAATTGCGACGAATACCAAAAGATCATCGGCCAACGCATGCGATCGGCGCGCTCGCGCGGCGTGCTGCTCGCTGGCTAGCCGCAAGCAGCCCCGCGTCCGCACATGCCGCACGCCCACGAAGGAATCAGGCTCAACAAACATGCATAACGTGTCCACCGTCCACGCTTCGGAGCGGCGATCCTCGCTGCCGATCTATCAGCATTCGATCGATTGGGACGAGTTCTTCTCGGAATATCCGGTTCCCGACGTGTACGAGCGTACCGTCTATCGGTGGTCGGCCGATCAGACCCGCGCCTGCCAGAACAGCCGCTTTCTTGCGCTGATGCGGCACGCCTGGGGCAATGAGTTCTATCGCCGCCGATGGTCGGCCGCCGGCATCGAGCCCGGCGACATCCGCTCGGCCGACGACATCGTCAAGCTGCCGGTTTTCACCTCCGACGACATCAAGGATGATCAGGCGGAGAACCCGCCGTTCGGCTTGATCCACGCGGAAGGCACGGCGGGCATAGGGCACGAGCCGCGCAAGCTGCAGACGAGCGGCGGCACGACCGGAATGCCGCGTCCGACGCTCTATGGACCGATCGAATGGGAGATGAATGGGCTGAGCTTCGCGCGCGGTCTTTATATCCAGGGCGCACGGCCCGGCGACGTGCTGCAGAATCCCGCGACCTCGTCGCTCGCGAACTTCGGCTGGTGCGTCTACAAGGCCTGCCACGACTACATGGGCATCCTGCCGCTCACGACGGGCAGCGGCGTCGTCATGCCGTCGCGCCGGCAGCTCGAGCTCGCCTTCGCCTGGGGCACGAACATCTTCACGAGCTTTCCGGAGTATCTCACCCACCTCGCCAAGGTCTGCCGCGAGGAGCTTGGCCGCGACGTGCGCGAGCTGAACCTGCGCTTCCTGCAATCGTTCCTCGGCCCGGATGTCAACAACACCCTGCGCGCGGAGCTCGAGTCCACCTGGGGCTGCCCGGTCTATGATCACTATGGGCTGCACGAGTTCGGACTTGGCGGCTTCGAGTGCAAGCAGCAGAACGGCCTTCATCTGATGGAAGACGCGACGATCTTCGAGGTCGTCGATGTCGACACCGGCGAGCCTGTGGGACCAGGCGTCACCGGCAACCTGGTGGTCACCATCCTTTACCGGCGGGTCCTTCCGATCATCCGGATGAATGTTCGCGACCTCGTCCGTATCGAGCATACGGATCGCTGCGAGTGCGGGAGCTGCTTTCGCCGCATGAGCAAGCTCCTCGGCCGCAGCGACAACATGATCAAGCTGCGCGGCGTCAACGTGTATCCGATGGCCTGCCTGCCGGCCGTGAAGAGCGATCCGCGCACGACCGGCGAGTGGTTCTGCATCGCCGACCGCCGCGTCGCCGACGGCGCGATGCGCGACGAGATGACCGTGCAGGTCGAGGTGCGGCGCGACGCGGCGAGCCGCGACGGGCTCAAGGAGCATCTGGAACGGTGGCTTCACACCGATCTCGGCGTGCGCGTCGCTGTCGAGCTCGTCGACGAGGGAAACCTTGCCGAGGTCGCCAATCTCGGACGCGAAGGAAAGCCGCGCCGCCTGCTCGACCGCCGCAAGCTCGGCACATGAAAACACCCGCTCAAGCAAGAGGAAACCAGATGAGCACGCCCAAATACAACGAGATCATCTACGAGACCTGCGGCCGCGTCGTAACCATCACGATGAACCGTCCCGATGTCTACAATGCGTTCGGGCCGGTCATGATCAACGAGCTGATCGACGCGCTCATGCGCGCCGGATGGGATGACGAGGTCGCCGTGATCGTGCTGACTGGGGCAGGCGACAAGGCCTTCTGCACCGGCGGTGACCAGAGCCAGCACGCCGGCCTCTACAAGGGCAACGGCGCGGTCGGCATGCCGGTGCACGGACTTCATTCCATCATCCGCGACGTGCCGAAGCCGGTCATCGCCCGCGTGCGCGGCTATTCGATCGGCGGCGGCAATGTCGTCGCAGCGCTGTGCGACCTCACGATCGCGTCGGACAACGCGATCTTCGGTCAGGTCGGACCGAAGGTCGGCTCCGTCGATCCCGGTTTCGGAACCGCCTACATGACGCGCGTGGTCGGCGAGAAGAAGGCCCGCGAACTCTGGTACATGTGCCGGCGCTACACGGCGCAGGAAGCTCTGGCGATGGGTCTCGTGAATGTCGTCGTGCCGGACGCCGAGCTGGACGCCGAGGTCGAACGTTGGTGCGCCGAGCTGGTCGAGCGCAGCCCGACCGCGATCGCGATCGCCAAGCGCGCGTTCAACTGCGACACCGAAAACATCTCGGGCAGCAGCGCCCTGGGGATGGAGGCGGTGCGTCTCTACTATCTCACCGAGGAGTCGCGCGAGGGCGTCGCCGCGTTCAGGGAGAAGCGCAAGCCCGACTTCTGGCGTCATCGCGCAGGCGCCGCCGGGCCGTCGTCGCATCCAGCCGGCGAGCCTGATCGCTGATCCGACGCGTGCGCCGGCACGCATCGACGCGCTCGCACGAGACTCGGGTGGTCATACGGCGTCCTTGACGACGCGCTTCGCGGGGCGAGCGCGCCGGTTCGTGCTGACGGCGGGACGATTGCTCTCGGCGGCGAGCTTCATGCCGCCGAGACTCTCCTTGACCATCGCGCGAAGAGCCTCCCAGGTGAGCTGACCGAGCGCGGCCGCCGATGTCGACAGCGGCTGATTCGCCCGGTAGCAGAGATACGCCTTCAGCTCGATCTGCGGCTTGATCAGCCGCCACGTCACGAAGTGTTCCGCCGCGACGTCCTGCTGGATCGCGGTAGCCGGCAGAACGCCGTAGGCGAGCCCGCGCTCGACCACCTGCTTGATCTGCCGGTAGGAGTCGATCTCGATCGCCGGCTCGAGCGGCACGCCGGCCGAGACCGCGGCCGCCTCCAGCACAGCCCGCACGCCATGGCGGACCCCAGGGATCACGAGAGGCAGCGCGACCGCGTCCGCTACGGTCACGGGCTGATTGGGCAGCTTCGCGTAGCCCGGCTTCGGCGGAGCGAAGATCTGCAATTCTTCGGTCCACGCATGGTGCACCGCGAGGCTCTTCGGCATCGATCCGCCGTAGATCATGGCGATGTCGACATCACCGGCCGCAAGCCAGCGCAGAAGGAACGCGCTCATCCCTTCAACGATGCTGACGCGAACCTTGGGATAGCGAAAGCGGGTTGCCTCGATCAGATGAACGCCGAACAGGTCCGCGATGTTGGCCGGCAGCCCGACCTTGACCTCACCTGTCGGCCCTTGATCGCCGACAACGTCGGAACGGATCTGCGAGAATTCCGACAGGATAATCCGTGCGCGCTGCAGCAGGCGGTCTCCGGCTTCCGTCGGCAGAACGCCGCGCGCGTGCCTGTTCAGGAGCTTGATCTCCAGCTCCTCTTCCATGTTGCGCAGATGCAGACTCAAGGCCGGCTGGGCGACGCCAAGCTTGCGCGCGGCGGAGAGAAACGAGCCGTGCTCCACGACGGCCACGAAGTAACGCAGATGACGGATGTCCATCCGGCCAAGGCTAAGGGATTGGGACGAAAAATCCAGCCACGGCGGCCGCCGTGTGTGGCGGCAGCGCCCGGTCCGGCAGCCGCCGCGCCACGCGCTACGGCGCGAATATCTTCTTCCAGTCGTCGACGACCGTCTTCAGCCGATCCGTCGTGTCGACGTTCGGATCGGAGATCACCATCGACATCGCGGGCAAGGCGCCGGGCACGTCCGGCAGGATCGAGATGCCAAGGCCGCCCGCATTGATCGCGGTTTGTCCGGCTTTCGAGAGCAGGAAATCCGCGAGCACCAGCGCGGCATTCGGGTTTGGAGAGTTGCGCAGCACGCCGAGCAGGAGGTCCATGCCGTAGACCTGGTCAGGCGAAACCATCTTCAGCGGGGCACCCTTGTTGATCAGGGCCGAGATCGAACCGGGCGACGCCAGGATCGCGACGCTGATCTCGCCGGATGCGACCGCCTGCGAGAGTGGAACCGAGCTTGCATAAATCCTCGGCTGCAGCGCCGCGAGCTTCTCCCAGTAGCCCGGATGAGTCTTGCGGAGGAAATCCCACCAGGCGGTCGTCACGGGCGAGCCGTCGACGACGGGAATGCCGAGCCGGCCCTTGAACTCGGGACCCAGGAAATCCTCGTAGTTCCGCGGCTCGTCCTTCACGAGCGTGGCGTTGTAGGCGATCAGCAGCGGAAGCTGCGAGATGATCACAGCATCTTGGTAGGTCTTCAGATTTGCCGCCTCGAACGAGGGGACCTTCGGCAGGATCAGCCCATTCTCTCTCTTCAGCTCGTCGTAGAAATTGTTCTTGGTCGAGAAGATGACGTCGGCTCCGACCCGGCCCATGCCGATTTCCTGCTTGAGCCGCTGATTAATGACGGAGTCCCGGCTCTGGAACACTTCAAGCTTGATCGCCGGATAGGCCGCGCTGAAGGCCGTGATCACGGCTTCGACCTGCGCCGGCGCGACGCTGACGTAGAGAACTGCCTTTCCCTCCTTGTTCGCGGCTGCGACCACCTCTTTCCACTGGGCCGCATCGATCGCCGACGAAGGCGTCGATCCGAAAGCCATCGCGACGGCCGCAATCGAAGTCACGAGACCGGCCTTGATCCATGCGATCGTGCGTCTCCACGAGCTCATCTTGTCCTCCCTTGTGTTTCTTTGCGTCGGCAGGGTCGCCGTTAGGTATAATAAACCACCGATCTCTGACAATTAAGATATACATTTGCTGTCTATCATATAGACGTTCGATGTATAAAGCCGTTAACGGCGGCACGAATGTCCGCTCGTCACAGATGCGGACAGGAAAGCGCCGAGCGGCGACCGCGGATATGCACCTCGACGGTTACCCCGTGGTCACAGTCGTTAGGTTTAAGGCTGGTTCATTCAGGTCCCTCTTGGGGCTACCTGTTGCAAGCCAGCACTGTCAGTCGGACATCTGCCGCGCGCGCATCGGGGAGTACCTAAGAGCAATCGCGCGTAAGGAAAGAAAGTCGGCTGACGCTGCGACCGCCCGTTTGCCAAGGTTGGGGTCGAGGGTTCGAATCCCTTCGCCCGCTCCAGTTTCATCGCGATCAACCACTAACGGCGCTCACGCGGCCTTGCGACGTACGCGTACCTTGGGCAGATCAATTGACAGTTCGGCGTTCATCGTCTTGAGCGCCTCGTCGATGATCCACATGTGCGAGCTATGACGCAGATCGAGCAGCCGGCGTACGGAATTTTCCGGCATGCCGAGCTCCTTCGCGAGTTTGAGCTTTGACCAGCCACGCTCCCGCATCGTCTCGTAAACGGCAAGCTTTGCGGTGACGAGCGACGGAAAAACGGCGCGGTCTTGTCCGGAATGACTCGCGGCCTGGCGCGGCAACGGCTTGCCGGCCTTCATGTACCCCTCTAGCGCCGCAAGAACGCAATCCAGTGCGTTCGCGCGCGCTTCTTCGGCGGCCTCACCCTCGGTGAGCGCCTCGGGAATGCCGGGAAAGCGCACCAGCCACCAGCCGTTCTCCTGCCGCTCCAGTTTGTATCGATAACCGAACGCCATTACCGGCTCTCCAAGTCTTTCTTCGTGAGTCCAGGCTGATTCAGCATTGCGTTGAGCAATCCGGGGCCGATTTCCTTCTTCCGGTCCTTCAATGTCGTGAATCGGTCTCCACAATAAAGGCGGCCGTGACTGCCTTTTCCATGGCCGCTGTCGAACGACACCGCGACCCCACGCGCGCGACCCAGCTTTCTCAGCCTCGCCTCGAATTCCCGCCCCGTCATAGCGCGTCAGATTCGCACATATATGTGCGAATCACAAGATCAATACCCCTCTGCCAGCGTGCCGCGCTGGCGCGGGTCGGCGGCGCCGGTGATCCCGTCCGGCGTGATCAGGATCGAGTTGGCTGAGCCGAATGTCGGCCCAACGACGACCTTATGCCCGCGCGCCTCGAGCAGGCGGATCGTATCCGGCGAGAAGCCGCTCTCGGCGAAGACCCGGTCGGGCAGCCATTGATGATGGATGCGTGGGGCGGCGACCGCCTCGGCGATGTTCATCCGGTGATCGACTACATTGAGGATCACCTGCAGCACCGTGGTGATGATGCGGCTGCCGCCGGGCGTGCCGGTGATGAGGAATACGCGGCCGTCGCGGGACACGATTGTCGGCGACATGGACGACAGTGGGCGCTTGCCAGGCCCTGGCGCATTCGCAGGCCCGCCGACGAGACCGTAGGCGTTCGGCGCGCCAGGTTTTGCGGCGAAGTCGTCGAGCTCGTTGTTGAGCAGGATGCCGGTGCCGTCCGCCACCAGGCCGAGCCCGTAGCTGAAATTGAGCGTGTAGGTGTTGGCGACCGCGTTGCCGTCGCGGTCGATGACCGAGAAATGCGTAGTGTTGTCGCCTTCGTAGGGGGCGGGCGAGCCGGGACGGATGCTCTGCGCCGGCCGCGCGCGGTCCGGATCGATCGCGGCGCGCAGCTCGGCGGCGTAGCGCTTCGAGGTCAGGCCCGCGACCGGGATTTTGACCACATCGGGATCGCCCAGAAATTCGGCGCGGTCCGCATAGGCGGGCTTCATCGCCTCGATCATTAGATGCAGCGTGGCGGCCGATCCGGCGCCGAGGTCGCGCAGCGGAAAACCCTCCAGCACGTTGAGAATCTCGATCAGGTGCACGCCGCCGGAGGAGGGCGGCGGCATCGAGGCGATGCCGTAGCCGCGATACGTGCCGTGCACGGCCGGGCGCTCGATCGCGCGGTAATCTTTTAGGTCGTCCAGCGTCATGATGCCGCCATTGGCAGCGAGGCTCGCGACGATCTTTTCGGCGATCGGGCCTTCGTAGAACGCGCGCGGCCCGCCGGCCGCGATCGCTTCGAGCAACGCCGCGAGATCGGTCTGCACCAGGCGGTCGGTATTCTGGAGCGCAACGCCGTCTGATCTGAGAAAAATCTTCGCGCTCGAAGGCCAGTGCACGAGGCGCGGCTGTGCGCGCGGCAGCGAATCGGCGAGGTCGTCGTCGACCGGGAAGCCTTCGCGCGCCAGGCGAATGGCCGGCGCCATCAGCTCGGCGAGCGTGAACTTGCCGGAGCCGTAGCGCTGATGCGCAAGCGCGAGTCCCGCGACCGTGCCCGGCACGCCGACGCCGAGCGCTGAATCGCGCGACTTGCGCGGATCGGCCTCGCCACGCTCATCGAGGAACATGTCGCGCGTTGCCGCCGCCGGCGCTACCTCGCGATAATCAATCGCGATCGTCTCGTTGCTGCGGCTAAGATGCACCAGCATAAAGCCGCCGCCGCCGATATTGCCGGCCTGCGGGTGCGTGACCGCGAGCGCGAAGCCGATCGCGACCGCGGCATCGACGGCGTTGCCGCCGCGTTGCAGAATCTCGACGCCGATGTGGGTCGCGCGCTTTTCCTGCGCGACCACCATGCCGTTGCGCGCCACGACGGGCAGGACGCGCGCCGCATTGGTGATGATCGGCGCGGATGCGGGCGGCGCCGTCTGTGCGACCGCAAACGAAGCGGCGGCCAGCAAGCCGGCCGCCGCAATCGACATTCGCCTAAATGATCGCGGCATGGCCGCAGTCTAGACGCGGAAATGAGCGCTTACGACCCGCCCGCCTCGTCGAGGAAGCTCTGCACCGCCTCGAACAGCTTCATCCGGTTCTTCTCCATGATGATTGTGTGCGTGCCTTCGGCGAGCATCACGTAGCGCTTGGCGGGCGAGTTCACGAGCACCGGAAATAGCGTCTGCGCCATGTAGGGCGGCAGGTCGCGATCCCATTCGGCTTGCACCAGCAGCGTCGGCACCGTGATCTTGGCCGGATCGTACATCGGCTTGCCGGCGGCCCAGTAGTCGGTGTTGTCGGCGAGCACGCCGTTCGGCGCGCGGATCACCGGGGGATTTTGCTTCGCGCCCTCCGGATCGGTCGCCCAGGTGGCGTCGGCCCAGGCGTCGAACCAGCCCGCCGGAATCAGCGTCGCTTTCTTGTCCTCGGGCACGCCGGTCATCCAGCGCGTCATCGCCTGCTCGCGCGAGGCGGTGCGATAGGCGCCGAGCGGGCCGGCGCCCGGCTGCGGACCGGCGAGCGAGGGCGTCTGCCGGATCCAGCCCGGCGCGTAGAGCACCAGGCGCTCGACCTTGCCCGGGTTTTGCGCCGTGTAGGCCGCCATGGTGATCGTGCCCCACGACCAGCCGATCAGATTGGCGCGCGCGATGTTGCGGCGCTTGAGCACGAAATCGACGACCGTTCCGATGTCCTTGACGGCGGTGTCGGTCCGCACCAGCGGCGGATTGGCCTTCGGGTCCTCGCCCATTTCCTTCGGCCGCGTCGACTTGCCGTAACCGCGCAGGTCGAGAAGGTAGACGTCGTAGCCGCGCGACGCGATGTAATCCATCCAGGAGAGGCCATCGAGCTTGAGATCGAACGCCGTCGAGGCCGGATAGGTCGCGCCGTGCACATAGATGACGGTGCGTTCCGGGCGGAACGAGGTCATGTTCGCCGGGCGTTTGTTGCGCACGAAAATCTCGATCCCCGGATCCGGGGACTTCACCATGATGTCTTCGCTGACGAGCTGGGTCTGCGCAGGTGCAGCGGTCGCGATCATGGCGGCCATCAGGCCGCCCGCGAGTGCAAGTTTCAAGGTCGCCTCCCAGGAGCTGTTCTTTGAACCGGTCCGTGGTTCGCGATCAGACTAGCAACAAGTCGACACTTCTGTCCGCCGCTCAACCTATGCGCTCGCGCGAAGGTGATCTGCCCCGCGCGCAGTCGCGACCTTACGGGATTAGCGCCCCTGCGCGTGATACTCGGCGTTCGGCCGCATATCGGTCGCCGAGGCGACGCGGTTCGACATGTTGAAGAAGCCTGCGACTGCCGCGATGTCCCAGATGTCGCGATCCGAAAAGCCGGCGCGGCGCAGCCGCTCGCGGTCGGCCTCTTCGATTGCCCAGGACTGGTTCGTCATCTTCACGGCGAAGTCGAGCATGGCGCGCTGGCGCTTGCCGAGCCGCGCCGCGCGATAGTTCATCACCATCAGCTCGCCGAGCTTCGGGTCGCCCGAATAGGCGCGCACCGCTGCGCCATGCGCGACCAGGCAGTAGTAACAGCGGTTCTGCGATGAGACCGCGACCGCGATCATCTCGCGCTCGACCTTCGAGAGACCGGACGGCGCCAGCATCAGGTCGTTGTACATGGCGACGAAGGCTTCGAGCTTGGCGTTGTCGAAGGCGTAGGCCGCGAGCACGTTGGGCACGAAGCCGAGCTTCTCCTGGCATTTCTTGAAGTAGGCCTGCATGGCGGGCGAGAGCTCAGCCGTAGGCAGCTTCAGCGCGGTGATCGGGCCTTCCTCCTGATGCGCCGGACGGGCCGCCGTTGCTGCCGCTATCGTGTGCGCTTCCGCGGCTTTTGGCGAAATGGTGCGCACAGGCGGGGGCATCGGGCGGCGCCGGAGAGCGGATCGACCCGCAATCTTTCCGGGCCTGTGGATGGTGCGGGCCATCTTATTGGAATTTCTCGCCTTTTTCGCCACGTCCTTGCTCCCGTCCCGACTTGCCCGGCTGTTTGCGGGAGCCTACAGCCTCTGTCACGCGGGTGAAATCGCAAAGCGCGAGAGTGGGGTATCGTTTCTTCTCGACGCGACTTGGCGGATCGGGGAGACTCAAGGGGCGGCAACGACGGCGATTTCGCCCGCCGGGAGAGGGCCATGAACATCCAGGAGTCGTTCGCGAGCGACGACGAACGCGCGGCGCGGCGCTTGATCGAGCAGGCCGGAAACGTCCTCCGGAGCCTGCGCGACGTGCCGGACAGCTTCGCGCCCTCGCTGTTTGCGCGCGTGTCCTCCGAGGATCTGGTGCGCTATGAGGCACGCGAGCTTGCCGATCTCGCGGAAGCCGCATGGCTGTTTCTGCAGGACCGCAAGCCGCGTGCGCCGAAGATCCGGTTCGAGGCGCGCAGCGGACCGATCGGCGCCGAAACCGTCAAGACGGTCTCGATCCTCGAGCTCATCAACGACGACATGCCGTTCCTGCTCGACTCCGTGATGGGCGAGCTCACCGACCAGGGCGTCGAGGTCCGCCTCGTCCTGCACCCGATCTTCACGGTCGAGCGCGACCAGATCGGGGGCCTGATCGCGTTTCGCGGCGATGCTCCGTCCGTCGGGACCGCGCGGCGCGAAAGCTTCATCCAACTCCACCTGGAGCGCGTCGAGGACCGCGCGCGCCAGACCCAGATCGTGGACGGGATCGAGCGGGTCCTCGCGGACGTACGCCTGTGCGTGCAGGACTGGCGGCCGATGATGGCGCGCGTCGGCGATGTGATCGCCGAGATCAAGTACAACCCGCCGCCGCTGCCGGTCGAGGAGATCGCCGAGGCCGCGCAGTTCCTCGAATGGCTGGTCTCCAACAACTTCACCTTCCTCGGCTTGCGCGAATACGCGCTGCACGAGCAGCACTTCGAGCCGAGGCGCGAGACCGGGCTCGGCATCCTGCGCGATCCGAACGTTCAGGTGCTCCGCCGCGATGGCGAGTTGGTGTCGATCACGCCGGAAATCATGGAATTCCTGCGCGAGCCGAAGGCGCTCATCATCACCAAGGCCAACGTGCGCTCGCGCGTGCACCGGCGCGTGCATATGGACTATATTGGCGTCAAACGCTTCGACGACGGCGGCAACATCATCGGCGAATTGCGCATCGTCGGCCTGTTTACGTCGACCGCCTATACGCGCACCACGCGCTCGATCCCGTATCTGCGGCGCAAGGTCGACGCGCTGATGCGGCATTCGGGCTTCGATTCGGACAGCCATTCGGGCAAGGCCCTGGCGGCGGTCCTGGAGAATTACCCGCGCGACGAGCTGTTCCAGATCGACGACGACACGCTTTACGAGTTCGCGCTCGCGATCATGCATCTCGACGAGCGTCCGCGCGTGCGGGTGCTCGCCCGGCGCGACCGGTTCGACCGGTTCGTCTCGATTCTCGTGTTCGCGCCGCGCGAGCGCTACGATTCCTCGATCCGCCTCGCGATCGGCAACTATCTGGCGAACGCCTATCACGGGCGCATCTCGGCTTTTTATCCGTTCTTCCCCGAAGGCCCGCTGGTGCGTGTGCATTTCATCGTCGCGCGGGTCGGCGGCGACGCGCCAAACCCGAATCGCACGACGCTGGAGCACGCGATCGAGGAGATCGTGCGGACCTGGGGCGACGGGCTCGCCCAGGCGCTGACCCTGGTGCACGAACCAACCAAGGTGGCGCAGCTCATGCGGCGCTATCGCGAAGCGTTCCCGGTCGGCTATCGCGAGGCCTATTCGCCGCAAACCGCGCTCGGCGACATCCGCCAGATCGAGACGCTGTCGCCGATCCGTCCGCTCGGCGCCGACTTCTACAGCCGCGGCGACGGGGATAAGGCGTGCGCGGGCCTCAAGGTGTGGAGCCGCGAGCAGCCGATCGCGCTGTCCGAGCGCGTGCCGGTGCTGGAGAACATGGGCTTCCGAGTGGTGGACGAACGCACCTATCGGATCGAGCCGGGCGGCGCCGAGATGCGCGAGGTGTGGCTGCACGACATGATGCTCGAGCGCGCCGATGCGCGCGCCTTCGAGCTCGATGCGGCGAAAGCGCGGCTCGAAGCCGCCTTCACGGTGGTGATGCGCGGCCGTGCCGAGAACGACGGCTACAACGCCCTGGTGCTGACGGGCGGCCTGCAGTGGCGCGACGTGGCGCTGCTGCGCACGATCTCGCGGTTCCTGCGCCAGACCCGTCTCGCCTATTCGCAGGACTACATGTGGGCGACGCTGCGCAAGCATTCGAATCTCGCGGCGATGGTCACGCTGCTGTTTCACCTGCGCTTCGACCCCCGCATCGACATCGCGGCGGAAGAACGCGCCGCGCGCGAGAGCGCGACTGTCGGCGAGATCGAAGTTGCGCTTATTGCCGTCGAGAGCCTGGACGAAGACCGCATCCTGCGCCATTTCGTCAACGCGGTGACCTCGGCGCTACGCACCAGCTTCTATCAGCTCGACCAGGGCGGACAGCCGAAGATCACGATCGCGATCAAGTTCGACAGCCGCAAGCTGATCGATCTGCCGCTGCCGCGCCCGCTCTACGAGATCTTCGTCTATTCGCCGCGCGTCGAGGGCGTGCATCTGCGCTTCGGCAAGGTGGCGCGCGGCGGCCTGCGCTGGTCGGACCGGCCGCAGGACTTCCGCACCGAGGTGCTGGGACTGGTCAAGGCGCAGCAGGTCAAGAATGCCGTGATCGTGCCGGTCGGCGCCAAGGGCGGCTTCGTGCCGAAGCAATTGCCGTCCGGGCCGCGCGATGCGATCCAGGCCGAGGGGACCGCGGCCTATACGCTGTTCGTCTCGAGCCTGCTCGACATCACCGACAATTTGGGACCGGACGGCGTCATTCCGCCGGACAACGTGATCCGCCACGACGGCGACGATCCCTATCTGGTGGTCGCGGCCGACAAGGGCACCGCAACCTTCTCGGATACGGCGAACGGCATCTCGGCCGAATATCATTTCTGGCTCGGCGATGCGTTCGCGTCCGGCGGGTCCGCCGGCTACGACCACAAGAAGATGGGCATCACGGCGCG